>JALVGO010000246.1 GCA_027029065.1 Sulfurovum sp.
TATCGCCCTCTTTGTCTCCATTTTCAGCATAAACGGGTGAGGATTGTTCGCACGGTTTCTGCCCTCGTAACTTACAGAAAAGTCCATCTTCTCTATCTCTTGCAGATAGGCTTCAAGCAAAGGCAGTACCTCTTTATCTCCGATACGACCGAAAGCTTCGACGATCGCCAGTTTGCAGGCGGGCTTTTCTTTGTCAAAATGCGCTTTGAGTATGGGCAGTGACGAAGGGCTGCCGATGCGTCCGATGACGCGGTAGGCGTTGCGCCGTATCCACATTTTTTTCTCGGAGAGCAAAGGGTAGATCTTTTTCAAAAGTACCGTATCGTTTTTGTTGACAAGATAGCGCAGTCCAGACAGCGCACACCCTCTACAGTGCATCGGATCCTCATCGAGTTGCGCCGCAAGCAGCGGTATCGCATTGCGGTCTCCCAGCACACCAAGAGAGTGTGCCGCCTGTTGGCGGACGGACTTCTCTTTGTCGTGCAAATAGCGTTCGATATACGGGAGCATCGCTCCATCGTGCGTCTTTGCAAGTTCGCGTATCAGCTCTTTTTTGAGGTATGCATACGGCACATCCGCCCACACTTCGGCGCGCATTTGCAGGTAATGCAGCAGTTTTTCGTACCGCACTTTATCCTCCTTGGAGAGATACTCCCGCTTGAGTGCGGCATACCTTGCCTTGTCCTCCTCCAACCCGTCATACCCGGTATAATATATTCCTCTTTTATAGGCTTCTGCAGTGAGTTTTAGTAGGTGGTTGAAGCTGTAGTAGCGTTTGAGAGGTGTTGTATCGGTATCATACGGATAGTCGCTATAGATCCCCTCTTTTGCAAGATGGTATGCCAAACCGTCATAGCCGCCCTCACGGATAAACACCCTGTAGGGTGTCGTATAGTTTGCATCCTCATACTGCTGCCGCATATCGGTCAGATATGCTTTGTAGTCCTCTTGCATCTGCTTGAGCGACAGCAGATCGGATGTTGGCAAAAGTTCGGTAATCCCATTATGCCACGCATAAATCTGCTGCAAAGGCTTGGGGATTTCCGATAGATTGGTGTCAGCTGAAACAGCCAGCGGTTTGCCTACCATTCTAACGATAGCCGTATCGTAAAGATAAGGTTCGATGGTCACCATTGACGCTTGCAGGGTATAGTTCTCATCGGGTTTTTGGGTCAAACCTTTTAGGGTGTTGACTTTTGCATAGAAGGCATCCATCTCTTTTTGCGCTTTTTCGGGAAGCTTGTCATACTCGGAAGTATAAGCGGGAAGCAAACGATCGGGCACGACCAGAGCCAAAGGCGCCGCAAACAGCAGCAGATAAAACGCCAATGCCAACGCCACAAACCACTTGCTGGGTCTAGAGGTTTGGATGATATAGACAACCTGTTTGGCGATATTTGCTTTGGTGCTTAGCGGCTCTTTTTGCAGTGTTTCGTCATGGACGATCTCTTTGATGACGGTATCTTTACCGGGATTCCCAGGGCCGTACTTGGCATAGAGTCGGCTCATAAAGCGCGACACACGCCAACTCTGCTTCACCCCGAGCGCTATGATCCCCACAAAGATAAGCAAAACGGGATCTTGCAGCCACACCATCGCTACGGTCAGCACCGCCAACCCCGCCATATAGAAATAAAACTGCCCTTTGGGATAACGCGCAAGCAGCAGCAACTGCAAGATGCGACCACCGTCAAGCGGATAGATGGGAAGTAGATTGATATAGTTGATAATGAGGCTCATCAGCGCAAACATAAAAAGAGGCTGCCGCTCCGATACAATGTTTTGATGATGCAACAGTAGCCAAGCGATCAATCCTGCACCGATAACGATGCCCGGAAGCGGTCCGGCTAAAAAGACGATATACTCCTGCCATGCCTTTCTGTACGCCTTTTTGCCCATCGCCACGGCACCGAAAGGCACAAAGAGGATATGGGTATCGGTGTAGCCAAAAAGTCGCATCGCCAAGAAGTGACCCAGCTCATGGATGAACAGCACCACGATCAAAATCCCGATATCTTCAAAAGAGAACCCCAGTAGCGCAAAAAGCGCCGTAAAGGCAACCGCAGAGATACCAAACCACAAAAGCCGATTGCTTTTGCCGCGCGGTTTGTCCATCTCCTCAAGCTGTACTTTCAGAGCATGCGTTTCCCCTTCACTTGTCAAAGAACTATTCTCTTTGCGCTCCTTTAGCGCTTTGGCATAGCGCGTCTGCCCTTTGACAGCCTCTTTGGCAAACCTCCAGGTCGCCAAGGAGAAGCGAAACCGATACCCCTCTTTGGTTGTTTTGACAATACCCGCTTTTTGCAAGCTTTCGATAAACGCCCTATCCTCTTTGGCCAAAAGAGAAGCAATCACTTCCTCGTTTATCGGCTCACGCACTATATCCGCCTCCATCTTTTCCATCGCATCAAGATGTGCGCGATAGATCGCTTCGTTGTCTGTCAGATAGTGATCGTATAGCACGACATTTTCGGGCACGACCTGCATAAAATGCTTCATACCGTTTACTGTCACAAGCTGCGTACCGTCGCGATAGTATGCCTTGTAGCTTATCGTCACAGGCTCCAATGCGCCCCTATGCGGCTGCGTCCTGACAAAGGCGTGCACCCCGTTGGCATCGTTGTAGTAGTAGGCGATATGGTATGTCTGGGTATTGCCTACGATCGGACTTTGGTGCTTCACCATCGCGACATACCCAAACCCCTTGGCAAGCAAAAAATCTTCCGAGGGTTTTAGTATCTCCAAGACAGACGGTTCGACCTCTTCTTTATCTATCTCTTGAAAGTCCGCATATCGAAACGAGTAGTACAGCAGTGTCAAAAACTGCAAGAGTGGCATAACATAGATAAAAAGTATCGCTATCGCGATAATGCCAAAGGTGTTTTCAACTGTCATTTTTTTCCTTCACTTCTATTGAAACAGCGTCAGCACAAAAAGTACCTTCTCCATAGGCTTCGGAAACAGAAAACCAAGCATAGCAAACAACACCGCCCCGCCTATCGCATAGTTCCCTATCTCCTCAAATGTCAAACCGCCCACAACCACAAGCACGACAATAGGCACGACAAAGGTGCCGATCAAGGCAGAGACGATCACTGCGGTGAATCTGTAGTAGATGGATGGTTTCTTTTTATCTGCCATATCTTTTCCTACGGTGCAATCCCCTGCCGTGTCTCGTAACGCACTTCGACATTGGGGTCAAGGATCGCATCAAAATTGTGTGTCTCCTTGCCATTAAGGAAATAATGCTCTACAACAACAGTCGCCACCTCTCCACTTGGCACACTGTTCAGGTAGTCTATAAAGGCATCGATCGTTACATTCTCTTTACGTTCGGCACCTTCACCAAATCCATAGATTTTATCACCACCTTCAAGACCGAGGCGTACATTGGCAGGTCCTCCCGGCAATGCATACCGTATCCAGCAACGCATATCTTCTTTTTTATCTCCGGGATGGTAGTAGCCGTCACAGGTATATTTCCAGCGGTACTTTTTCCATTTTTCTTTTACCTTATCATATTTATAAGGATATCCATTTTTATTCAACCAATACCCGTCAAACGCAAACGCATAATATTTCCCTTCCTTTTGCAACCGTTTTTGTTTATCGAAATGAACTTCCATTTTTGTATTAAAGCGCAGTATCTGTGCCATGGTGGCAATATCGAGTTTCCATTTTCCTTCCTCTTTTTTAAAGAAATAAGGAGAACAGGTACGGTATTTATCATAAGGACGCACAGCAATTACTGCATGTGTATTTGTTGTATCATAAAGTGTTTCATAGTGCGATTTGCACTGAGTAATGAATCGAATTTCATTGTTTTGATTGATTTCTGTTACTGTCAACTTATTAAAAAAAGCTTTGGTAGTATCGGTAAAAATATCAAGATTTGGATTTTTATTATGTGCTTTGAGGGCTTTGAGGTAGCGCTCCATCACCTCTATAGGTGTATCCGTG
This sequence comes from Sulfurovum sp., assembly GCA_027029065.1. Next base: position 3,961 of record JALVGO010000246.1, read on the forward strand.
GTCTTGGCAACAACATTTTTCCCTTTTTTGGCATCAGGATCGGCAATGCCGATATGCGCTTTGGTCTTCGCGCCACCACCGATCGATCTGCTTGCCATCGGCGGCACAAACTCCTTACCCGCTGCCGCTTCAGTGGCGCGGTCGTGCACCAGCTCTGTTGCCATATAGACTCCGTCGGCGATCTTGTAGTCTCTGAAGTAGGGTACGAATCCCTTGCGTTCGATGTAGGAGACAAACGCATCGGTAAAGACCGGCTCCAGTGCCTGCGACACCTCCAGACGCACCTTGTCTTGCAGCGTGTTGATCACCAGCAGCAGCGCCTTGCCGCTCTTGCTTCGACTCTCTTGCTGCAGTTTGGCAAACTGCTTGTTGGCAAAGGTATCGATATCCTCTTCATTGGCTGTGGTCACAACACGAAAGTCTATATCGTATTCATCAAGGAGATTTTCATTGTACTCTCGGTACATCTTCATCACTTTTTCATTGTCCAGCAGCACATAGGCATCGTCGATAATGACATTTTTCTGCGCCGCGGCACGCTCCTGAATACTTTTTTCTTTTTTGTCGCAACCCTCCGTAAACAAAAGTGTCAAGCCCAATACCGCAAATAGAAAAAATCGTCTCATTATATCTCCAGTTTGAATGTTTTGTGTGCCGTCTCATCGGCTTTGAAGTAGGCCTTTGGCTTGAAACCTCCAAGTGCGGCGATGATGTTGGCGGGGATATGGCGCAAATAGGCGTTGTACTCTCCTACCGCTTCGTTAAACTGCATACGGGTGATGTTGATACGGTTCTCTGCTCCCTCTATCTGCGACTGCAGCTGTAAAAACTGCTCGGATGAGCGAAGTTCCGGATAGTTCTCTGCTACTGCAAAAAGCTTTGCGGTCGCAGCATTCAACTGCTTTTGAATCGCCGCCATCTTTTCTGTCTCTACTGCAACACCATGAGACTGTCCCAATATCTTGTCAGCTTGTGATCTGAGTGCGGCAATCTGCGTATAGACCTCTTTTTCGTGTGCAGCGTATCGTTTGACTGTTTTGACCAGATTTGGCAGCAGGTCAATCTTGCGTTGCAGATTGCTCTCCACCTGCGACCATGCCGTCTTAACCTGTTCCTCTTTGGCAACCAGCACATTGTAACTTAGCAAAAACCATCCGATCATACCTAACAATAATACCGCTAATACAATCAGTAGATACCCTTTTAGCCCCTTTCCTTGTTCCATTTCTCCTCCTTTTATCCGAGTTTATTGACACTCTGGCAGCTTGCCCGCCATTGCCGCAAGAGTATAGGGAAACGCTCTGCGTTTTTGACGACACTCTGCCTGTAAAGCGGCGTAGTAGCGTTGCATCTCCCCAAGTTCACTGTCAAGTATTTTGGTGATCTCCATCGCAGTTTTGGTTGTTTTGCCTTTACGATCTTCTTGTTGTGATGCCAGATTTTGCAGCTTCTTATCCATATCCGACTGCCTCACTTCCAAATCAGCGATCAACGCACCTGTAGCAATCATCTCCTCTTCTATACGCCACAACAGATTGTAGTAACGGTGCACCAATCCGTACAATCCAAGAAGTACCGCAGCTAACAAACCTGCCAAAAGCAGCAAAAACGAATGAGAAGCACTCACCCCGGCACGAGAAGCGTTGAGTGTTTTACTTACATTTTCGACACTCTCGGAACTCTCTACCATTCCAATGTGCAACACAAGATACGACACAATCGCTCCCAATAGCACGATGCCTATCATCTCAAGCGTATAGCTTCGCTTTTTCGGCAGTGCGGTTAGCTTCTTGTGGAGTGTGCTTTGCAGTGCTGTTGCATCCTCTTCGTCCAGTATCCCTTTCGCCCTGAGTGCAGCAATACGCGCTTCATAATTCACCGTTGATCTCCCGAATCCGTTTGACACCCTCTTTAGCGCCCATGCGCCCCTCCTCCATAGCGGTCAATATCCGCTCGATCTCCGATTCGTCCGCCTGCTTAAGCGCCTGCAGCGAAAGAGAAAGTGCCGTAAGGCGTTTTTTGAGTGTAGGGTAGCTCACCTGAAGTGCCTGTGCCATCTCCTTGAGATTGCCGCCGTGCAGGATCAGCGCCTCGGCTAGATCGCGTTCCTCTTTACCAAGACGCGCCAGACGCGGTAAAACGAAATCACCGCTATACTCCGTCTTACAGCCATGACAGGCAAAGGTGGCAACAGCAAGCGGCTCTTTACAAAGCGGACAGTGTGTCAAAAGGCTTCCTTTTTTTAATTATTTTAAAAAATTGTATCTATTTTTTTAATTATTGTCAAATAGCTTCATTTTATTTCTTTTTTAATATACTATTACCGCACCAACTAAATACCTTAAACTTTGATGCAGCAATTTCGTTCATAATCAAGGCAGATTTTTGTAGGACTCGCCAAAGCGAATTCAAGAAAATCTAACGCAGAGTATGGACGAAAGTGCTACACCCTTCGGGGAGAACGATACGGGACAATCTGCACGTAAAAAAATCTTTGAATTACCTACGGGTAGTCCTTCAGATTTTTTCACGCACATCTTGCCCCGTCTCGTTTTCTCAAAGTTTCAGGTATTTGGTTGGTGCGGTAATATTGATATAGACAATACAAAAGGATATCCCATGCTGCAAAACCACTTTACCCAAGCGATGCAGTTTCGACACGCCTGCAAACTGTTTGATGAGACCAAAACCATCCCCGATGAGACCATGCGTTATATTCTCGAAGCAGGACGCACCTCACCCTCTTCTTTTGGAATGGAGCCGTGGAAGTTTCTGGTCGTAAGCAACGATGCGCTCAAAGAAAAACTCAGACCGCTGTGCTGGAATCAGCCGCAGATTACCACCTGTTCGCATCTGGTTATCATATTGGCAGCCATTGAGAGTGTCAGACCCCAAAGCGGTATTCCGCAAAAACGGTTTGCCAGACGCCCGCTGCCGCCTGAAAAGATAGATGCCTACATCGACCTCTACGGCAACTTTCTTGCCGATACACTCTCGACTGATGAGAAGACCTACTGCTGGACAGCAAGGCAGTGTTACATTGCACTGGCAAACATGATGACGGCTGCTGCATATGAAAAAATAGACTCATGCCCCATCGAAGGGTTTGAAAAGGAGAAGGTAGAAGCCCTGCTTGAGATTGATACAACACAGTACCAGATAGCGGTCATCACCGCATTTGGCTACCGTGTCAACCCGCAAAGCAAGCAGTTACGCCTACCCTTTGAAGAGGTGGTAGAGTTTATCGACTGATCTGAAGCATCTCATTGGCTCCCTTTTGAAACTCATAGCCCGTTTTAAGCACCTCTGCTTTGCATCCGTTGCTTCGCAAATGATCTATCACCGGCTCAAGATGCGGCGAGGGCTTGTTCTCCAGTGTCAGCAGCGGAAAGATACGCACCTCTTTGGCCACCCTCAGCATCTCATCAATAGATGCTTTATGAAACGTTTCATCGAGATAATCGCTATAGAGAAAGAGCAGATGCGAGCAAAGCGCCATATCGAAGCTGTCATCCTCAAAGGGAAGCTCGGGAAGTTCGGCGGCAATGTAACGCCCCTCCTCCAAACCCTCTTCATAATCCATCAAAAACTCCATCATCGCCTCGATGCGTATATGCTCCAGAGACTCCACATCGGGGATGTTCTTCCAGACAAAATTGTCCGCATTGGCACGCACCTGTGTCATAACCTCTTCGGCCACCTCATCGATGCGCTGCATGATCTGCTGTTTCGTGTAGGCATAGAGCGGATCGATGGAGACCACTCTCCCACCATCATAATCCACTTCAGTATTGAAACTGCTCGGTCCGTCACCGCAGCCGAGAATGCGCTTGTGCAGCACATCCTCTTTGCCAAGGTTAAACATCTCCATATACTCTTTTTTGCTCCGTCCCCATGGGACGATATTTTCCAGTTTCATCGGCAATCCTTGTATATCATTATCTTATGGCGGTAGCTTACCATACAATCACTTCCACACATCATACCTGACAAACAAAGTAACATTGCAACCATCCTACACCTCCACTTTGTACCCAAGTACAATCTCATCCGCACACATCCCGCGAAACCCAAAAG
>JALVGO010000247.1:0-1818 GCA_027029065.1 Sulfurovum sp.
TTCGGCGGCGCCTGCCCGCCCAAAGGGGACAAACCACATCGCTATATCTTTACCGTCTATGCACTCGATGTGCCAAAACTTGACCTCAAGCCCGATACCAACGATCCCGTTGCGGGCTTTATGATCAATGCACATACCATCGCCAAGGCAAGTGTGATGGCGTATTATGGTCGGTAACGACAGAGAGCCGGAGCAATATTATCCATACAACTTTCCAAATCAAATTTTAGACTTCTGCTTCTCTCTGTCAAAAGATTTCGAGACTACTTAGGCTGTATGATGTGCCTTGGCAGTCTCTGTCTCCTCTTCATACACCTTGACATTCTCAAGGTAGCCGCTTATCTCCAACTCTTCATAGACGATGCCTTCCGGTACCGCTTCAGAATGCAGCTGCACGGCACACTGTTTGTAGTTTGGTTCAAATGATTTGGGGTCGAACTCAGGGATGGTAACGGCATTGATAAGCTGTTCGTTGAAATGGAACGGTACGAAGATGTTGCCCTCTCTGACCGTTTCGCTCACTTTGACGATGACATCATCCACACGTCCGCGGCTGCCTGAGATGGCGATGCGGTCTCCGCTTTTGACTTTGAGTTTGGCAGCATCTTTGGGACTGATGTCTACCCATGCTTCGGGTGCCAGTGCATCGAGGATGCCGATGGTACCGGTCTTGGTACGGGTATGGAACTGTTCTACTGTTCGTCCGGTGTTAAGCATCAGCGGCAGTCCTTTACACTGCATTTCACTCAGTGGTACCCACTCTACCGGAAGCAGTTGTGCTTTGCCGTCAGGGGTAGGGCATGGCATCTCTTCTGTGTAGAGGCGTTTGGTGCCTTTGGGGGCCTTTTCATTGCATGGCCACTGGATGCCGCCAAGCTCTTCAATGAGCTCGTAGCTCATGCCGCTGTAGTCGCAGAGTCTGCCTTTGCTGATACGTTTGATCTCCTCAAAGGCATCTTTCGGGGTGTTGAGATTTTTGAAGAGCAGGTCGTGTTTGTCGCCGAAATATTTGGAGAACTCCTTAACGATGTAGAAGTCTGCCTTGCTATCTTCAAGGGGTTCTATGGCTTTTTTGGCATAGTTGCAGCGGCGCTCTGAGTTGGTGTAGCAGCCTTCCTTTTCGCTCCATGTTGCTGCAGCAAAGACAACATCGGCGATCTGTGCCGTATCGGACATGAAGGCATCCTGTACCACAAGCAGGTCAAGTTTGTTAAGCGCTTCTCTAAGCCCGTTTTGATCAGGGTAGCTTACCAGCGGGTTGGTGGCAACGACCCAGAGCGCCTTGATCTCGCCGCGGTTGATCGCATCGATGATCTGCGGGTAGGCGTAGCCGCTTGCAGTGGGGATGAGCTCTTCAGGTACGCCGATGATCTTGGCAAACTCTCTTCTGTCACTTTCACTGGTGTAGTTGCGGTAACCGGGGATGGATGAGGTAAAGCCAAACTCGCGTGTACCCATGGCGTTGCACTGTCCGGTGATGGACATGGGTGAAGCTCCCTCTTTGCCAAGGTTGCCGGTGATGAGTGCAAGGTTGCAGATGGCAGAGACGGTGTCTGTTCCGATGGAGCTTTGGTTGACACCCATCGTCCAGGCACTCATGGCAGCATCGGCACCGGCGTAAACACGTGCAAGCTCATAGAGTGTCTTGACATCGATGCCTGTAATGTTGGCAACCTCCTGTGGAGGGTAGTTCTCCATGATGTGTTTTTTAAATTCTCTGTAGCCGTTGGTACGCGTTTTGATGAAGTTTTCATCCTCCCATCCCTGTTCCATGATGATGTAGCACAGCCCGTTGATAAGTGCCAGATCAGAGCGTGG
>JALVGO010000247.1:1918-22635 GCA_027029065.1 Sulfurovum sp.
TTTGATGTCGAAGCCGAGAAAGTTTTTTGCTTTGTCTATGAGACTCATATTATTCTCCATATTGAGGGTAGCCACAAGAGATACCCCTATGATAGTTCAATCATACATTACCGTTTTGTGTCTCTTTCCTACTTTTTTAGAAAAAGTAGGCAAAAAGCGTCACTTCTGCAATTGTGCGGGCGATGCTTTATGCGCCGTGCTTCGCACATATGGGCGCAACAGCATCTGCACAAAGAGTGCAGAAGTGACAACGGAAGTTACATAATCAATGTTCAATATTAAGAAAACACGCTGTTCTCTTAACGCTAAACACTAAACGCTCAGCGCTCATCACTGAACGCTACCGAAATGCTCCCTGCTCCCTACCACCTACTCCCTGACTTCAATGTCTCTGATTCCCCGCAAAGAAGTTCCCTGCAAGTCCCAATGGTACCACGGTGCGGTAGAAGAGGTATCGCCCGGCAAGTTCAGATGCCAAAGCACCGAGTGTGGAAACTACAAGTGTGGCTATCGCCAAACCTGCCAAACCACTGGCGGTAAAGAGGATGGCAAGCAGCGGCAGTGCCAGCCCAAAGGCTGCCAATGAATAGACTCTAAACTTCTTGATGCTGCCAAAGTGTTCTTGCAGCAGGATGCGGCTTCGGTTGTACTGGTAGTAGAGCGGGTCTTCTTTATCCAGATGGCGGTAGAACATCACCTCCTCAAAGATCACCAGTGCCTGTCCCATGCCGGCAAGCAGGGTAACAGCAAGCAGTACCATCGCCCCCTGTGCGCCGTTGCTTGCAAGCAGGGCGGTAGCGACAAGCAGAAAGCCGACATAGCCTGAACCGAAGAAGCGTTTGGTGGTACTCTTGCGGTTCCAGCTCGGACGTGCTTTGATGCGGTAGATCATCGACTGTGCGTAGATGCCGTAGAGCCCGATACCAAGGGTGAGTGCTTCAAGCAGGAGCAGAAGGGCACCGCCGACATTGAGAAAGTAGAGTCCGGCTACAACGGTCGCCAGACCGGTGTAGGCTCCCAAGGCGATCGCTTCACGGCTAAGCCATGAGGTTTTCCAGTTTTTCATGGCACTCATCGCTTTGCCTGGTCGTCCAAGGTGCATAGCTGAAAGGGGCAGTCCGACAGCGGCAGGCAGGAATGCCAAGATCGCCATGACAAGATTTGGTTTTGGCAGGTTGAATCCAAGCGAATAGAGCAACTGTCCCAAAAAGAGTGCCAGAAATGCTCCCATCGATACCTGTGTCAGTACCGTCATAAAGACAAGCGGCAGTTCGGCATGGGCAGGCTTGAGGATGTGCTCATCAGCCGGGCGTACCTCCTGACCTTCGGGAAGTTCGGGCAGGGTGTAGCGTGTGGTGGGTTTGGTGATCTCGATGTCAGGCAGGTGGGGAGCGACTCCCTCTTTTGCCATATCTTCTGCAAGCCACTGTTCCACATTGACCGCCTCTATCTCGATGGCACCACCGGGACACGCCTGCACACACGCAGGGGTCTGACCCGCTTCGAGTTTGTCCACACACATATGACATTTGGTGACGATGCCGCGGTCAGGGTTGAAGACAGGCACCTCGTAAGGACAGTTCCATGTACAGTACTGGCACCCGATACAGCTTGGGTCATCGTGCCAGACAATGCCGTTGTCAAGTTTGATGTAGCTCTCAGTTGGGCAGCCGCGCAGACACTCGGGGTCGATGCAGTGGTTACAGCTCATCGAGTTGAAAAGCTGGAGTGTGTCAGGGAAGCTGCCTGTCTCCATCTCACCCACACGCCGCCATTTGATCTCATCGGGGTTGGCGTTTTGTTCGTTACATGCCACTTCACAGCAGTGACATCCCACACAGGCGGTGGCATCGAAGTGGAAACGGTACTGCTCTCCGGGTTTGAGCTCGGGGATGTCGATGGTGTAGTTGCCGCACTGCATACCGGTGTCGTTCTTGTGGTTGATGAAGCTCTCTAATGGTGTGTGTTTGCTTAATGGTTCAACAGCCATTTGGTTTGTTTCCTTTCTTCAAGTATCCAGTATACTTTCGTAATCTTTAACATTACTATAATATTGATGTTTTATTTCTACTTTTTTTAGAAAAAAGTAGGCAAAAAAGCGTTACTTTTGCAATCGTGCGGGCGGTTATTCCGGCACCTTGCTTCGCAAATATGGGTGCCTGCATAACCTGCACGAAAAGTGCAAAAGTAACACAAAATTTTAATTTTTAATTTTTAACTTTTAATTCTTTCGGTTGCTCACTACTCCCTGCTACCTACTCCCTATTTACACCTCTTTAAGCGCCACCAGCAGCTCCGAGAACACCTGCGCTCTTTCGCTTTTGTTCTCATGCGTCATGTTGTAGATGACTTCAGAGAGTTTCGGCGGGACTTTCGGGTTGAGTCTGGTGACTTCATCGCGTTTGATCTTTCTTGGACGTGCAAGGGTTGGGGTGAGTCCTGTGACAGCTTCAAAACGCTTCTCTCCTGTGAGGAGTTTGAAGAGTTTGAGTCCGAAGGTGAAGAGTTCGTACTCCTCACGGCGTCCGCTTTTGGGCTCTTTGTCAAGCTCAAACATCACATCCAGCCCCAGTTTGTCGCGGAGGATGTAGTTGATCTTGGTAAAGAAGCCGATCGCCTGATAGCTATAGTTTTTACTGAAAAAGCGTGTCTCAAAACTCTCAAAGGTCTCTCCGCGCTCTTTGTATGCCGCGTAGGTTTTCAGCAGGTACTTGACGTGGTGCTTGGCTTCATCGATCGGCAGTGCCTTGTGGAGGATATGCGCCTCTTTGGCTTCGCGGGTGATCTTGCCGCCCATAAAGAGGTGTATGCCATCGACACGGTTGCCCTCAGCATCTTTTGCCTTGCACCCTTCAAAGCCGATGTCGGCTATGCCGTGTACCCCGCACCCTTTGGGACACGCTGACCAGTTCATGCGTACGTTGGCATTAGCGATGGGCACTTCAGAGTTAAGAAAGTGCGCCATCTCTATGGCATCGGGTTTGTTGGGGATAACACCGTAGCTGCAGGTCTGTGTCCCCGCACAGGCGATCATATCTTGAAAGTAGAGGTTGTTGTACTGGGCATATTTGGTAATGAGTCCATCGTTCTCAAAGGCATCAAGTTTCTCTTTGTCAATATTGATGATGTAGAGGTTCTGGTCGTAACTGAGACGGATGTCGCCGCTGCCGTAGCTCTGTGCTGCTTTTGCTGCTGCGATCATGTCTGTACCGCTGAAGATCCCTGAGGGGACGATGACCTTGTAGGCGTAGGTACCGTTTTTAAGCAGTACGCGGTTGGCACCCAGTGCGATGTTCTGTGACTGTACCAGTGTCATACCGCCCGAGGCAAAGGAGAGTTCGGCCTCCTCTTTGACCGCTTCTATAAACGCGGGAATGCCCACATCCTGCAGTAGGAAGTGCAGGCGGTTCTTGTTGCGGTTGTCGCGGTAGCCGTAGGTTTTGAAGACATTGAGAAGTGCAGTGAAGAATACGGGTACCTCTTCGGGAGTAACGAAGAGGTCGGCATCACGCGCCTGCACACCGACACGGGCGCCAAGATAGACGTTGAAGCCGAAGCTGCCGTCTTTGTTGGCGAGTACGAAGTTGCAGTCATGTCCAAAGATGTTGCAGGAGTTGCTGAGGCTTCCCAGGATACCGGTATTGAATTTTCTCGGCAGGGCAGAGATCCACTCGGGATTTTCGAGGAAGATCTCCTGAAGCTGCGTCAAGATAGGCATAGACTCGATGATGTTGTCATAAGCAATGCCGTCAAGCGGGTCGGTAACGATGTTTCGCGGGTTATCCACCCCCGTCTGGAATGTGGAGATGCCTACCTCTTTAAGTGCTTTGAGGACTTTTGCAATGTCAGCAATCTGCAAATAGCGCAGTTCCACCTGCATACGGGTGGTAATGTCGATGTAGTCGTTGCCGTACTCCTGTGCCACCTCACCGATGCGAACCGCCTGTGCGTTGGTCAGCTGCCCGCCGGGGATACGTACACGTAACATAAAGTCTTCACCCTTGTCAAAGAGTCCGAAACACTTCAAAAAGTAAGCGGAATCCTCTTTACTTAGTCCTTCGTAGCCTGCTGCAGCAATTGATTCAAGACGCTTGTAAATCTCCATTGGGTCTTTGAGTGCTTTGGTCGTTTCTACTTTATTGAGCTTTTTGCTTCTTGCCTCTTTGGCTTTTGCTAATGCTTCCATATAATCACGCTGCTCCTGTCGTTATTCAATCTATCATATTATATCTAAAAGGAATGCATGAGTGTATGGGATATATGATTAAAAAATAATCAATTACAAAGCCGCTATTATCATGTTATAACCGTACACATTTTTTATATGGATAAAGTATATGATTAAAAATTAAACAATCTAAAGTTAATAAAAGTGATAAGGTTACTGTATAATTTTCACAACAATTTGTTTAAGGAGCATGTATGGCGAATTTCAAGGCACTCAAAGGGCAGGGGGATGCAAAGACACTCTTTGCGGCATTTCTCTACTTTGACTTTAGTTTTATGGTATGGACGATGCTCGGGCCGTTGGCAACCGAGATCAATGAGTCTCTTGCCACACACGGCGCAGCTCTTAGCGCAGGGCAGATTGCAACACTGCTTTCCATTCCGATCTTGGCAGGGGCACTGCTGCGTATCGTGCTTGGTTTCGGGGTTGACAAGATAGGGCCCAAAAAGACAGCGATCATTGCACAGGTGATTGTTATAGCATCACTCTTTTATGCATATACAAGAGGAGAGGGGATTACCTATAATGAACTGCTGGTTGTGGCACTCGGGCTTGGGTTTGCCGGTGCATCCTTTGCCGTAGCACTGCCGCAGGCGGGGCAGTGGTATCCGCCAAAGCTTCAGGGTATCGTACTTGGGATTGCCGGTGCAGGGAATGTTGGTGTGGTCATCGACTTTCTCTTCGCCCCAAAGATCGCAGAGAAGTGGGGCTGGGAGGCGGTATTCCTTGTTGGGGGACTGCTCTCGTTTATTGTCCTGATTACTTACATCTTCATGGCAAAAGATGCGCCCGCATCCGTGTATAAACCGCGTCCAAAGAAACTTGGGGACTACTGGAAGCTTCTCAAAGACCGTGACAGCTGGTGGTTCATGCTTTTCTATGCCGTCAGTTTCGGAGGGTTTGTAGGCTTTGCAAACTATATGAAGGTCTATCTGATGAATACCTACCAGGCAGATATGAGTGCCTTTGGACTGAGTGCATTTAATGAGCCTAATGTAAAGGTCATTGCAGGGTATTTCGGGGCACTGACCATCTTTGCAGGTGCGATCCTGCGTCCGGTAGGCGGCGGGGTTGCCGACAAGATGGGGGGTATCAAGGCACTCTATATCTTCTTTGGTATCGTTGCGGCACTGGTTGCGCTGAGCGGTTTTGTAAAACTGCCGTTTTGGGTAGCGATCGGGGTACTCTTTCTGATCATGGCAAATCTCGGGATGGCAAACGGTGCGGTCTTCCAGCTCGTACCGCAGCGTTTTGGCAAAGATATCGGGATCATGACAGGACTTATTGGTGCTGCCGGCGGGATTGGCGGTACATTTCTTGTCAAGACACTCGGATGGGCAAAAGGGACATTTGACAGCTACAGCATCGGATTTTTCATCTTTGCAGGGCTGGTACTGCTTGCCATTGGTGCCATCTCCCTTGTCAAAACCCGCTGGAGAACCACATGGGGTGCCAATGCAGGGGGAATCATTTAACTACTCACTATCCGCAGCACCCCAGTCATTGGTGTGTTCGTAGTCAGGTTCTATGGGTTTGATGTCTTTAAGGGTTTCAGGGTCTATCTCCTTGCTCTTGAAGTCGTACTCATCGTCCTGATAGAACCGCTGCTCTTTGGCATACTTCTTCTCCCGTGCCATCTGCTTTGCTATCTGTTTCTGGATGATCTCTTCTTTATGTGCGGTAGCATTCTTGTCAACTGTTGCAGATGCAGTCATGCTTAGTAGGGTAAGCATCAAAAAAAGTTTGACAGACATAAACTGTCCCTTGTAGTGAAATTACCCTATTATACCAAATCTTGTCATTGCCAAGTTTTTCATCACCAAGAGCAATGCATTACTCTCCCCAAAATGCTATAATCATTTCAAATAAACAGGAGAGTAGGCATGTCCAAGCAGAATATTGAAACATCCGGATTTACACTTGCCAAGGGTACACAACTCAAGGGTGATGACTTTTTTGAAGTGAAGGTGATGGAGAACATTACCGTTGCGGTAGTCTGTGACGGAGTAGGCTCTTCTATGCATGGTGCCGAAGCGGCAAAACGTACGACACAGTTTTTGGTGCAGTCACTGAAGAACCGTCCGAGAAGCTGGAGTCTGGAGAAGTCTATACGCCACTTTATTGAAAACATCAACCGGGTACTCTACCTTGAGTCGATGGAACAGTATGAACGGCAGGAGTTGGTGACGACTCTGACACTTGTGGTCATCGAGGGTGACAGGCTCTACGGTGCCAATGTCGGTGACAGCCGTATCTATCTCTTCCGCAACGGAATGCTGGCGCAACTCTCTTCTGATCATGCAATGGATGAGGAGGGGATGGAGAATGTGCTTACCGCTGCTATTGGGCTTGAGGAGACAGTAGAACCGTACTACTTCGAGAACAACCTGCAGCCGGGTGACCGCATACTGCTCTGTAGTGACGGACTCTACAATGAACTTGCCAAAGAGGAACTTGCAGAGGGCATCAGGGTAGGGGCATCACACCTTGTCAAAAAGGCAAGCAGAAAGCATAATGATGATCTGCCCGATGACACTACCGCTGTGGTGATCGAGATTAAGGAGCTTGACCCGAGACTCAAACTCAAGCAGACAGAACTGATCATCAAGGAGCAGTACAAGGCAGGAGAGGAGATAGACGGCTATAGGCTTCTCAAACCGCTGATTCAGAACAACCGCACCTGGCTGTGTGAGAACAAAGGGGTGCAGTATGTCATAAAGTTTACCCCGGCAGAAGCGGCGGAAGATGAAGTGATGCTCGATCTGTTCGTCAAAGAGGTCTGGATGGCAAACCGCCTCAAGGCAGGCTTTTTCCCAAAGGCGGTCATCCCTAAAAAGAGGACGCACCGCTACTACATCATGCGCTATATTGACGGGATATCGCTCAAGGAGTACACTGCCAAAAAGCCTCTCTCGGTTGACCTTGGTGTGGAACTGGCACACTTTTTGCTGAAGATGTCACAGTTTTTGATGAAGCACAACCTTGTACATGGAGATATCAAGCCTGAAAATATCATCGTAACCAAACGCAAAGAGAAGATAGTATTTAAAATGGTTGATTTTGGCAGTATTACAGAGGCATATTCTGCTGTATCACGGGCGGGAACACCTTCCTACCTTGCACCCGAGCGTTTTGCGCAGGCACCTATTACCGAGCAGACTGAGATCTATGCTATAGGCGTGACACTTTATGAGGTTCTGACACAGAAGTTTCCGTTTGGAGAGATTGAGCCGTTTCAGACACCAAGCTTTGAAAAAGCGCCCAAACACCCCTCTACACTCAACCCCAAGATACCGGAATGGTTTGAGAGTGTCATCTTGCGTGCCATAGAGACAGATCCTGACAAACGCTATCACAACTACTCGGAGATGCTCTACGAGATAGACAACCCCCAAAAGGTACAGCCCTATTTTGACCATCAGACCTCATTTATAGAGCGGCATGAGAAGATGGTTTACAAGGTAGGGTTTATTACGATGTTTATACTCAATATTGTGCAGCTTCTCTATTGGAACAGATAGATTACTGTTTTCTGGCTTTCCGTATATTTTTTCTGTGAGAGCGGAATGTTTTGCTGAAGTCATGTGTACCGTTTGCATTTTTCATAAAGTAGAGGTAAGCGGTCTGTGCCGGCTTGACTGCCGCTTTGATGGCATCAAGGGAGACCGCACCGATAGGAGAGACGGGTAAGCCCTTATGCTTGTAGGTATTGAAGGTGCTGTTGTCGTCTCTGATGCGTTCGGGGGTGACTTTGATGTGGGAGTATTTGCCGTAGTTGAGTGTACCGTCCATCTGCAGCCGCATCCCTTTGCGCAGGCGGTTGTAGATAACCGAGGAGACAAGCGGCATCTCTTTTGTATTGGCTGCCTCTTTTTGGATGATCGATGCGATAGTCAGTATCTTCTGCCACTGTTTTGGATCATAGCTGCCGTAAAGTTTTTCAGAGAGATGTTTGTACTTTTTCTCCGATTCTCTGACAAGGAACCGGATAAGGTGCTTCTCTTTTATACCTGCGGGTACATAGTAGGTATCTGCGTAGATACCCGCTTCGGGGTAGGGAGAGAGTGTTTTGTAGTAGCGTATCAGTTTTGCTTTGTCGAGTTTGAGTTTTTTTGCAAGATTCTCAAAAAAAAGCTCGCCGGTCTCTCCTGGGATGAGCGTGACTTTGTGAATGACCGCTTTGGCACTGGTAAGTTTGTGCAGGAAGTCAATACGGTTGATCCGGTTTGTTTTGCCGATGTAGATCCACCCCTGCTGCGGCTGTCCCATCAGTTGAAGCAGATAGCGGTCGATGATGGAGAGGTCGTACCCTTTTTTATGCAGGTGTGATATAATACTCCCAATCGACCCCTGCGGGATATAGAGTGTCTGTGTCGTCTTGACGGGCAGGGAGATGTAAAAGGCAAGTGAAATGATCAAAACCACGGCAATGTTCTCTGCCCACACGATCCATGTACTCCATGTGGCGGTGCGTGATTTTTTCATTGTACTCATTGTCCTTCTTGCGGCGGGATTCTTTTGGCTGATACATGGTATCACATTCGAAAAACTGACATTCGGCAGTTACGAGATAGACGGATTATACATCAAACTCGATAAAAAGCTCACCCTCAATGCCAAACATGTCATTATCCCCAAAAGCAAGGCAAAACCCTCTTTTAAAAATGTAGACAAAACCTTTGACCGTATCAGAAACCTGCTGGATTATTTTGATTCTATCTATCTTGAGAAGGTCGATTTTCAAAACAACCATTTTAGCGTTTTCTATATGGACGATGTACTCTATATTGTCAGTGACGACTATGAGATTGCAGGGAATATTGAACATAAAAACAATAAACTCATTGCAGATGTGTCAATGCTTCATATTAAGGGGTACAAGACGACACTTTCGGGAAAACTGAGCTACGATCTGAAATCACACGTACTGGAAACCGGCGGTACGTTCGAGACATACGGGATCAAAGGAAACTTCAGGGCACTCAAACAGGGCGAAATGCTTGTCTATGCACTCAACTCGAACCCTTTTGGCAACCTGCGTCCGCTGATTGAACGTATCGGTATGCCAAAGGTTATAGAAAGCTGGATCATAGACAAGGTACGGGCAAAAAAATACAGGCTTGTCTATTTGAAGGGCAAGGTACCCATAGGCAAAGAGGGACTGAAAATGGGACTTGCCGCGTTGAAAGGCAAAGCCCGCCTAAATGACGTTAACATTACATTCAATGAGAAAGTCGACCCGGTACATGCGGAAGAACTGACGCTCACCTATGAGAAGGGCAATCTCTATTTTGCACTGAAGCATGCGGACTATAAAGGACGCAGTGTCGAGGGAAGTACGGTAACCATAAAGCATATTGTCGGTCCTCAGACACCGGTGCTTACACTTGATCTGCATGCACAGACTCCCATGGATATGGAAGTACACGACATTCTTAAAGCTTATGGACTCTATATTCCGCTGTGGCACTCAGGTGTAGATGACAAAGCAGTTGTAACACTGAAGATACCGCTTGTCAAAGGCAAAAAGAAGATCAAAACGACAGTCGATGCAGTACTTGGGAAAGGGCAGGCATCTATTGCCGGTTTCCCTCTCTATACCAAGGGCGGAGAGGTCTATGTATCGGGTAAAAAAGCGACCCTGCGTCATATCAAAGTAGCTGAGCTGTGGTTCAGGGGAGAAGTGAACGGAGAGCTGGATATCGGTACAAAACAGGCTGATTTGATGCTGGATGTCAAAAGGGCACAGCTTGGTAAAAAAGAGGCACCGATACTGGTGATGCAAGAGCAAGAGGTGCCGATGAAACTTGCGTATGATAATGGTGTAGAGGTTACCTTCCCGACACTTCAGACAAAAATCGCCAAATCAGACAAGCAAACACACATCACACTCAACAGGCTTGAGAAGATCATACCCTATCTGACAAGCAACTATCTTGGGATTAGTGGAGGAAATTTGGATATTGTAACGGATAATCTGGAGAAATTCCGTTTCTCCGGGAAACTCAAGAAAGATCTCTGTTTCTTCTATGAAAAACGGGATGTCTGCTATACCTATATCCCTGTCAGCGGCACGGTCGATACCAAAACCGAAGCATTGAAGTTTGAAGCATTCAACAAACGTCTTGTGTTCAATTCTGAAAAATCGATTGTCAAACTGCATGATATCAATATTGACCTGAAGCGTTTTATCGAAGAGCAGAAGCGTGCCAAAAAGCGCAGCCCAAAAAGTCCTTTTGGCAAAAAAAAGATGGTTATTCTTGGTAAAAACAGTGAATTGCGATATGACAAATACAGGCTGGTGACGGACAGCTATGACATTGAGGTAAAACCAAACGGTGATATCAAGGCGATCGGTATCAAAGACGGGGATGTGGTAAAAATGACAAAAAAGGGGAACTATTTCTTTATACAGGCACTTCGTATCAAAGACAAGATGCTGCATCCGCTTATCAACTTTACAGGTCTTAAAGGTGGTCGTTATTCTCTCAAAAAAGAGGGTGATCCTTCAAAAAAGATGAAAGGGCGTATCCTTATTGAGGGAGGTGTATTAAGTGATTTTAAAGCCTACAGCAATACACTTGCCTTTATCAACACACTGCCTGCTCTGGCAACATTGAACAGTCCCGGATTTTCATCCAGAGGGTTTAAAATAGATGAGGGGGTCATAGAGTATACGATGACCCCGGAAAAGATAGTATTTGATTCAGTCTATCTCAAAGGAAATACCGCTACAGTGGTAGGCAAAGGAACCGTCTGGCTTACGGGCAACAAGAGAGTCGATGTAGATCTGGCGATACAGACTGTACGGGAGTTTGGCAAAGTGGTAGGAAAGATTCCGCTGCTTGGGTATATCTTGATGGGGGATGACAACAGTATGACCGTAGGATTGAAAATAGGGGGAACACTGGATGACCCGGAAGTCAGTACGTCTGTTGCCAAAGATATTTTGACACTCCCTCTGGAGATACTGAAACGGACGATCACCGCACCGGCACATATGAACCTGCCAAAACAGCAGGCACCTGACATACCTGACAGTCACCAAAAACCGGAACCCAAACAAAAGATAAAAGAGAACAAACGTAGAACAAGCCTAAAGCAGACGTCTGCACTGAGTGAAAAAAAGAGTGTGTCTACTCGTTCCGCAGCACCTTCAACGGGTCCGTCTGGGCAGCTTTTTTAGCCGGGTAGCGTGCTGAGAGCAGAATGATCACGGCTGTACCGAGGATGATCAGTCCAAAATCGCTCATAGTCAGGTCAACCGGCAGTCGTGATGTACCGTAGACATCTTCCGGAACGGAGATGATATCGAAGGTTTTCAGCAGCCAGATTCCAAACACTCCAAGCAGTGTACCGGCAATGATCCCTGCCGTTCCGATGATAAGCCCAAGTTTGAAGAAGATAGCTTTGATCTCTTTTTGTGTTGCACCGAGGGTACGCATAAGCGCGATTTCGCTTCTTCGGCTCATGACAGTCATCAGAAGAGAGGAGACGATGTTAAGTGAGGCGACAAGAATGATCAGCAGGAGTACAAGAAAGAGCGCCTTTTTCTCCATCTGCATGGCAGCGAAGAAGTTGCCGTTTTGCTGCCACCACCCCTCTATGATGGTGTTTTCAGGAAGTATCTTGCGCAGTTTTCCGATCATTGCCCTTGGATCTTCTGTATAGATATGAAGTCCGTCATAGCTTTGGCGTTTACGATTGAGCAGCTTTTCAAAGGCTTCAAGTGTTGTATAGATGATCGCTTTGTCGTAGGCTTTAAGCCCTGAATGAAAGGTGCCGTCTACAACAAAACGCTTTTGCAGCGGCATGGTGCCAAATCCGATCGCCTGCTGTTCTGAGAAGTAGAGTGTCACTTTGTGCCCTTTGGGGGCATCCATCTCAAAAGAGAGGGCATCTCCGATGATCGCTTTGAATTTGCTTTTGCTTCTGCTCTGTGCCGCTGCCTCTTTAAAGACGGGGTTGAGTGCACTTTCCTTTTCAAAATCGACACCGTAAAGCAGGGATCCCTGTACCGCACCGGCATTTCTGGTAATCACCTGTGTAGAATAGTATGGGCTGAACTTCAGTTTGGGATAGTGTTGATGGAGTGTTCTGACAAGGTTGTCATTGACTGCACCCTCACGCATCGGCAGTATCGTAAGCGGATAGTTCATGACAAAAAGACGCTTTTTAAACTCTTTTTGCGTCCCGTTCATGATCCCCATGGCAATCATCAGTACCATCACCCCCGCAGCGATCCCGCCAAAGGCGAGCATAGCAGAAATGAAGATAAAGGGGTTCTCTTTGTCGTATTTGAGGTAGTGGCGGATGATCCGCCCTGCAAAGTTTTGGCCAGAAGAGGGGGATGTAGGGGTCATTTTAGGCGAGGATGCCTTTTTTCGGCCCGCTCTGTCCGCAGCAGTTTTTGTATTTTTTGCCTGAACCGCAGGGGCAAGGATCGTTACGCTTCGGTTTTTTTGTTCCGGTTACTGGCTGAAGTTTGCTGCTCTCTTCTGTGATGGTACCCTCTTCAAAAGACTGATTGAGTACCGCATCGGCAGTTTCGCTTTCAAGCTCTTCTCTGATCTGCTCTACTGCTGCCTCTTCCTCTTCCGGAGAGCTGAAGTCAAACTGTACCAGATGCAGGGTCTTGACCGCTTCGTACTTGATGCGCTGTACAAGGTCGGTAAAGAGCTTGTAGCTGTCCTGCTTGTACTCTGTCAGCGGATCTTTCTGGTTGTATCCTCGCAGTCCGATACCTGTTTTGAGTACATCCATCTCATAAAGGTGGTCACGCCACTGCGGGTCGAGTACCTGAAGGTAGATGATACGCTCGATCTCTTTGCGCTGTTCGGGGTCGAGTACACTCATCTTCTCTTCGTAGAGGTTTTCCATCATAGTGCGTATCATGTCGGCGATCTCATCTGCCTCTTTGTCTTTAAAGTGCTCCGGATCAACGTTGACAAGCAGCTCTTCTCTGATCAGAGCCGCAAGCTTGTCGAGATTGTAGTCTTCACGTGGCATACCCTCGATGATCTCTGCCTCCTCAAGCAGATGGCGGATGTACTCTTCACGGTTCTCTTTGATCTTGGCACCAATGTCAAACTCGGGGTCAAGCAGCTGATTTCTAAAGGCGTAGATGACCTTTCTCTGGTGGTTGGCGACATCATCGTACTCAAGAATGTGCTTACGCGCTTCGTAGTGCTGGTTCTCTACTTTCTTTTGTGCTTTTTCAACCGAACGTGTGACGATCTTGGAGTCGATGTATTCTCCCTCTTCGACACCGAGACGGTTCATGATGTTTCTGATCTTCTCTCCACCGAAAATTCGCAGCAGGTTGTCATCGAGACTGAGGAAGAACTGGCTTTCACCCGGATCTCCCTGACGTCCCGAACGCCCGCGAAGCTGGTTGTCGATACGGCGTGATTCATGTCTTTCCGTACCAAGGATCGCCAGACCGCCAAGTTCGCGCACTTCGTCATCTATCTTGATGTCAACCCCACGTCCTGCCATGTTGGTTGCAACGGTGACTGCACCTTTCTGCCCGGCATTTTTGATGATCTCCGCTTCCTGGAAGTGGTTTTTGGCGTTGAGGACATTGTGTGGGATCTTCTCTTTTTTGAGACGTTCGTGGATCATTTCGGATTTTTCAATGGATGCTGTACCGATGAGAACAGGCTGTCCCTTTTCATGGTACTCTTTGACCTTGCGTACAACAGCATCGAGTTTCTCTCTCTCGGTATTGTAGATAAGGTCATTCTTGTCGATACGTCTTACAGGGACGTTGGTCGGAATGGAGATGACATCCAGACCGTAGATCTGTGCGAACTCTGTCGCTTCTGTCTGTGCTGTACCTGTCATACCCGCAAGTTTGTCGTAGAGTCTGAAGTAGTTCTGGTAGGTGATCTCGGCGAGTGTCTGAGACTCCTCCTGAATCTGTACCCCCTCTTTGGCTTCGAGTGCCTGATGGAGTCCCTCTGAGTAGCGTCGTCCCTCACTGAGCCTTCCGGTAAACTCGTCAACAATGATGATCTCACCGTTTTGTACCACATAGTCAACATCTTTTTCAAAGAGGTAGTGTGCTTTGAGCGCCTGATCGAGGTGGTGGGAGAGTGCGGCATTTTCAAGAGAGTAGAGGTTATCGACCTCAAAGAGATCCTGTGCTTTTTGCAGCCCCTGTTCAGTCATGACGATGGTACGGTTCTTCTCGTCTACCACGAAATCTCCGGTCATCTGCTTGTCCTCACCCGGTTTGGCAGGCAGCTCTTCGCCTTTGATCATCTGTTTGGCGATCTCGTTGGCTCTGGCATAGTGGTTATGGTCACGCTGTGCCGGTCCGGAGATAATGAGCGGGGTTCTTGCCTCATCGATGAGGATGGAGTCGACTTCATCGACAATGGCATAGTTGTGTTCACGCTGTACCTTCTCTTCGAGGCGTACCTTCATGTTGTCACGCAGGTAATCAAAGCCGTACTCGTTGTTGGTACCGTAGGTGATGTCCGCATCATACTGCGCTTTCCGTGCGAACTCATCGTTGATATCGGCAGTGATACATCCGACACTGTATCCGAGGAATTTGTAAAGCACGCCCATCTCTTCGGAGTCACGCTTGGCAAGGTAGTCGTTGACGGTAACGACATGTACCCCTTTGCCGGTCATGGCATTGAGTACAACCGCAAGGGTAGCAACAAGGGTTTTCCCCTCACCGGTCTTCATCTCGGCAATGTTGCCGTCATGCAGTACCATACCGCCGACCATCTGAACATCGTAGTGTCTCATCCCCAGTACACGCTTACTCGCTTCACGGGTAATGGCAAAAGAGTCGTAAAGGACATCATCGAGACTCTTCTCGCCACTTTTGACACTCTCTCTGAGCGCATTGAACGCCTCCTGAAGCGCTTCGTCACTCATAGGTTCATAGGTGCTTTCGAGTGCATTGATCTTCTGCACCCTCTTCATATAGTTTTTTACAATACGGTCATTCTGTGTACCGACTACTTTTTGAAACAGACTTTTGATCATGCTTTGCTTGCCTAATGTTAAAGTGCGATTATTTTAGCCAAAAAGTGATTAATACTCCGTTATGCTTTTTATAAGCCTCGATTGTTCCACATTTTTATGAGATAATTCCTCAACCTCATTCAAGTGCGAATAGGGTATATTATATAGGTAAAATATCAAGGATGTTCTATGCTGAAAAAAGGGATTGTATGGCTGTTGGTATGCAGCAGTACAGTATTTGCTGACCAGATCACACTTCCGGGAAACTTCACGGCAGACTTCAGCCAGACGGTGACGAACCCGTCCAAAAAGGTGATTCACTACAGCGGAAAGGTACTTTTTTCTGATAGTAGCCACCTGAAATGGATCTACCGGGAGCCGACCAGCAAAGAGGTCTGTACGGACGGCAAAGAGGTGCTTGTTGTCGATCATGACCTTGAACAGGTCTCGGCATACCGCATTGAAAAAGGGTTTGACCTTGCACATATCATCCAACAGGCAAAACCCTATAAAACGCATATCTATGTAACAACATACGGCGGACGGCAGTATACGCTTAAAACCGATGAAAAAGGGCGTCTTCAGAGTGTGGCATACTATGATGATCTGGATAACAAGGTGCAGATACTCTTTACAAAGATGCACTACGGAAAGGGTACACTCCGGGCAGACCGGATGCAGTGCAACTATCCTGCAGATTATGATGTGATAAGAGGATAACAATGAATGAGTTGATAGAAAAAATAAACAGTGACCCACTGCTGATGCTCAGTGCCGCAGTTGGTGTGGTGGTAATTCTGTTTGTGGTGCTTGTGGTGATCATCTCCGCCATGCGCATCAAAACCTACAAAGACAGATTTCTCAATCTTCAGGTGGACAATGCCCAAAAAAAGAAACATATCGATACACTCGAGTATGAACTGAAGCGCTACCAGATGGACAACGCACAGCAGGCACAGCTTTTGGCACAGTTTGATGATACCAAAGCACGGCTTGCCCAGACATCAGAAACGCTTTCTGCCGTGCAGCAGGAACTTCAGGAGACACATAACCAGCTTGCACGGACAACGGCACAGTTTGAGAGTCTTCAGGGGATGCATGATGCACTCAAATCAGAATATGAGGCGATGAAAACACGCATGGAAGAGGTGCATGACGAGAACAACAAACTCAGGGTCAACAATGCCAGACTGCTGATGAAGCTTGAAACCGGTGAGCGTCTCAATGCCCACATGGAGCAGAGAAGACGTACAGGAATGTCCGAAGGCAGTGACGAATGAAACTGCAGCAGACCTATTTTACCCAAGCGCTGCCCGAATACAGCGAAAATCCCTCGAAAGTCTTTAAAAAGAACGGTGATATTGAACGGAAATTTTATGAAAAAGAGAATTTGAGACTTCAACATGAACTGGTAAAACTCCAAAAGTGGGTCATCGAGAACGATCAGCGTCTTCTGATCATCTTCGAAGGGATGGATACCGCAGGGAAAAGCTCTACCATCAAAGCTTTCAATGCCTATCTCAATCCAAGAGAAGCACGTTCTGTAGCACTGCCAAAACCCAACTCCAAAGAGCTTGGACAGTGGTATTTCCAACGCCATATCAAGCAGATCCCCAATGTCGGGGAGATCGTCTTTTTTGACCGAAGCTGGTACAACCGTGCCGGTATAGAGCAGGTCTTTGGGTTCTGTACACAGCAGCAGCATGAGCACTTTTACAAACAGGTCAACGGTGTTGAGGAGATGCTTGTCGATGACGGTATTTTGTTTTTCAAGTTTTATCTCAACATATCCTATGAGACACAGGCAAAACGTCTTAGACAAAGAGAGACCGATCCGCTCAAAAGCTGGAAGCTCTCGGAGCTTGACTACAAATCGCATGAGGCATATCCCACCTATGAGAAGCTTCGTGACAAAATGTTCCGCATTTCCGGTACACAGCATGCTCCATGGTGTGAACTTGATGCCAATGACAAGAAAAGAGCAAGGCTCAATGCTGTAAGATACCTGCTTTCAAATATTGATTACACCGGTAAAGACGAGAGTGTCGTTACCGGTGTCGATGAGAAGATCGTAACACTACACAACAAAGGAGCATACGATGGCAAATGTCACCATCTGGCATAACCCAAGATGCAGCAAATCAAGAAATGCAGCACAACTGCTGGAAGAGAGAGGTGTGGAGGTTGAGGTGGTACGCTACCTCGATATGCCGCCAACCAAAGAGGAGATCAAAGAGGTACTGAAGATGCTTGGCATCTCTGCACGTGAACTGATGCGTACCAAAGAGGCGATCTACAAAGAGCTTGGACTCAAAGATGTCGAAGATGAAGAGAAGCTCATCGAAGCGATGGCGGCACACCCAAAGCTCATTGAGCGTCCTGTTGTCATCAAAGATGGCAAAGCGGCGATTGGAAGACCGATTGAAAAAGTGATTGAATTGTTGGGGTCGTAGGTTGTACCCCGTCATCCCGGACTTGATCTGGGATCTTGATGTCGATTATACTTTAGACGTTCTTCTTCATTTCTTTTTTTCTTTGTAGCAGCACAAAGCAAAAAAGAAACGAAGCAAAGAAAAAAAGAAAAGCTGATAACGTGTGATTTTTGTCAGATTTCCTTGACAAGTTAAGGTAAACTATTAAATCGTTCTATATGAACGCTGAACGCTGAACGCTGAACGCTGAACGCTGAACGCTGAACGCTGAACGCTGAACGCTGAACGCTGAACGCTGAACGCTACTCCTCTTCCCCGTTCCCGTAATTCTCATACAGATAATCCACCACCGTCTTGATATCTTCATTTTTAATAGGCGCATTAAATACAGTGATCATCTTGATCACTTTGCGTTCCCAAAACTTTCTGGACTGTTTGCCTTGATTGATGGTGTAGCCCCATGAGTGGCACATGTTGCAGCGTCCTTTGGTGGCGTACATACCTTTGCCCTCTTTCATAGGGAATAAGATGTAGGGCATTTTGATGCCTTTGGTACTCTCTGCCGAGGTAGTACTCACCACAGCTGCAGCACATGCAAGTGTTATGACAAACTGTCTCATGCTACCACCTCCACAGTCACTTCGTCAATACCGTTGAACTTGTAGCCGCCACGGTTCCATTTGACCTCATGAGCAAAAGGCTGTGTTTCACCTTTGGTGTTTGTCGCACGGGACATGACGGTCAGTTTTCCGCTCTGTTTTGGAGTGACAGGGAAACTGAAGGTACGGTAGGCGTAGTTGCCCTGTGTGCCGTCATCGAGTTTTGCTTCGCTCCAGCTTTTACCGCCGTCGGTGCTGATTTCGACTTTGGCAATGCCGTGACCGCCGTCAAACGCCACACCGCGTACGACCATCTGTGCTTCTGATTTGACACGGATGCCGTTTTGCGGGTAGCCGATGAGGGAGTTGACATTCATCTCTTCAATGGGCTTGGTTTTTGCTGCAAGATTGTCGGGGGTTTCACATTCGCAGTCGTTGTCCGGCACACGGTAGGCGTGGTCCATGAAGTGAAGTGTCGGTTTTTCGGTGGTTACTGTGATGTTGGAGAGCATCTTGATCCAGCTGTCGGAGTAGAATCCCGGCAGAACAAGCCGTACAGGAAAGCCGTTGAGGTAGGGGAGTGCTTCACCGTTCATCTCATAGGCGATGATGATGTTATCATGTATTTTGGAGAGTTCAAGTGCACGGATAAAGCCGTCAGTTTTTGTGTAGACAGGCTTTTCAAGACCGTGAAATTTGATCCATGACGCATTGGGCTGCAGACCGGCTTTTTCAAGTACATCTTTAAGACGCACTCCTTTCCATTTGGCACATCCCATAGCACCCGGCCCCCACTGAATACCTCCTGGGGTAGGGTGAAAGGCACTTCGGCTGTTGCCCCCGCATTGGAGTACCGAAGTGATCTCTACAGGTTTGAAGTCTTTTTTGAGTTCTTCAAGAGAGAGTTTCAGGGGTGACTTCACTGCACCGTCGATGGTGATGGTAAAATAGTGCGGATTGATGTAAGTAGGGATCATCGGCATATGCCATCGTACAAAGAAGAGGTCGTTGGGGGTAATGGCGTGTGTGAAGACGGCTCTGGGGGTCTCCAGCAGAGGCGGTCGGTCGGAGTGGGTGATGAGGGGTTGTTTCTGAGGAAAGGCAACATCCATCACTGGACGGTCTATGGGGTGGTCAATGTGAACTGCCTCTGTTGCTTCGGCACTGCTGCCAATGGCAGCAGCACCGGCGATAGCTGCTGTTTTTTTGAAAAAGTCTCTTCGTTGCATGGGCATTCTTTCCTAATGATATTGTTTAGGAGGAATTATGAATAAAAGAGACTTGTATGACACTTAAACAGGGGTGTTTTTTCATCAACTTCTTTACAATGCTTTCGTTTTCATCCAGTATGTAATTCACTTGAAGTGATGGAAGAGGCAACCCAAAGGGCAGTTTCAAACCCACAAAGATGACGGCTGCGGATGTTTTCCCGGTATTGGCCTGGAAAAGGGAATATCTTTCAGTCTTTTGTGTGGATGTCAAAGATGGTGGAGCCAGAGGCTCCGATCCCGGGTAGGGAGGGAGGAGATAATAGATAAAGTGGTCATCATGCCAACAGTTATATCGATGTCATCTTTCCTCACTGCAAAAGATACATGATCACGGCTGGCATACCGGGTGACATGCACTGATGGCTGTTGGTATTGAGGATGATCTGATAGGTTTGTGTATATGCAACATCGTCGATAAAATTTTGCACTCCAATATTGTCAGTATAGAGATTGCAGTTGTAAGCCAGGTAGAGGTATTGCAGATTTGTCAGATTTCCGATTTCTGTAGGGATAGCGCCACTTAGTTGGTTGTTGTCCAAAAAGAGGGACTGCAGATTTGTCAGATTTCCAATTACTACCGGGATTGTGCCGCTCAGTTGGTTGTTGTCCAAATCGAGGTACTGCAGATTTGTCAGATTTCCAATTGCTGCCGGGATTGTGCCGCTTAGTTGGTTACTGTACAAATAGAGATACTTTAGATTTGTCAGATTTCCAATTTCTGTAGGGATAGCGCCACTTAGTTGGTTGTTGTCCAAAAAGAGGTACTGCAGATTTGTCAGATTTCCGATTGCTGCCGAGATTGCGCTGCTTAGCTGGTTATGGCCTAAATTGAGAGTTTGTAAATTTGTCAGATTTCCGATTGTTGCCGGGATTGCGCCGTTCAGTTGGTTTTCATATAAAAGGAGGTACTGCAGATTTGTCAGATTTCCGATTGCTGCCGGGATTGTGCCGCTTAGTTGGTTACTGTACAAATAGAGATACTTTAGATTTGTCAGATTTCCGATTTCTGTAGGGATAGCGCCACTTAGTTGGTTGTTGTCCAAAAAGAGGTACTGCAGATTTGTCAGATTTCCGATTGCTGCCGGGATTGCGCTGCTTAGCTGGTTATGGCCTAAATTGAGAGTTTGTAAATTTGTCAGATTTCCGATTGTTGCCGGGATTGCGCCGTTCAGTTGGTTTTCATGCAAAAGGAGGTACTGCA
>JALVGO010000248.1 GCA_027029065.1 Sulfurovum sp.
GCGCACGCTCCAGCAGTCCCATAGGGGTAAATTTGGAGAGGATCCAGTAGAGCTCAAGCACCTGTGGCACATGGCTCTGTACCCAGAAGGTGGTCTTTTCGGGGTCGATACCTACAGAGAGGTAATCAACTGCCGCATCGAGGGTGTACTGTCTAAGCGTTGCCGCATCTGTAGAGCTTGTCAGTGAGTGGTAGTTGGCAATGAAAGTAAAGAGCTCATGCTCTTTCTGCAGCTCTACCATGGGTTTCATCGCCCCAAAGTAGTTGCCGATATGAAGTTTGCCTGAAGCCTGTATTCCTGTGAGTACGCGCATGGTCTCTCCTACTGTAATTTGTGAAATTATAGCAGGAGAATTAGGAATTAGGAATTAGGAATGAGGAATTTGTGGGAATTTTGTAGGGGGGATTGTATAAATTGCATTTGGTATTTTACGGCAAAGTGCGTATTCCCACGCAGGAGCATGGGAACAAGATTGTGGTAACTGGAAAGTCTGCCTTGCATCTTGTCTGGAAACGAAAGCTTTAGCTTCGTCCTAATGTTGGTTGATTCAAGAACGCTTATTCGGGACTAAAGTCTCCGATTCCGAAAAACGCATTAAGCTTTGTCTCATTAAAGGTATGAAAAATTGCTACCTGCTACCTATTCCTCCTCTTCAAACCGCTCCCCGCGTTTACGTGCAACGATATCGAGCGGCACCCCTTCAAAATCAAACCGGCTTCTGATGAAGTTGGAGAGGTAGCGAATGTAGCTGAAGTGCAGGAAATTTGGTCTATTGACAATGAGTGCGATCTTGGGCGGTTTGGTCTCGTACTGTGTAGCGAACTTGATCTTGACGACCGCACCGTTGTGGCTTGGGACATGGTGGCGCATGATAGCATCTCTAAGTGTGTCGTTGAGTTTGGAGGTGGGGATACGCTGTTTGTAGCGCTCGTAAATGGCAGTGATCTGATCGAGGATCTTGTGTACCCGCATACCGGTCTTTGCCGAGATGGTAATGAGCGGTGCATAGTGGAGGAACTTCAGCTCGTCACGAATATCATCCACCATCTCTTCATAGCTCTTCTCACCTCGGATATCCCACTTGTTCACCACAATGAGGGCTCCGAGTTTGAACTTCTCTATCAGTCCTGCAATCCGCTCATCAAGCTCCAGTACCCCTTCGGTCGCATCGATCATCAGCAGGGCGATGTCGGCTTTTTCAAGCATCGCTTCGGTACGTCCGAGGGCATACTTCTCGATACCGACGATCTTCCCGCGTCTTCTAATACCCGCTGTGTCGACAAAGGTGATCTTGTAGCCGTTGTACTCTATCGATTCGTCAATCGGGTCGATGGTGGTGCCTGCCACATTGGAGACCACAGAACGCTCCTCGCCAAGCAAAGCGTTGAGCAGAGAACTTTTGCCCGTGTTG
Source organism: Sulfurovum sp. (assembly GCA_027029065.1). The sequence continues at coordinate 1,412 of JALVGO010000248.1, forward strand.
ACCCGTCCGATGATAGCGACGTTGATCTCTTTGTCCTCAGGCTCTTCCGTGTCGTTGATGTCACTGATGAACTCACCGAAAGGGTCTGCCTCTTCATTGGCTTCAAGCTGCAGTTCGGGCTTCTCTTCACGGGCAGGGATGTACTGCTCCAGCCATGCGTAAAAGTCGTTGAAGTAGCGGTTGTGGCTGACGGACATAGGGAAGGTCGCTTCCGCACCAAATTCGTAAAAGTCGAAAAAACGGCTTTCAAACTCTTTGTCGTTATCGATCTTGTTGACCACAAGCGCAAGCGGTTTGCCAAGCTGCTGCAGATCGTAAAAGAGCTTTTTGTCCTCTTCGTCCGGGATGGTCTTGCCATCGACCATATAGACGATGATGTCTGCCTCTTTTGCTGCTTTCATGGAGAAGTCGGCTACTTTGGAGAAGAGTTCGGAAGTGTAGTCGATACCTCCGGTATCAAGCACTTCAAAATCACGGTTATCGCTGATGGTTACAATGCGTTTTTTCACATCGCGTGTGGTGCCGCTCATATCGGAGGTAATGGCATCGCGCTGGCGTGCCAAACGGTTGAAAAGGGAACTCTTCCCGACATTGGGACGTCCGAGTATGGCAACTTTTTTTAGGGTATTCTCTTGCATGGTAGTTATATCTTTCAGATTAGGTTATATTTGGCGGTATTATAGCATAATGTAGGGTGCGTAATCACGCACCACTAAAACAACACGTTCTCATCTTTTGATCGTACAATTAAAAAGGTGCGTGGTTACGCACCCTACGGGGAGGGGAATGATTCTACATAGATACTCTGTGACGGGAAGGCGAACCCGCTGCCGTTTGCTTCGACGATCTGCATGATCTTCACATGAATGTCTTCACGTATCTCAAGATACTTCGCCCAGTTTGCCGTAGCAGTAAAGGTGTAGATGAAAATATCGAGTGAGGATGCTCCAAAGCTGTCAAAGTAGACCAGCAGGGAGTCTTTCTGGCTGATACCCTCATGGTTTCTGAGCATACTCTCGATATCCTGTTTGATCTTGAGGATCTGCTCCGAGGTTGTACCGTAGGTAAGTCCGATGTGCAGCTTGATACGGCGGATACCCCTGCGGGAAAAGTTTTCGATGGGCTGATTGGCGACAAGCTGGTTTGGTACGGTGATGAGTGTTTTTTGAAACGAGCGTATCTTGGTTGTACGCATTCCCACATCCTCCACCACGCCTTCCACACCTCCTACCTTAACCCATTCACCGATACGGATAGACTTGTCCGCCAGCAGGGCGAAGGAGCCAAAAAGGTTGGAAGCAGTATCTTTTGCCGCCAGTGCGAAGGCAAGACCTCCCAGCCCGAGTGAGGCGATCAGTGCGGTAACATTGATGCCCCATACTGTCAAAATAGCCGCCAGTCCGATACCCCCGATAAAAATTTTCAGCAGTGTCAGGATGAAGTTGCCCATCTCTCTGGAGAGATCGGGGTTGAACTTCTCTGTTGCGGTATAGGCGAGTTCTCTTAGTGCTTCTGCCATATTGAGGATGGCCCAGAAAAGTGTATAGACTATCATCGAGTTGATCACCTGCCTGATAAAGTCGGTCTCTGTGAAGGTCAAAAGGAAAAATATATGGATCGCAATGATGATAAACACGAAACGTAAAGGCTGTTTGAGTGCGGAGATCACCCTGTCGTCATAGTAGGTTTCGGTACGTTTGCTCAGTTTTTGCAAAAAAGCCAGTACGATTTTCGTAAAAACTTTTCGCAGTCCCAAAATCAGAAAAAAGAGCAGTGTCGCAGCGATGAGGTTGGCAAGGGGTACACCCCATATCAAGGTGCTCAGTACCGGGTATGCCTCATATATCGGGGCAAGCTGTGCCTGTACGGAGCTGACAATCGTGCTGTCAAATGCGTTGATGGCTTTGAGGCTCTCTTGTGTCAAAGTGGTGTTTGTTTCTGCAGTTGCCATATTTCCTCTTCTTTTTATCCACGATCGTACTGTACAATAGTATTGTTTTTATGGAGGTATATATTAATGATGAGGTCAATTATAGCGATTCTGGGCTTAATGGTGCTGCCGTTCTCTATGGCACAGGCAGAAACTGTCAGGGCTGCGTATGATGTCAGTTACGGGATATTTGGCAAGATCGGTACGGCAAAGGCTGTTTTGAAAAAGCAGCAGGGCACCTATACAATCGATATTTCTCTTGCGGCAACAGGAGTGGCAAAGACCCTGAGCGGGGGCAGGAAAGAGTATCACCACTCAGAAGGTGTGATTGAGCATGGTCTGCTTGTCAGCCGACTGTATGAAGTGACAAGAGCGTATCGTCAGACAAAAGTTGTCAAAAGATATACAATTGACAGGGCACACCACAAGGTCTATAAAACCTATCTGAAGTACAAACACGGCAAACTGGCAGACAGGCAGCAGCAGACGCTGGACTTTTTCTCAACGGATGATCTTTTGACACTCTATTTCAATCTCGACCGCTTGATCGAGGACAAGCACCGTGCAGGCACCTACACCTTTCATGCGGTCGGTGCGGAGAAGCAGCATGGCAAGGTCAGTGTCATTGTACCCGATGCCGCTTCCCTGTCTGCCTACAAAAAAGATCTTGGTGAGGGGGCTGACTGGTATGCTACTGTGGTGATCCACCAGAAAATTTTTATGAGCAAAGAGGGGCGGCTGGAGCTTGCAGTAGGCAAAGACGGTATTACACAGAAGGCACTGCTTAAAGACCTGATCCTCTTTGGAGATATCCGTGCAGTAAGAAAAGAGTAGGAGAGATATGATGAAAACAGTTCAGTTTGGCAATGAAAGGGTAGTCCCTTCCAAGATCATCTGTGTCGGCAGAAACTATGTCGAGCATATTCATGAGCTTGGCAACGAGGTGCCTGAAGAGATGGTACTCTTTATTACTCCCCCAACGAATAAGCTGAATTTTTGATGCTGCAATTTCGTTCATAATCAAGGCAGATTTTTGAAGGACTCGCCGTAGCGAATTCGAAAAAATCTAACGCCGAGTATGGACGAAAGTGCAGCACCCTTCGGGGAGAGCGATACGAAACGATCTGCACGCAAAAAAAACTTTGAATTACCTACGGGTAGTCCTGCAGATTTTTTCACGTACATATCGCCTCGTCTCGCTCTCTCAAAAATTCAGCTTATTCGTTGGGGGAGTAATAACAAACCAAACAGCGCCGTCAGCGAGACCCTCCGGTTTTTTCAGGAAGATTGCCGGTTTGAAGGGGAGATCGCATTTCTCATGCGTGGCGGCAATATAGCAGGGGTAGGGTTCGGGCTTGATCTGACCAAAGCAGGTGTGCAAAACTACCTCAAAACAAAGGGGCTGCCGTGGGAGAGAGCGAAAGCGTTTGACGGGTCGGCGGTCTTTGGAAGCTTTGTTCCCTTCACGGGTACTTTGGAGAGACTGGAGATGAAGCTCTATCTCAACGGCAGGCTTCAGCAGCATGCTACACATGCCCTGATGATCTGCAAACCACAGCAGATCGTAGATGAGATAGCAACGTTTATGCAGATTGAAGAGAATGACATTATCATGAGTGGAACCCCCAAAGGGGTAACGACCTACAAAAGAGGTGACACAGTACGTGCACAGATCATTGCAGAGGGGCGTGTGCTGGTAGAGAGTTGCTTTACAGCACAGTAGCGTTGCATACAAAGTCGATCACTTTGGCATCACTCATTTCACACGGTTTCAGTGTACCCTGTTTGATCGTAGGGTAGTAGTTTCCGCTGACAATATCGTTGTCTCCGAGCGCTTCGGCGTAGAGTTTGAGCAGTTTGCTTTCAAGCAGGGTCTCTTTACGCAGGAGATAGCGTCTGTCTTTATATCGGACATAGGAGGCGCCATCGGGGAGGGCAAGGAGTTTGGTGTAAAAGTTACTATTGTTCATGCTGCAATTTTACCCAAATATGCTACACTTCCGCGGATAAAATTAAAAATTAAAAGTTAAAAATGAAACAGACTATTCAAAATCTTGACCGTGGTATTGTGCTGATGCTGCTGGCATCATTGACTTTTGCGGTGATGGGCGGTTTTGCCAAGGTACTTACCCAGCAGCTTCCGGCACTGGAGGTGACCTTTTTTCGTAATGTCTTTGGTGTGGTGATCATTGCACTGGCTATCTGGAGAGTGCCTCTCAAGCAGGAAGGCGGTAAACCTATGCTGCTCTTTTTCAGGGGAGCGATGGGTTTTTTGGCACTGCTGGCATACTTTTACATTATGGGAAAGATCCCGCTGGGTGAGGCGATCACCTACAACAAAACCTCTCCGCTCTTTGTGGCGTTTTTCGCCTGGCTCTTTTTGCGTGAAAAGCTGCACTGGAGTGCCATTATCGCCCTTATTTTGGGCTTTACGGGTATTGTCCTCATCGCGCAGCCTGAAAACGGCGGCTTTGACAAATACGACATACTGGGCATCTTCTCCGGTATCGGTGCGGCACTTGCCTACACCTCCATACGGGAGCTTCGCCGCTACTATGATACCCGTGCCATCGTGATGAGCTTTATGCTGGTTGGTACACTCGGACCGCTGCTCTTTATGGCGATTGGCAGTGTGGCGAAGGTCTCGCAGGAGTGGGACTGGATCATCGCCCCTTTTGTGATGCCGAAGGGGTGGCAATGGCTCTTTATCGTGATGGTGGGTACGAGTGCAACCCTCTCTCAGCTGCTGATGACCAAGGCGTACGAACTGACCAAAGCGGGGATTGTCGGTACCATCAGCTATACCAACATCGTTTTTGGTATGTTCATCGGTATCGCTCTTGGTGACCCTATACCGGATATTTGGACAGTTTTGGGTATAATATTGGTCATACTCTCAGGGCTGATCGTTGCCCTGATCAAAGAGAAACCACAAGGATAACCGATGATACTGATTGCAGGACCCTGTGTACTGGAGAGCCGTGACAATGTCATGCGTATTGCCGAGTCACTGGGAAAATACCATGATGACTGTACCAAAGATTTTTATTTTAAAGCGAGTTTTGACAAAGCAAACCGTACCAGCCTTGACAGTTTCAGAGGGCCGGGACTTGAAGAGGGACTCAAGATGCTCTCCGAGGTCAAGGAGCAGTTTGGCTACAAGATTCTGACCGATGTCCATGACTACACCCAGCCTGCCGCTGCGGCAGAGGTGGCGGATGTACTGCAGATCCCTGCCTTTTTGTGCCGTCAGACAGATCTGCTGGTGGCTGCTGCAAAGACCGATGCGGTGGTCAACATCAAAAAAGGGCAGTTTCTCGCTCCTGCGGCGATGGAACACTCTGTTGCCAAAGTACTCAAGACACGAGGCTTTGACGGTGAAGTCAGCTATGAGAGTGCACAGAAGTACCGTGTCTGGCTGACCGAACGCGGTACAACCTTCGGCTACGGCAATCTTGTGGTCGATATGCGCGGTCTGGTGACCATGCGGCAGTTTGCCCCTGTGGTATTTGATGCGACACACTCGGTACAGATGCCTGCAAGCGGCGGTGCAAGCAGCGGTGGTGACAGCCGTTTTGTCCCCTACCTCTCACGAGCAGCCGCAGCGGTAGGAGTGGACGGTTTCTTCTTTGAAACCCACTTTGATCCCAGCATCGCTTTGAGTGACGGACCCAATATGATACAATTGCAAAAACTCGATACGCTCATTGAACAGATCGATGCAATCCGTTCTATTATTGAGTAGTTTTTTGCTACCTTTTTAGAAAAGGTAGCGCCAAAAGCGTCTCTTTCGCAATTGTGCGGACGATGACTACAGCGCCTTGCTTCGCAAATATGGGCGCTTTCGCATCTGCACAAAAAGTGCTCAAGAGACAAATTTTTAAATGAAGGATAAATATGAAAATCGTAGAAGGAAACCTTTCGGTTGACAAAAGCAAGAAAGTGGCGATCATCAATGCGCGTTTTAACCACTTCATCACAGACAGACTGGTAGAGGGTGCGAAGGATGCCTATGCAAGACACGGAGGAGATCCTGAAGAGCTTGATCTGATTCTGGTACCGGGAGCATTTGAGATTCCGTTTGCACTTGACAAGGCACTCGCTTCGGGCAAGTACGATGCGGTGTGCTGTCTGGGTGCAGTCATCAGAGGTGCGACGCCGCACTTTGACTATGTCTCAGCCGAAGCGACCAAAGGGGTGGCAAATGTCACACTCAAGCATGGCAAACCGGCAACCTTTGGTGTGCTGACCGTTGACAGCATTGAGCAGGCGATCGAGCGTGCAGGTACCAAAGCAGGCAACAAGGGTGCCGAAGCGATGGTAGGTCTGATCGAGCTGATCAATCTGTACGGAGAGCTGAACTAATGGCAACACGACAACTATCAAAGGACGCTTTTTTGGCAAAGCCAAACAAAGCTACGCTGACGCTGTGTCAACTTCAGCAGTTGGCTCATGCGACTGGTCGCATTGCAAATAGATTGGGAAAGGAAGCTTAAATGGCGACACGACACCAGGCACGTACAGCAGTTGTTGGGCTATTGTATGCCTATGATCTTGGCAATGAGAATATTGCCAAGTTTTCCGATGAGATCCTTGAAGAGGACAAGATCCGCAACAAGCAGCGCGAGTTCTCCCATCAGCTCTTTAACGGCACCATCGAAAATCTGGCTATGATAGACAAAGAGATAGAGAAACATCTGACCGATTGGGACTATGACAGCATCGGCAAGGTAGAAAAGGCTATTTTGCGTCTTGGCGCCTATGAGATTCTTGTGGCAAAGACAGACAGAGCCATCATCATCAATGAAGCGGTCGAGCTTGCCAAAGCGCTTGCAGATGACAAGTCGCCGAAGTTCATCAACGGTGTTTTGGATGCGATTGGGAAATAGCAGGTAGAGAGTAGAGGGTAGAGTGATGAGAAGAGAAGAGATCCTTACGTATTTGCGTACACTGAAAGCCTCTTTGCCCGGCAGTCCATTATTGGAAATCGGACTGTTTGGTTCTCAGGCAAGGCAGACAGCAGATATAACAAGTGACATTGATCTCTTTGTCCATTTTGACCCCAAATATTTGCAGTCACATGATGCATGGGCGTATTTTAATATTCTCAATGAAATCAAAGAGCGTACAAAAAGACACTTCAAACATCCTGTGGATATTGTAGACAAAGAGAGTGCCAACAGTTTCTTGAAGCAGGTAATTGCCAAGGAGGGGATTGGTGTCTAAGGCAAAAATACGTATGGAGACCATCGCTTCCAAGATGCAGTATATTGAAGAGATTATTGCCTCTTACGGTTCCATCACAGCTGCTTTGGAAGATCAAAAGCAGGGTGCGGCAGCGATCTTTATGCATCTTACTTCTATTGCTGAACAGTTTGATAAGCTGGCAAAAGAGGGCGAGTATGCATTATTACAGCATTTTGACAAGCATGATCTTAAAGGAACATATGACATACGCAACTATATTGTACACGATTATGAAGGTATCAATTATGCTGTGATCGAGCGAATACTAAGAGAGAAAATACCACACATGCATGAAACTGTAAAGATGGTACTGGAAGGAATAGACAATGACAGCAGCAATGAATAAACGCATGAGCATTGATGAAGCAATCGAACTTATTGAAAAAGCAGATCTCAAAACACTGGGCAGAATGGCATTGGCTAAAAAACGCGAATTGCATCCCAAAAAGGTCACTACTTTTGTTGTCGACAGAAATATCAACTATACAAACATTTGCTGGGTCGATTGTAAATTCTGTGCCTTCTATACCCATGAGAAGAAAGAAGATGCCTATATCCTCTCCTTTGATGAGATAGACCAGAAGATCGAGGAGCTGCTTGCTATTGGCGGTACGCAGATACTTTTTCAGGGAGGTGTACACCCCAAACTGGAGATCGAATGGTACGAAGATCTTGTCGAGCATATCCATCAGAAGTATCCTCAGGTGACCATCCACGGCTTTTCCGCAATCGAGATAGACTATATTGCGCGCCGCTCCAACCTCTCCATCTCCGAGGTGCTTGCACGTCTTAAAGCCAAGGGACTCAGCTCTATCCCGGGTGCGGGTGCAGAGATACTCTCTGACCGCGTACGCGACATCATTGCCCCTAAGAAGCTGGACAAAGATACCTGGCTGGAGGTGCACTGCGAAGCACACAAACTGGGCATCAAATCGACTGCGACGATGATGTACGGTACAGTCGAGACGACACGGGAGATCGTGGAGCACTGGGATCTGATCCGTCAGCTTCAGGATGAAACAGGCGGGTTTAGAGCCTTTATTATGTGGAGTTACCAAAGTGACAACACACAGCTCAAACGTGAACTGCCTACCATTACCAAAACCACCTCCAACCAGTATCTGCGCTACCTTGCCGTTGCACGCCTTTTTTTGGACAATGTGCCCAACATCCAAAGCTCATGGGTCACACAGGGCTCATACATCGGTCAAATGGCACTGCTCTTTGGTGCAAACGATCTGGGCTCAACCATGATGGAAGAGAACGTCGTCTCCGCTGCCGGGGCAAAAAACCAGATGAACCAGGAAGAGATGATCCGTCTTATCAAAGATGTAGGAGAGAATCCTGCCAAGCGTAATACGGCGTACGAAATACTGGAGAGATACTACTGATACTCTGCATCAGTAGAGTGAAGAATTAAGAGTGAATAGTGAATAGTTTTAGTATGCGGTGCGGTGGCTCCGCTTTTATTGAATTTGAATGAGGAATGAGGAATGCGCCCAAACGGAGTGAGAAATGCCCTTGGGGTAAGGAATGAGGGGTTAAGGTATGCTTTTTTTCAAAAAGCTTTTGTTTCAATAAAGGCATTGCAGAGCAATGCAAACCGACACTCTTCACTCTTCACTCTTCACTCTTCACTAAAAAAAATCATAGTAATGATTTTTGTAACACAAGGACTTCTAATGGCGGCAACAGTCAAAGAGATAACATACAACAATACAACTATCCCTGTGATCTTCGAGCAGAGCAGGACACTGCCTATTGTCTCGCTTCAACTGGTCTTTACCAATGCCGGGCATCTAAGCAATGAAAAAGACGGGCAGGCAGATATGGCAGCAAAGCTGCTCAACGAGGGTACCAAAAAAGAGGGATCTGTCGGCTTTGCCAAGACACTTGACGACCATGCGGTCGATCTCTCTGCACAGGTGGGAAGGGAGAGTTTTGTCATAGAACTCTCTTCGCTCAAGAGTGAGTTTGGCTATGCGACCCAAAGGCTTCAGGCACTGCTCAAAGACCCCAACTATACAGAGGAGGCACTCGATCAGGTCAAACGTCAGAAGATTGGCTGGCTGACTCAGAAAAAGAGTGACTTTGACTACATCGCCGCAACCCATCTGCGTAAGTTGCTCTTTAAAGACACGCCGCTTGCCCGTGCATATGACGGTACGATGGAGAGTGTGAAGGCAATGCGCCTTGATGATCTTGCATCGTTCATCAAAAGCCGTCTTGGGTATAACAACCTTATTGTCGTCATCGGTGGTGATCTTGCGTGGAAAGAGGCCAAAAGTGCTCTCAAAAGTGTGCTGCCGCTGCTGCCGACATCCAGCACTGCACCGGCAGGAGCGTTCCGTGCATCCGATGCAAACCGTACCGAAGAGATAGACGAAGATACCCAGCAGGCATACATCTATTTCGGTGCGCCGTTTGACTACAGTTATAAAGCCAAAGATCAGTACAAAGCCAAGATCACCGAATATGTGCTTGGCGGTGCAGGGTTTGGCAGCCGTCTGATGGAAGAGCTACGTGTCAAACGGGGACTCACCTATGGTGCCTACAGTGTGCTTAGACGTGCCAAATACGGCTCCTATCTCAGCGGCTACCTCCAAACCAAACTTGCAACACAGCAGGAGGCGGTCAAACTCGTCAGAGAGGTCGTAAAAGATTTCGTTGCCAAAGGGATCACTGCCAAAGAGCTCAAAGCGGCAAAGGAGTTTCTTGTGGGCAGTGAACCGCTGCGTACCGAAACCCTCTCACAGCGCCTCAACCGCGCCTACAACAACTACTACTACGGCAGACCGCTGGACTTTGACAAAACACAGCTTGAAAAGATAGAATCTGTAACGCTTAATGAGGTCAACGCCTTTATCAAAGCACACCCTGAACTTGCTGACTTGTCGTTTGCGATTGTGACGAAGAAGGATTAAAAAGGTAGGAGGGTTGACATTTTTTTGTTTTTGGTGTAATATTCTCTCGTATGTGCAAAGTACACCTCCTGATTGTTGACAGATGACCACTGTCGGCAGTTGGATGAAAGGTAATCAGGGGTAATTGCCCTTGGTTACCTTTTTTTTTGCCTTTTTTTTGGTGGGTGGTGGAGTGGGAATTCAACATAAGGAGGAAACTTTGCACATTACAAAAGTACTGGTCATACTTATCGTATTGCTGATCTGTTTAACAGTCAAGCTATACTAAGTAAAACGCGGGGATTCGTCACCCCCGCGGACCGGTACTCCCTGCACAATATGACAATCTGACATATTTTCTTCCATTTTGGCATAACATCCGATATAATTGATCATTACAAAATGATTGAGAGGGATGGCATGGAAGAGGCAAAACAACTGTTCAAAAAACTCAAGATCTACTCCCTGCTTGACCTTGCTCTCATCATCCCCCAAAGCTACAATGACACCACACTCTCATCAGCGTTGGAGAGAGGCAAAACAGTGACGCTTGAAGCCAAAGTGATCGACAGTGCGGTTCGTAACGGCAAACTGCGTGTCACCTTTGAGCTTCCGGGCTTCCATGGGCGCAGGCTCTCTTCGCTCTTTTTCAGAACCACACCCTACCACTACAAGCTCTTTGAAGTGGGATCACACCATTACATACAGGGGAAGCTGGAGGTGTATAACGGCTACCTTCAGATGCCTCAGCCCAAATCTGTCAAAGAGGTAGGCAGGGTGACTCCCAAGTATAAAACTGTTCTCAAAGAGAGTGAGATACGCAGCCTTATAGAAGCATATATTACGGAAAAGAATCTCTTTGATGAAGGGCTCGACTCCAAAGAGGTGGGGGTACTGATGCGCCTGCACTTTCCCAAAAGCATTGAAGAAGTTTACTATGAGGGTAGCCTAAAGCCGGAAATTGTGTCGGTGCTTAAATTTGTCGAAGCCTACAATCATCTTAGAAAACTGCGGGGAAAACGCACTGTTTTTCCGGCTGTCAGTGCATTGACGGGTGACATCACACCGTTTATAGAAGGGTTGCCCTTTACATTGACAGCACAGCAGCAGCAGACAATTGCTGAGATTAGAGCCGACCTTGCTAACAAAGAGCGTGCTGCCAAGCGGATGATAGTGGGTGATGTGGGGTCAGGAAAGACCATGGTGATCCTCGCTGCTGCTATGACGGCACTGCCGCACAGGAGCATACTCATGGCGCCTACCTCCCTGCTGGCACTGCAACTCTACGAGGAGGCGTGCAAACATCTTCCCAATAACGTACGTGTGGCACTGGTGATGCAAGGCAAAGAGGAGGGAGATATGCAGAGTGCCGATTTTATCATCGGTACCCATGCCCTGCTTTACAAAGTGGATCTGCCTGCTGTGGCACTGGTGATGGTGGATGAGCAGCACCGTTTCGGGACGGTGCAGCGTCAGATGCTTGAGGCGCTTGTAAGCCGGCAAGCCAAAGGGGGTCAAACCAAAGGGGGTCAGGTGATTCATGATTCATTGCATACGCAACAAATCACAAATCACCAGACCCCTGCATCTCCTGCATTATTGGGTGCGCAACAAATCACAAATGACCAAAGGAAATACCTTGAGGTACACCTGACCCCTGAGACTGAGAAACCACATTATTTGCAGTTTTCTGCCACACCCATTCCACGCACACAGGCGATGATGGAGAGTGAGCTGGTCGATGTAAGCCTCATTACCACTACACCGTTTGAGAAGAAGGTGAGCACAAAAGTCATCGGAAAGCCGGAGTTTCCGGCACTGCTGAAGCATATAGAAGCAGAGATTGCCCAAAATCATCAAGTGCTTATTGTCTATCCTTTGGTAGAAGAGAGCAGTCAAATACCTTACCAGTCGCTCGATGAGGGGAGGGCATTTTGGGAGAAACGTTTTGATAATGTCTATCTTACCCACGGAAAAGACAAACAAAAAGAGGAAGTCCTGCTCGAATTTAGAGAAAAAGGCAATATCCTGTTGGCAACGACAGTAGTGGAGGTAGGTATCTCTCTGCCGAGACTGACGCTTATTGTCATTGTCGGTGCCGAACGGCTCGGGCTGGCGACACTTCATCAGCTGCGTGGACGGGTAGGACGAAACGGGCTTGAGAGCTGGTGCTACCTTTTCAGTAATGTACCACAGAATGAACGTCTGCAAAAATTCTGCCAGACCACCAACGGATTTGACATTGCCAAACTCGACCTCAAGTTCCGCAACAGCGGCGATATTGTAGACGGTACCATCCAAAGCGGACAGAAGTTCAGATGGCTTGATATGGTGGAAGATGAAGCGGTAATAGCGCAGGCTAAGACCAGAATAGGAGCGTTAGAATTAGGAATTAGGAATTGAACCCTCTGAATAATTACCCACAGAGGTTTCACTCGATGGCGACAAAGGAGTGCCCAACCCCTGAAAGGGGCGCTTGCGTTCACGACTGCCAGAGCTATCGAGTGAAACCGGTGATTTTTCAGAGAACTCAATTAGGAATTAGGAATTTTTATGTGCATCTTTACATCATTGCATCAGTATGCTATTATGAAAATAAAAAGGATGATAAATGTCTGTGCGTACTACTGTGTCGTTTGATGAGGATACGTTGAAGCTTTTAAAACTTAAGGCACTTGAAACCTCCCAGTCAGTCTCGAAGATTGTCAATGAACTTGTCCTGGATGCTTTTAGGGAAGATAATGAAGATTTGAAACTCTTTGAAGCACGAAAAAATGAAGAGACAATTTCACTTGAAAACTTCATGAAGCAGTTAGAGGCAGATGGCAAACTATAGTATCGAGATTATTACTCCCCCAACGAATAAGCTGAATTTTTGAGAGAGCGAGACGAGGCGATATGTACGTGAAAAAATCTGCAGGACTACCCGTAGGTAATTCAAAGTTTTTTTTGCGTGCAGATCGTTTCGTATCGCTCTCCCCGAAGGGTGCTGCACTTTCGTCCATACTCGGCGTTAGATTTTTTCGAATTCGCTACGGCGAGTCCTTCTTTGTGCTTGCACTCTCTTCGAGAAAAATCTGCCTTGATTATGAACGAAATTGCAGCATCAAAAAATCAGCTTATTCGTTGGGGGAGTAATAAAAAGTCGGCAGCCAAAGAGATAGAGAAACTGCCCAAAACGATGATGCTAAGGGTTCTTGAGAAGATCAAGGGTTTGTCATCGGAGCCAAGACCTTTTGGGTGCAAAAAACTCTCAGGGGATGAGAAATACCGCATCAGAGTCGGTGACTACCGTATACTTTACAGTATCGAGGATGAGCTGTTGGTTGTCAAGGCGGGATATTGCAGAGAAGTATACAAAAAGTAACGTGTTTTAGAGGGAGTAGGTTATATGCTATAATTACCCTAAAGGAGTCACATGGAAGCATTGAGACTGGAAGACATACATTATTCATACGATGACTATAAAACATGGGAAGGTGACTGGGAGCTTATAGGCGGTATTGCTGTAGCAATGGGACCTGCACCTATGATAAAGCATCAAAGTTTGGCAAGTGAAATGCTGTTTGCGCTTAGAAGCCAGATAGAATCATGTGACAGATGCACAGTTTTAGCAGAAGTGGACTATAAAGTCAGTGACGATACTGTTTTAAGACCAGATGTTGTCATGTCATGTGGAGAGACGCATGAGATGTATCTGACAAAAGCCCCTGAGATTGTAGTTGAGATCATAAGCCCGGGCAGTGCCAAAAAAGATGAGGTATATAAGTTTGATATTTATGAAAAAGAGAAAGTAAAGTATTACATACTTGTCTATCCGGAAGACCTTAATGCGAAAGTGTTTAAGTTGAATGGTACAAAATATGACAAAGAGGGTGATTTTTCAAAAGAAAGCTACAGTTTTGATGAAACCACTTGTAAAGTAAGTATAGATTTTGAGAATGTTTTTAAACGTTTCAGAAGATAATAGAGTGAAAAGATACTCAACGCTCAGCGCTGAACGCTGAACGCTGTTTTTTAATAGAGTCCGAACTTGCCGTCGGCTCTTTTGTACATAACGCGCATATTGCCGTCGTAGTCGTTGAAGACGATAAATTGACGTTTTTTCTCTGCTTTGAGTGCTTCGATCGCCTCATCGAAATCAAGCGGTTTGTGCAGTTCAAGGTCCATAGGAACGATCTCAATATCATCTACATCAATCTCTGTTACCGCTTCAGCCTCTTCACCAAGATCGGCAAAACTCATGATCTTGTGGTTTTTGATCTTGTCGGCGTGTCGTCTGAGTGACTTTTTGACACGCTCCGCACCAAGGTCGAGTGCCGCGTAGACATCTTTGTTGTGCTCGGTGATGACAATGGTGTTTTTGTCTTTGAGGTTGACCAGAAACTCTACACTAAAGCCTTTTTTCCCGTTCTTCTCATCGGCTGAAATGACCACATTTCCTGAAATGATATCGAGGTTATACTTGTTAAATCCGTCCAGCAGCGCATCGGCATAGGCTTTGATGGCATCTGTCAGTTCGAAATGTCGTCCGGTAATACTTTTATTCATGATTGATCCTTAGTGTTGAAGTATAAAGGGTCTTTCTCGACTCTTTATACTTAATTGTAACTTAAGAAACTTAATGAGGGGTAAACAAGATTCTATGAATTTGGCTGACCGACAATATGTGCATATCCGGTTTGTTTTTCTATGATGATATTCAAATCATCAATAGTTCTATCAGCAAACTTAAAGTTAATTGTGCAGTCAGTGTGCATAAGTTTTGCAAAATCCCAACCTGCAGTGCCAATACCGTTATAGGGACGACCCAAATGGTCAAATGCAATATGTTTTTGGTTATTACTGCACCCACCAGAGAAATTAATTTGATTAATATTATATTTATGTCCTAAAAATATATTGGGACTTTCATCTTTTGCTATGGTTGAAAATGCACCGCTGCTATTGTAGAAATATTTTCCGTTTGTAGGGTCGATGGCGGTTTCCTCTTTGCTGATTGTGCTGTTGTTGTTATCATCAGTACCGATAGTGTAGTATGCATTACTGCCTCCGGTAAAACGTATAGCCCATAGTGTTTGTTGCCATTTGGTACTTGTTGAGACCTTGTTGTCAAGCAGAGCCAGCTGCTGGGTGTAGCGTATGGCAGAGAGAATGTTATCGGCAGCTTCTTGTCTTATGTCTCTATTGAGTCTTGGTAGAGCCAAAGAGGCCAAGATCCCCAGGACAATAATGACAAATACGAGTTCGATCATGGTAAAGGCTTGACGTTTGGTGTATAATAAATGTTTCATATTTTTTGAAGACTCCTTCTGTGATAGGTGATCCATGGGATCTCTGTAGCGGTTGGTGCAGTACCTCCGTGTGCTGATGTGTAGGCATCCACCATTGCCGGGTCTTTATATCTGACATAAACATCGATAATAACTCCTGCAACGCTGTCTTGAAGTGCAGGTAAAACAGTATTGTAATTGGTTTGGACAGGCATGGTACGATTGAGCCAATATTTGTTAGTGATATTGGAATTGTTCAAATCATTGCCAAGATAGTAAATATAGGTCTCTACTTTGTAACCGCTGCCTCCAGTACTGCTCCCAGTAACCGGTCCGTCAGGTACCAGTCCGTTGACAACTCCCTTTATTGTTTGAACACATCCTGTAGTTGCACTGCGCTGATGGTTGATTACGGCAAGTATGGCAAGCTCTGTGTAACTGCGTGCGAGAAAAACAGCCTGTTCATGTTTAAATTGCAGAGAGGTAGATTTGACCATCTTCCCTGAGAGATTAAAGACAAGTATTGCGACAGTGGACATAATGACAATCAGAAAGATAGCCGTAATCAGTGAAAATGCTTTTCTCATAATACAATCGCCTTTTCTTTACATATAGAAATGTTACTATCGCCTATGCTCTCCTGTACGCAGAGTTTGACACGAAAAGTGCTGCCAAGTTCCGCAAATTTGAAAACGGTTGCATTCTTGACAATGGTGGCATGGCTGATGGTGTTGTAGTTTGCAGAAGAGAGCCGGGTACCGTCCCATGGCTGATAGTTGTAGTAGAGCCTCAGATCACAAGGAGACTCTCCTTCTGAACAGGGTGCTGAACCGTCAGTTTTAAACGGTACGACAGCGTAGGCTGTCCAAGCAAGCTTGTAATGTTCTACAAGAACTTTTTGAGTCGATCCTGCTCCCTTTACAAACGATAAAGATTGGAGACGGTTGGTTACTCCTGCCGGTGAACGATATACTGTTGAAATACAGCTTGTATCTGTTGTGACCATACCCATACATGTTTTTACATCATAAGCTTTATCCGGATTTTTGGTATAACGTATGTTTCGAAAGAAGATAGCAACATTAGGTAACCTTCTATTTGAAAAATTAACTTTATTTTGTGAAAGATTTTTGATGACTTTCCCTGCTATGAAGAGATTTGATCCTGGTGTTTTTAGTATGGTCTGTGTTGATGCGGCAATGTCAGCAAAACCGCTCCATCCAGGAGTTTTTCTGGCAGTAAAGCTGTCATTGTCACCTCCTATCCACTCTAAAACGGTATGTTTTTTGTCTGTGTATGCAGTAGCATCGGTAACAAGGATGCTGTCACTGAGGGTATTTGGATCTCTGGCAAGTGTTGTTCCGGGTATCCGGTAGCTTAGATAGTTCGCTATCTGTTGTATGGCCAGTTCTGTTTTAAGGCTGGCACGGTGTGTTGCTCTTTGTAAAATATAGTTTTCATAAATCTTGGCAATTATGGAAGAGCCTATGGAAGAGACAATTCCCAATATGACTATTACAAAAATAAGTTCTAGCATCGTAAAGGCGGAGTTTGTTTTATATTTTTGTATCTGCATCATTATAGTCCTGCTTCGTTACTTTCTAGCTTTCTTGGTGCACCAATATTACACATAAAAGCACTAAGAAAGATTTGTTTGTCTTTGAGTTCATTGGAAGTACTGTTGGATGTAAGTGTAATAGTAATCAGCTTGATGTGAGTAGTGTTGACACTGGTTGTTCGAAAAGGATTTGCGAAAATTGTTGATTGTTTGTATCCCCCGCTGCTAATGTTATTTGTGTTTTTTGGCGTGTCGACTCCATAATAAATATTGGAAAGAATAGTAATATTTTTATCGATATAATCACTTACTGAATTTTCTGATGCATAAAGCGATATATCCGAACTTTTGCCGTTGAAATCATCGATATCTTCATATCCGCTGTCAAAAGCGATCGGACTTGCGGAATAGAACGGGTTTGTTCCAGAGCTATCAAGGCAGTATCTGCCATTGATATTACTTACACCCGGTGGGTTGATAGCTGCACAGTTTGGTATGGCTGCTCCTGCGACTGCACCACTTTGTGTAATAAGTACAGGTGTATAGCCTGAGCTGTTGACATCATTATGATCCCAAGCTCTTGTCATGATCATGGCAAGTTGTGTGGCAGCAGCAGTGACAGCTTCCTGCTGAAGGGCGACATAAGAGCTTTTTGTTGCACGTTCTATAAGCATGGGAGCACTCATCATAACAATACCCATAACAACTAAAGCAAAAATAAGCTCTATCATTGCTAGTGCTGGACGTTGTTTCAAAAAAGATACGATTTTCATTACCAATTCATCCTTTTGAATTTTGCTTTTCCCTGATATGGTTCTATTGTGATCACGTGCCCTGTGTTGCCTTCCCCTTTCCATCGTAAGCCCTGCAGCAGATAATGAATAGAGAATGTTGGCAGTCCTTCAAAATCGCCTTTTTTGTATCTTAGCCATAGATCAGGTGTAATAGTTAATACAAACTCTCCTGGTCTAGTCCTTCCTATTGGGTAGGTCAATTTGATACCTGATGTTGAGCCGTTGTTGTCAAATAGGATGGAAGAGATAGGCAGCTCTGTAATACCGGTTATATTTGCGTTCAAAGAGTTGATCTGACCGTCAGTAGATGCATTATGATCTGACACTCTATACCAAGCTCCACCGGTACCATCGTTGTTTGACTCTTCTTGAGGACCTAGTATGCTCGCATTTTGAAGTGTATTGCAGTTAATATATAGTGTATTTTTACAGAATGTATCAACTCGTAGGAATGTTGTATAGTTGGAGTCATAAGTAGTAATGTACTCATCTCCAATCTTTGGCGCAACTTTGGCATAAAGGAATGTTTTGTTTTCATCAACTGTCACATTGCCCTCTGGGACATACTTTGATTTATGGTCAGCATAAGAGAAGGCATCGAGCGATGCGGCATGGAGTGCCTGAAAGTCTACGATGACAGGATTTACAAAATCATTATATGGTTTTTTGAAATTGTAATTGATACGAACATGGTATGCTGTACCGTTTTGGTCTGAAAGATAGTTCTCTTTAGGAAGCGTTGCATTCATCTCCAGTCCTGAAGAGGTATCTTGCACAGGCTGTGTATTGCCATAATCTGCATCAAGCCACTGTTGGAAATATACCGGGTCGGCAGTATTTTCGGTTGCAATGGTATTTTCCGGTCTCGACATATTCCGGTCAAGCCAGAAGACAGTGTCCTCTGCTGCACATTCAAATATAAAGTTTGTGAGATTACCATCATGCGCACCTTTGGCAGTAACATTTATATCCAACTGTACAGCTGCACCAGGTTTGAGCAGACGATAATCACTTAAATCGTTCATGTAGACCCATTTGGTATCTTTTGTGGAAGGTAGGCTTTGTATTGAACCTAGATCAATGTTAAATGAATACGGATTAATTTTTAAGTCGAGTTTGGTATAGTTGGTATCAATATTGCCATTAAGGTGTTTAAGTTCTGAACTAAAGGTACATCCAACTTTGTCGGCATCGTTTGCGTCAACCGTTGTTGTTCCCAAAATACAGTCGTTACATGCTGGATCGATGTTGTTTTTACATGCATTGCTAAAGAGCGTTTTGTAAGGGTTGTTTACAGCACGGTCAACCGTTGTCCAGTTACTGTCCCATATTTCGAAACTGTATGTACCTGCGTTGGTCGTATTGAGTTTTGAACTTGTAAAACCATTGGCAAATCGGGGATTTAGCGAAGTGTGGGTCGTGTCTGCACACTTGCCTGCGTCACCTTCGAACTTGACAAGTGCCATACTGCTGAAGCGTTTATCAGGGATGGAGGTTATACCAGTCTGTTTTTGATAGAGGTCAAGTGTAGTGTAGCCGTTTACTTTATTGTCACGTATATCAACAGTTGTCATATTGAGTTCATACGGATATTCCGCTGCAATACTAACATCTTTGTTCAGTTTTTTCGGTGTTCTGTGGCGGTTAATATTGACTGCAATCGGCTTACTATTGAGTGTTTCGTTAAGCCCCTTGTCTCCTACATCGACACGGATAGCTTTGGGTCTGATGGCAAAGTTGTCCCTTGCACAATATGGCTGAGCGAATTTGTCTCTAAGGCAGGCATAACATCCAACTGCGTTAGGATCTGTACCGTAATGTATATTGTGGTAACGTGAACTGGTGTAGTTGTAGCCTGAAGCTTTGGTGCAGGCACTGCTGCACAAACCGTTTATATCCTGTACACTATAATACTTGTCATATACTTCGGCATAGTGATCATTTTCATTTTTTTCATAGCGTTTATCGCTTGTCAGCAGTGTCCCGTTTTCATCGGTCAGCAGCCACATTCTAAAGGTGGTATTACGTGTTGCCGTAGTTTTTTTAAGGTCATGTATATCAGTTTCTGTAAGACGTGTGCGGTTATTGTCAAAATAGGCGAATTCTCCAGGCATGATAATAATATTTGGGTCAGAGTTTCCGCATTTGAAGTAAGAACCATTATCATCAAAGTCACCGATGTCGATCATCTCAACATCTACTGTTACACCGTTTGCGGAAATTGGTAAGGTGTATTGACCATTGCTGTCTTTACCGTAGGAAGCTACATCATAGTTGAAGTCTTTGCCTGCTACTCGCGTAGGCAGAGAGTAGTGTGCAGTTGGATCGGAAGGAGGCGTGTTGCCAAAAGCCTGCTCGACATTGAACTGTACCCATGTAGGTGAATAGGTAAGGTTTTGCTCACACCGTTTTATTCCCATAATTTGCCAAAAGTCCCCTGAACCGTAATTGAATGTAGCATTAACTTCTATATTGTAGTCTCCTTCAATCATAGATGTATTGGTGTCTTGTACTTCGAAGTAGTATTTGGCAAAGTAGCGTTGATCATGACTGATAATTCCTCCCACATCTGCTGTTCTGCCATTACCTATGGTGATGACAGGTCGGTTTGGTGTACTCATGCTGGCATAGTCTGTCGGCAAAAGGGTGTTTCCGTTTGGAATGGTGTAGTATGCTTTATCAGGATTCATTATTGGGGTAATATGCCCTTTACGCTGTTTGACAGGAAGACCGATGGAGACATATTTGGGATCGATATCACCTGTTATGTCCCAAATTGCTACACTTACACTGAGCTCATCTCCCTGTTTTGCATAGCTTCTATATGCTGTATGATTTTTGTAAGGAATAACAAATTCGTTGAGTTTGGTAACGTAGTCGTAGCAAAGTTCTGGTGCATAGAGTTCTGCTGAGAAAGCCATCATGCTTGGAGTAATGTAGTCGCGCGACGAGCTGAGTCCGATGTAGACGGTGTTGATGTTCCTGTCGGCATTTCGATAGTCGGTCATAATTGACGAGACATCGTAGTTTTCCACATCGATACCGCAGTTGTTGCCGCTGAGGTCATTATCACCGGTATGGTCGCGATCGACATTGGCAAGTACTGCATCAAAGATGTTGTCTGGGTCAGTCGCACCCGGCATCGTATCGGGATGAGAAAGATCGGCATGACGGCTTATGACCATGCGGTCATACTCGCCACGGGCATGATCCTCGCCGTACTTGTATTCCCCCTCTCCGGCAAATGCGGAAAAAGAGGCGTTGACCTGACCGCTGCTGGGCAGCCTGAATCCAGAGATTTTGACAGAAGTTACGCCGCTATGTCTGTCAACATCGGCATAGCCATTATAGATGGAGATGTTACGTGTTTTGGCTTCAATACCTTTTTCTTTGTAGATGACAACCATGGTCCAGCCGCCGTAGTGACCATGATAGATCTCCCGCCCCTCGTTGGTTGTCAGGTTCGCAAGGGTGAGGGTATGTTTGCCAACGCCGAGTTGTTTGCCCTTGAGCCAAGTTGTGATGTCGGTAAACGCAGCATAGTATCCACCCTTATTTCCGAACTTCTTATTGTAATAGAGTGTTTTTGCTCGTACTTTTGTGTAGTTTGCATCATTATCAATCTTGATCCATACCTTATCGGCGTCAGAGTTAGGGATACTGGTTGATTGACTGCTTGTAATGTCGGTGTAGCTCCATCCTCCGTTACTGTCAAGCGATGCACGGCGTTGCGGATAGTGATCGTTTGCGTCGCGGATAGCATTGACAGAACCCTGCCAAAAGAGTCCTGCCCACAGGATGCCGTCACCGTCACTGTTGTCATAAGATGATGCAGGCAGAGTGAAGTTGGATGAAGAAGAGTTCCATGTGTCCGGATCGTTATCAATGTCGATGTATCGAACCATATAGTTGTTGTTGGTGTAGTTTTTGTTGTTTGAGCAGGCAGCGTTGTAGTTGTATTTCGATGTAGTAATGCACTCGACAGTATTGCCAAGAACGGCAAAGTTTCCGATGATGTTACGTGTTGAGGGTGGGTTGATTAGTGTAAAGTCATGTACTCCCTCCTCTACGGTTTGATCGGTTACATCGATTTGAAAAGTTTGGGTATTGGATGTACCGTCTTTGTCTTCGGCCGATGCGGTGCAGCTCGTCGTCCCGGTCTGGGTGGGAGTGCCCGAGAGGATCCCCGTAGATGTGTCGAATGAGAGACCGGGGATGGTGCAACTCAAATGGTAGGCTGTTATCGGATCGCCATTGGTTGGGGTGACATACTGGGAGAGATCGAGTGAAAATGCCATATTGAGAGGGGCGCTCTGATCAGGTATCGGAGAGAGAATGGGGGGCATTGAGGCAAAGGTTGCACTAATGGTCGCCTCGTACTGGTCGGTATCATTTCCGGTTTCTTTGAAAAAGAGGATCACTTGATCACCTGTAGAGACAGAAAATGTGACATGATGATTGAAGGTGTTGGAAGTGTCTGGATAGACGACGGATCCGTCGCTTGTTACCTCTAAATGAAAGTTGTGGTTGTTGGGGGAGGAGGTATTGATGGTGATGTTGCCGTCGGCTCCCACATCAAAGTAGTAGTAGTCATTGTCACTAGAAAAAAACAGATCTTCAGAAACGCCGCTGATACATTTTTGTGTATCGGTCGCCACGCCGTCAAGCTGCGTGATTTTCACGCCGGGGGAGGAGTCGTTCAGGGTGTCGTTGTTTCCAGTATCGTAACTACAGTCGCAGCCGGTACAGGTGCCCGTTCTCTGGACGACGGTTACGCTTGAGGTCAGCGTATCGTTGGATGAGTGGGGATCATTTGTGCCGCTTGAAGAGATGGTCGCGACCTGCTTTAGGGTTCCTCTCTGCGTGGGTTCGGCTTTTATAGTGATATCGCGAATCCCGCCTTTGTTTGTGTTGTTGGTTTTGGTGCAGGTGATCTTCGATCCCTGCGACAGTGAACCGCTCGTCGGAGAGCAGGTGACCCCGTTTGATGTGACACTGACACTGACGATATCAATATCCTGGTTATAGGTGAACTCTATCACTTGATTGGGTTTGGCCGTATCTGGACCCAAATTTTTGAGTCGCGTTACGAAAGTTACCTCTTGACCAATATTTACGGGGTCTGGAGAGGGAGAAGATTTTTCGGTCAATTCCAAATCGGCATCTGCAGCGTATGTTATGGAGGTGAGGATTGATGTCAGCCATATAATCTGAAAAAATATCTTGAACATTTTCACCATTAGCCCCTTTGAACCCAAAAACATGGGTGAGATTTGTGTGTATAATGTGTATAATATGCCAATCACAAAGATACAACCCAGTTCCTCACGCTCAGAATCTGAGTTCGAATCGGCAACTCGGCTATCTGCCTAAGTGCAGGCAGACCCGTGGTTTTCCGTCCCTGCCTCACGACAGGTTTGGCTTTTCTCTATATACTCACTTATCTAAATATAGCATATTTAAGATAAAAGGGATATAAAAATAAGTTCAATGAATAGTTATAAATATGATTAAGTTTACAAATTTAGTTAGGTTAGCTCCGGAACCGACAGCTTCAGCGTCGGCAAAATATAGAAGTTATAGAAAATATATTCAAAGCAAGAGTTTGCAGAGTGACTTTTGTATGATCTCAAGCTCTTTTTTGGAAAGTGAGGCAAGTTTTTCTTTGATCCGTGTTTTGGAAAGGGCTCTAATCTCGTTGATGCATACATCGCTGTTTTGTTGAAGCGCATCTCTTTTGCTAATGGTATACCTGTAAGGTAGGGCATCTTTTACAATGACGGTCGAAAGGGGAATGACAATACAGGTTTCCAGTACAGCATTCTCCTCACTATCGCTCATGATGATTGCCGGGCGGAGTTTGCCTATCTCTCCGCCCTTTGCCGGATTGAAATTGACAAGGTGTATATCTCCTCTACAGAATGCCATCGTCAACACTCCCGTCACCTATTGGGTCTGCTTTTTGTGCTTTTGCTATACGTTTAAGCAGTGCTTCTTTTTTTTGCTTTTCAATCTTTTCTATAAATGCTTGGAACTCTTCCCTCAATGCGGCAGGCACAAAAAAACCGATTTCCTCTTTTCTCCTTCCATCCAATATGTGGAGGATCTCAGAGGTTTTAAAAAAATTGCTTGAGTTTCGCATTTGGCTTAATGTGGTTTCTATCATGCATATCCTTTTGCATTTTATATATGTTTTTTCATTTTATCATAATAAAATGAGATATGTCAATTGTATTTGTGCAGGAAGGGTAGACTAATACGCTTTTTACATACTTTGAGATATGATATAGGAAAGATTATGCAAAGAGGATGCTCAATGGTATGGAAAAAGAGTCTTTTTGCCGCAGTAGCGGCACTGTTACTGTTTTCAGGGTGTGGCAAAAATGAAGAGGTAACGGAGTTCAATAAGCCGGCACTTTACTGGTACAAAAAGATTGCCAAGAGTATCAGCAGCGGCAATATGGACAAGGCGGATGAGTACTACATTTCGCTCAAGAGTGAGCATATGCTCTCTCCCCTGATGCCGACAGCCATCATGATCCTTGCCCATGCGCATATGCAGGAGGAGGAGTATCTGCTGGCAGGCTACTACTGGGACGAGTACAACAAGCGTTATGCAGACGAGAACAGCCGAGAGTATACGGAGTTTATGAAACTCAAAGCCTCTTTCCTCGGGATCAAAGATGTCTATAAAGACCAAAAGCTCATTATGGACAGTATCAACCGTGCCAGGATATACCAGATGCGCTATCCCGGTTCGCAGTATATGCCGTTGGTCAATACCCTGCTGGTGAGACTGCACATGAGCCAGTACCTTCTCAATGAGAATATCGCAGCACTCTACGACCGTATCGACAAGCCCGAAGCGGCAAAAATATACAGAGAGAAAAATAAACACTCTTTGGTAGAGATGGCCGATATTACACCGCCCCAGAAGGGGTTTCTTGGGGAGATTTTCGACTAAAAGCGTCTCCTCGCTTTTGCTCGGAAGGAAAAATTAAAAATTAAAAATTAAAAATTAAAAATTAAAAAATTGTTTACTTCTGTTGCCTATACTTTCGTTTTTGCAAAAACTTTAACTTTTAATTTTTAACTTTTAATTTTCAAAATCCAAAGGATTTTCAATGCAGCTTAGTGACTATGACAACTTTCCAAGTATCCTCCCGATTGTGGTAGAGGATGAACTCTTTTTATACCCTTTTATGATCAGCCCGATCTTTCTGACTGACCAGAAAGATATCGATGCTGCGACAGAAGCGATGGAGAACAACTCTCTGCTTTTTGTAACCTCTTCGGTAGCAGGCAAAGAGGGCAGCCGAGATTTTGATGCTATGTACAAAGTGGGGGTTATCGGTTCGATCATGCGAAAGGTGCATATTCCTGACGGGAGGGTGAAGATCCTCTTTCAGGGGCTTGCCAGAGGCAAGATTGTAGAACCGGTAGCAGGGGAGGTTAACAAAGCAGTGATCGATGTGGTACAGCTTGAACCGTATGACAAGCTTAGGGTCGATGCACTTATGGGGGTGCTTAGAGACAAGATCAAGCAGCTCTCTTCTCTTGCTTCGAACCTGCCTGCCGATCTGATACGTACCATCGAGGAGAATGATGAACCTCAGCGTATTGCCGATCTGGTCTCTTCAATGCTGAAACTGGAAAAGGATATCGCCTATAGGCTCTATATTGAACCCAATATCGAGAAACGGCTGCTTGGGCTGATCGATGTGATCACATCGGAGATCGAATCTGCCAAAGTGCAGCGTGAGATACGCTCCAAAGTACACAACAAGATCGAACAGACCAATAAAGAGTATTTTCTTAAAGAGCAGCTTAAAGAGATCCAGCAGGAGCTGGGTATGGATACCCAGAGGGAAGAGGAGATCGCAAACTTCAGAGAGAAGATTGAAAAGCTCAAGCCTGCGATGAGTGAGGATGCCTACAAGGAGATCAGCAAACAGCTTGACCGGTTTGCAAGAATGCATCCTGACTCGGCTGACGCGAACCTGCTGCAAAGCTATCTGGAGTGGGTGCTGGAGCTTCCGTTCGGTGACTACAGCAAAAAGAGTCTCTCTGTGGAGGATGTTGCCAGAGAACTTGACAAAGACCACTATTCTCTAAAGAAGCCAAAAGAGCGCATTGTGGAATTTTTCTCTGTACGTGAACTCGCAATGCTTCGGGGGATCAAGCAACAGGAGACCGGCGGGGCGATTTTGTGTTTTGCCGGCCCTCCGGGTGTAGGGAAGACCTCTTTGGCAAACTCTATCGCCCATGCACTTGGCAGACCGCTGGTGCGCATTGCACTTGGCGGGCTTGAAGATGTCAATGAACTGCGCGGGCACAGACGTACCTACGTCGGTGCGATGCCAGGGCGTCTTGTACAGGGGCTTATAGAGGCGAAGACGATGGATCCTGTTATTGTGCTCGATGAGATCGACAAAGTGGGACGCAGTATGCGGGGTGATCCGACTGCCGCGCTGCTGGAGATACTTGACCCTGAGCAGAACAGCAAATACCGTGACTACTATCTGAACTTTAATATCGATTTGAGCAAGGCAGTGTTTATTGCTACTGCCAATGATGTGGGACGCATTCCTGCACCGCTTAGAGACAGGATGGAGTTCATAGGATTGAACTCCTATACGCCTAAAGAGAAGTTCGAGATTGCAAAACGTTACCTAATCCCCCAAGAGCTCAAAAAGCATGCGCTTAGAGCAAGAGAGTTTCATATCTCGGACAAGGCACTGCGTATATTGATAGACGAATACACACGCGAAGCAGGTGTCCGTAACCTCAGACGGCGTATTGCCGGACTGATGCGTAAAGCGGCACGTATGCTGCTTGAGGACAGTAAAAGAGACTATGTCCAGATCACGAAGAAAAACCTTGAAAAGTTTGTGGACAAAAAGGTCTTTGAGATATCACCTGTAGATAAAAAACCACAGATAGGGGTTGTTTCAGGGCTCGCATGGACGGCTGTTGGCGGAGATGTCCTGACGATTGAAGCGATCAAGATCAAAGGCAAGAGCGGTCTGCAGCTTACTGGTAGTCTTGGTGATGTGATGAAGGAGTCTGTACGAATCGCACACTCCGTTGTCAAGATACTTATAGATGAGCGAAAACTTGCCATCCCGCCATCGTCAATACCACATACACTCAAAGAGAGAGAAGAGCGTATCGCTGTCGATCCAAGTGAAGTGTACAAACGTTATGACTTGCATATCCACGTGCCTGAAGGCGCGACACCCAAAGACGGACCAAGTGCCGGTATCACTATGGTAACCGCCATTGCTTCCATTTTGAGCAACAGAAAAGTAGATAACAAAGTGGCTATGACCGGAGAGGTGACACTGACAGGAAAAGTACTGCCAATCGGCGGATTGAAAGAGAAGTTGATCGCAGCCTACAAAGCAGGGGTAAAGAAAGCGCTTATTCCGGCAAAAAACTATGAAAGAGACCTCGATGATATTCCTGATGAGGTAAAAGAGAATATTAAGATTATTGGCGTATCAAAAGTAGAAGAGGTCTTGAAAGAAGCCTTGCTCTAAGCAAGCTTCTTATAGTGTTGCTACCTGCTACCTGCTACCTGCTACCTGCTACCTGCTACCTGCTACCTGCTACCTATTCCGACCATTGGTCTATTTTGGCAAAAAGTGCTTCCTCTTTCACCGGCTTTCGGATAAAATCATTTGCACCATTGTCAAAGACTTCAGTCTTTTTGGTATCATCGGTTGAAAGTACGATAACTGGAACATGAGAATTGCTCATGTCTGCTCTGAATATTTTTAGAAACTCGATACCATCGACAATAGGCATCATGATATCAAGCAAAATGAGGTTGATGCCCGGATCTTTTTTCATTTTGTCCAATGCATCAGAACCATTTTCTGCTTCAACAATATCTGTAACTTTCCCGTTTTTTTTGAGTAATGTTTTGAGCAACATTCTGTTGATCATATCATCGTCAACGACAAGTACTTTTAATCCCATCTCTTCTATCCCCTATGTTTTTTAATAATGCGTTCTATTTCATCTTTGTCATTACTGACAGTAACGATTTCAACACCGTCTGCATGTTGTTTCAGTGTATCTGTAACAAGTTCGTCATCTGTGAAGAGTATATCATAGTGCCCACTGGAGAGTCTCTCTTCCAGTGTTCCCATGTCTTCAACAATGTCGTAATCATACCCTAAGTTTTCAATGACTTTGGTAAGCACCCTGCGCTCTAGCAGGAATTTTTTCGCAATCAATATCTTTTTGTCGCTCTGTGCTGTTTCCGGTTCGGTCACGTCTTCAACAAGACTGATCGCATCATCGGAATCGTTTACCTCTTCTTCAGTTTCAAATGTAGAAAGATCAAGATTGATGATGGTATCTTCTTCTGAAGCAGTTTCCTGTGCTCCTGGTTCAGTTTCTTGAATTAACGCACTCTCTGCTTCCTCTGCTTCTGGTGTGGTAACTGGTGCAGGCTCCTCTTTTTTAGATGTTTCAAGTACAGCTTTGTCAGACAGGAACTTGTTCAGGATATAGAGAAGCTCTGTAGTTTCGATCGGTTTGGTAATATACTCGTCCATACCTTCTGCAAGGAAACGTTCCCTATCCCCTTTAAGCGCATTTGCTGTCAGTGCGACAATCGGAACGTGCGGTACCTCTTCATCCTCTTCATAGTCAAGAATTTCATGGGTTGCTTCGATTCCGTCCATGACCGGCATCTGAATATCCATAAAGAGGAGGTCATAGTCGTTGTTTCTGCGTTTTTCAAATGCTTCCAGACCGTTATTTGCAAGTTCGACGGTAATGCCGTGATCTTCAAGTACACGCTTGATAAGCTTCTGGTTAATGATATTGTCTTCTGTGACAAGTACTTTTGCATCAAACTGTGTTGCCTGTGTTTGAATCGCTTTTTCTACTAACTCAGGTGAAGTGCTGGCAGTTTTTGTCAGTACCGCTTTTAGTTTGGTAAGTGTAACCGGTTTAAAGATGACATTGTCCTGATTGACACCAAGCTGGTCAATTTTGCTTCTGCTTGTGACGTTGGCAATAATGATCAGTTTGGATTTGTCAACATTCGCAATAGCATCGATAATGTTTTGTTTTGTTTTGTCTATATCGACCCAGAAGGTTTTACAGATACCGAGGTCATTAAGTCCTTTAAGACTACCAACTGATTCGAAGTGACGTACTTCCGGACCGAAATAGTCGAAGTAGGATGCCAGATAGTTGTCGAGCACTGTCGGGATCTCTTCCTGGTATTTACAGATTGTCATATCTTCAAAGGCATGATTATAGTTTGTATCTGCCGATCCAACCTCTTCAAGAGGGATAGAGAAGTAGAAAGTTGTACCATGATCCTTGGCACTCTCAAGTTCAAGTTTACCGCCCATCAGCTCAACAAACTGGCTTGAAATGGTTAGACCAAGACCGGTACCGCCGTATTTTCTGGTAACGGATACATCTGCCTGCGAGAAGGCATCGAAGATACGCTCCTGCTGATCTTTGGTCATACCGATACCATTATCCTGGACGGAGAATTTAATACGAGGAGTACCACCTTCAGCCGGTGTCTCTTTTTCAATCTTGAGGTTGATGATACCACCGTATCCGGTAAACTTGATGGCGTTACTGAGCAGGTTGATAATGATCTCTTTGATCTTGGTAGGATCGCCTTTGAGTTTTGGGCTGATGGTAGGATCCATATAGAAATTCAGATCGATATTCTTTTCTGCCGCACCGACAGCGTAGGTTTCAACGGCACTTTCAAACTCTTCTGCCGCATCGAAGACAATGTTCTCGATCTCGATTTTGTTACTCTCGATCTTAGAGAGGTCGAGAATGTTGTTGATAATACTGAGCAGGTTTTCCGAACTCTTATCGATAATATTGAGGAATTCTCTCTGTTCGGAGTCGAGATCAGTACTTCGGAGGATTTCAGTAAAGCCGACGATACCGTTAAGCGGCGTACGGATTTCGTGTGACATGTTGGCAAGGAAGAGTGACTTCGCTTCGTTTGCCTGCAGGGCGATCTGTTTATCCTCTTTGGCGGTTTCGACAAGTGTTTCGAGGAATTTATAGGCTTCTCTGGTTCCCTCAGGTGTATCGAGTTCGATGTTTTCGATGTGGGCAGTGTCTGCAGAGAGGTATTGGTCACTCTCTTTCATGTCGGCAACAGCTTTGTTCAATACATCTTCAAGCTCTTTAATGTTTCTCGTAATGTCTCTTGTCGTTGTGTATCCAAGGTAGGAGAGCAGTAAACTCAGCAGCAGGATCGCTGTAGCGATGGCAAGCAGAGAGAGCTGTTTCTTAAGATAGACATCAGATTTTTGCCAAAGTGCATTGGATACAACCAATTCCGCTTTGTTATAGAGTGAAATCTTTTGGGTTTGAAGTGCAAACCAGTCCATTACCTCTTCAGCGTAGTCACCGTTATCGACGTCTGTCTGGATAGCAGAAGAGGTCTCTGCAAGTTCCTGCAGTATCTCTTTTGCTTTTGGATTTTCAAGTATCTTTTGAAGTTCTGCACGCAGTTTGGGATTTGTAACCTGGTTAATGTCAAAAACATTTGCTTTGGTTTTAAACTCATCCCAGCGTGCAATCTCATCAAATGCCATTGATGCTTTTTTGGTCATGTAGTAAGAGACAAATCCTCTTTCAAGACCGGCATTCTCTTTTACTGTATAGAGTTCTGAAAGGGTAGCGACAAGTGATGCGATCTCTGTGTCAAGTGCAAAGTTGTTGATCTGAAGCAGGTTTTGCATGATTGGTGTAGAGAGGGTTTTTGTATAGCCTTCAAAAAAGACCTTTTTGAAGTTGCTTTGAGGTGCATCTGCCTCTTTTCTGATTTGTGGGAGCTTGCTGAGATTTTTAAGCATGGCATTGTACTGATGCGTATTGAGTTCAGTATTTTCACCTAGCATCTTTGGAAGGAAAGGCAGCAGGTTGCCGTTATCCGTAACCAGGTTGCTTCGCAGTTCGGTAACTGTTTTGTCTGTCACTTTTCGCTGTTTGGTGAGCAGGTCACTATATGCTTTCCTGTCACTTCCGATATAGAGTGAGGTCAAACCACGCTCTTTTCCTACCTGAGCCAGTGTTTTACTCAGGTAGGCATTGTTGGTAAGAGCTGTTTTCAATGCCTGTGCTTTTTCGTAGTTGATGTATGAAGTTACAAAAAAGTAACTTGACAGCAGCAACAGCAGCAGGATCGGTACGAGCGCAATCAGTTTCAGTCTATTACGTATAGTCATTGTCTGTTTCCTTTTTTATTTGTTTGAGATAAGCTTGATTTGGTTTTCCAGTGAAAGGAAATGTGCCCAATAGTTCCTGACAAGTTCGGGAACCCTGTCGATATCCTCGTTGAACTGAATTTCGTAGAGGGTATCGGAAAGGGGGTTGATACGCAGGTTACTTGATGTTCCTTTTAACAGGTGCCCGATCTTCTGTACTGTTTCAAGATCCCCCTTTTCATAAGCCGCAAGCATCTTCTCTGTCTCTTCATGTGCCTGCTGGATGAAATCATTTACAAACTCTTCGATCAGTTCGACAGGGAGGCTGAGGTCTTCTGCCGCAGCTTCAAGCTGAAAGTCAAAGTGAATAGGTTTGATTCCACTGAGATCGATAGGGGCTCGTTTGCTTTGGGAAACGTTTTCTTCTTTGTGTTCCTCTAAAGTTTCGCTTGAAGGTTCTTCTTTTTTTGCCGGAGGCATCTCCTCTTCAAAATGTGCAGTAGAGAGTCTTCCGAGTGTGGAGAAGAATGATTCGATATATTTCTCACGCTCCTGTGCCGAAGCATTTTCTATTTGGGCAAGGAGGTCACTGACAAAAGGAAGATGAAGCACATTGGAGAGGTGCGAAAGCTTTGCAAGCGCTTCTGTTTGTTCTTCAGAATTATCACGTTGCAGTGCATTTTCCAGTGCCAGTGCAGTATCGATATACTCATTGAGGAAAAGGTTGTAGTCTTCTGTTGATATGCCTATCTTTTCACTGACACGTTCGATATCAATATAGATCGGAGCATTTTGTGTAGCTGCCAGTTCAGAAGGGGTTTCTGCTTTTTCATGGATCTGTTCGATCGCATTTTCCGCTTCTTCCGGAAGGATAAGATCGAGCAGTTCGGGCTCTTGGGAAACCTCTTTTTCAGAAGATGCTGCAACAGGTGTTTGTACCGGTTCCTCTTCTGTACTCTCTTTAATTTCAAAGAGATCCGTATCGTCAAACTCCAGTATCAGTTCCTCTTCTTTTACCGATTCAGTATCTGGTGTATCGGTAACGGTAAATATCTCGTCACTTATTGGAAGTGAATGGTCGGATGCTTCTTCATCAACAATGTCAATAAGTGTCAACTCTCCAAGCATTCCTGAGAGCGGACTTGTTTTGATCTTGTATTTTTGAATATTCCCTTCGGTTTTGATCGTGAGGGTATCTCCGTTAAGTTCAAATGATATTTCTCCCAATGTGATCTTTTTGTAAAATGCATCTGCATCGGAAGCACCAGTCTTCTTCAAAATTTGGGGATCGACAGCGACAATCTGTCTGGTTTGGTTAATGATGTAGTACATTGATTTAAAAGCTCCTTTTATTGATTCTCTTTTTCGACCAGTTCTTTGTAGAGCGGTATACACTCATTGATCTCATTCTCAGATGCAGGTCTCCGTGCAGCAGTATAGCCGGTGATCTCTCCGCTGTCATTGAAAATGGGTGTAATGTGGGAATAGACCCAGTAGTATCTTCCGTCTTTTCGGAGGTTCTTTACAACGCCTGTCCACTCTTTCCCTGCCTTAATGGTATCCCATAACTCTTTGAAAGCAGCTTTAGGCATATCGGGATGTCTGACAATATTGTGATTTTTTCCTGTCAATTCTTTCTTGTCATATCCGGTAATCTCACAGAATTTTCTGTTGGCATAGGTAATAATGCCTTTAAGATCGGTTGAACTGACGATAAGCCCTTCAGAAAACGTGTACTCCTCGTCTATAGGATCCGGTCTTTTCATGATTTTCCTTCCTCGTTCTAACTCCCGTCTGATCGCTTGAGAATTATCTTTATAAACTTTATAATAAATTTACTAAAAATAGAATGAAACATGAAGAAATGTCATTAAAAAATTACATCAATCTATCATTTTTCATTATGACTATACATAATATCTGCAATTTTTTTATTGGTTATGCTAACGATCTCGTCATAGGATGCAGCATATATCGCTTCAAAAGTACCAAAATAATCGATCAGCTTCTGTACAGAGGCAGGACCGATACCTCTCTTTTGGAGGAGCGATATCTGTGTGTCTTCTTTACGCTTTTTGTTGCGGTGGTATGTGATGGCGTAACGGTGTGCTTCGTCTCTTTGTCGCTGAATCCAGTGCAGTCTGCTGTCACTGGGTTTGAGTTCGATGATACCCTTTGGGGTATAGAGCAGATCTTTTGCAGCGCCTTTTGCACGGTGTGCTTTTGCATCGAGTTTCTCTTTGGCAATGGCGATGACATCAAGGTTGACATGCGCTTCTTCAAGCAGCTTTTTTGCCAGATTGAGGTTCGCCTGCCCTCCGTCGAGTATCCACAGGTCAGGCGGCGGCATTGTATTGAAGTCTGCGATGCGCCGTGAGAGCATCTCTCTCATCTGTCCTGTTTCATCTTTCGCTTCGAGTCTGTATCGGCGGTAACCGGACTTGTCCCATTTTCCCTCATCCCAGACCACCATACCTCCGACTGTTGCTACCCCCATCATGTGAGAGTTGTCGAAGGTTTCAATGCGGTAGGGGATGCTGCCAAGATCAAGCAGATCAGCGATCTTCTGTTCGATCAGTGTGGACTTGTCCGGTTTTTTGAGTAGTTCGTCACAGTTTTTGAGTGCGAGTGCGGTCAGTTTTGCTTTCTCTCCGCGTTTTGGGGAGGTGATGGTAACTTTGCGTCCGAGCCGTTTTCCAAGACTCTGGGCAAGCTGTGGGGCATCTTCGAAAGGGTGGGCAGTAAGGATCTCTTTGGCAATATGGGGTGTATCGGTACTGTAAAAGGTCAACAGTGCCTGTTTGTAGGCTTCGTTGGGGTCAAAGATATGGGTATGTCTGAAGTAGCTGTAGCTTGAGGAGATGATTTTGCCGTTGCGCATGAAGAGTTTGACGATGACACCGCGTTCATCCCCGTTTTTGATAGCGAAAATATCGGCATCCGTACCGTTGGCAAGATCGATCTCCGAGCTGATGGTCAGTGTCTCGATAGCCTGTATCATATCTCGGGTTTTAGCTGCCTCTTCAAAACGCTCCTGTATGGCAAGCTGTTCCATACGCCCGGTAAGCTTCTCAAGCAGCGGTTTGCGTTTGACAAGTGCCTCTTTCGCCTCCTCTACCAAGGCGGCATAGGCTTCCTTTGAGACTTTGCTTTCGCAGGGGCCAAGACACTTCTCTATCTGGTAAAAGAGGCATACTTTGCCCTCTCTAAGACAGTTTTTTTTCTGAACGAGCGGATAGGTTTCATAAATTGCATTGATCAGTGCTCTGCCGCCGGAAGGAAAAGGACCGTAGTAGGTGATCTGTTTTCCTTTGACGACCTTGCGTGTGATCTCGAAACGGGGGAAGGGTACGGATTCGTCTATATAGATGTATGGGTAGGTCTTATCATCACGCAGCAGGATATTGTACTTCGGTTTGAGCTGTTTGATGAGCGAGTTTTCCAGGATCAGGGCATCCTCTTCACTGGAGACGACAATATACTCAAGTGTTACAGCTTCAGAGAGCATTTTGAGGATACGCGGGCTTTGTGTCGGATTGGGACGCAGCTCCGGAGTAAAGCGCCAGTAGCTCTTGACCCGCTTTTTGAGGCTTTTTGCCTTGCCGACATAGAGCAGTTTGCCTGCGGCATCGAAGTACTGGTATATTCCCGGTGTATCGGGCAGTGTGGCTATGACCGATTGCATGCGATCAGTTCTTTGGTCTTTTGGAAGCGTTCGGCAAGGGTCTCGTCTTTACAGGCGATCTTGAAATCGCTGCTTGCCTGTTCATGGTAGAAGGGGACAGTACTCTCCTGCTTCTTTTCATCGATTAGCGATCTGTAGCGGCTGTGGAAGACAATGACATTATCGGCTTGAAGGGATGCACACTCACTGTCATGGGAAGCGAGGTCTGTTAATACGCTTTTTAATAAATCTCTATTATAATTGAGTTCCATTTTAAAACCCGGGTGGGTTACGGCGACAAAGAGTGTTTTCTCTTTAATGTAGACAAAGGCGATCGCTTTTTGCCACTTTGCCCCAAGCAGTGCAATGAATTTTTTGTAGCACACCTGCTGTTTTAAATATCTGAATTGAGGTTGGTTGACAAGATGAGACAAGATTACAGACGCATTTTTCATGGAGTGATTATAGCATCTATTTGCTGTATTGTATTGGGTGGCTGCGGTCATAAAACATCGCCGGTTTATGTGCCGGATGATGCTTCGCATCAAATTAAAAATTAAAAATTATAAAGTAAATTTTTTGCTGTTTTAATTTCAAAAAAGGATTTTTTTGGCTAAATATGATGTACTGATCATTGGTGCCGGTATCGCCGGGTTGTATGCTGCGATGCAGCTGCCTGCGTCCAAAAAGGTACTGGTCGTCTGCAAGGATATCCCGTGGGAGTGCAACACCTTCTATGCGCAGGGTGGAATGGTGACAGCGCTCGGTGAGCATGATGTACCGGTACACGTGGAAGATACGATGGCGGCAGGTGCCTACCACAACAATCGTGAAGCGGTTGAAATACTCTCCAGAACATCGCTGGAAACAACGCCGGATCTGATCGCACGCGGTATGGAATTTGACAAAGACGAAGCGGGGCATATCCTCTATACCAAGGAGGCGGCACACTCGGTTCCCCGTATTGTTCATGCGGGCGGAGATGCGACCGGAAGGTATATGCACTACTTCATGATGGTGCAGAACAAACACCAACTGCAGCGTAACACACTGGTGTATGATCTCTTGATAGAAAACGGCCGCTGTTACGGTGTCAAAGCGACGGTCAATTACGAGCCGACAACCATTTATGCGGATGATGTAATTATCGCAAGCGGCGGCATAGGGTCACTCTATGCCTACAATACCAACTCCCGTACGGTCTCGGCAGATATCCACGGTATCTGTGTCGAGAAGGGAATCGAGCTTGCAGATATGGAGTTCATGCAGTTTCACCCTACGGTCTTTGTCGATACACCCTATGCCAGAAAATTGCTGCTGACAGAAGCACTCAGAGGGGAGGGGGCACATGTTGTCGGGGAAAACGGCAACCGTTTCCTCTTTGAGTATGATGAACGGGGTGAACTTGCCAGCCGTGATATTGTTGCACGCGGCATCTTTGACTACAAGCGAAAGACGGGTGAGAACGCCTACCTTGATTTTTCAATGTTTGAGGAGAAGTGGTTTCATGAGCGCTTCCCTAACATCACCCATACCTTTGAAGCGATAGGGTATCATTTCCCTCAGGACCGTATCTCTGTTTCTCCTGCATTTCACTATGCCAACGGGGGGATCAAGTGTGATACCAACGGCTGCATACCGGGGATGGAAGGGCTCTATGTCATTGGAGAAGCGGCACGTACCGGGGTCCACGGTGCCAACAGACTGGCATCCAACTCCCTGCTTGAGGGTGTGGTCTTTGCCAAACGTGCTGTAGAGCATCTGCTTGGCAAAACACACAGCAGAGGCGTTACACCTGCTTTTGAGAAGGATTATGGTAACATTCTGCATAAAGAGAACGACAAGGCCTATAAGCAGAAACTCCGGCAGATCATGTGGGAGGATATAGGTATTATTCGGACGACAAAAGGGCTGCATGAGGCAAAAAACCTGATCTACGATATGAAAAACCGTGAGATAGGACGACTGCTTCAACTGCGACTTAATACCGCATCGGCCATTGTCGATGCAGCATTGGCACGTACCGAATCTTTGGGTTCTCACTATATTGAGTCATAAGACTTGTATAGAATTTTTCAACACGCAGGAGACACTATGGAAACAGCGGCCGGACAGGTAGCACAACATTTGGATTTAACCGGTACATGGGTGGGGATTGTTTCTCTGATTATTTTTATTGTAGGATACTACTTTATTGCAGCCGAAGATAAGTACCACATCAACAAAGCAAAACCTGCACTGCTCGCAGGTACCGGTATCTTTATGCTTATCGGTGTCTATTTTGCAATGAACGGTCTGGATGGACACCGTCTGGAAAAAGAGGTTGAAGAGCTTATTTATGAGATAGCCGGTATCTTCTTCTTCCTACTTGTAGCGATGACCTATATTGAGGCGATGATCGACCGCGGTGTATTCTCTACGCTGCGTTATAATCTCGTCTCCAAAGGCTACACCTACAAAAAGCTTTTCTGGGTAACGGGTCTGCTTGCATTCTTCATCTCCCCAGTTGCGGATAACCTGACTACGGCACTGATCCTCTCTACGGTACTTATTACTATTGACAGAGAGAACAGAAACTTTTTGGTTCCCGGTGCGATCAACATTGTTGTTGCTGCCAATGCCGGTGGAGCATGGTCACCTTTTGGAGATATTACGACACTGATGGTCTGGGTAGATGGTAAAGGTGAATTTACAGAATTTCTTTTCCTCTTTCCGGCATCAATTCTCGGCTGGTTTGTAACAGCATTTTTGCTAAGTCGTTTTGTTCCGGATGGACAGCCTCCATTCAATGCTTCTGAAGAGAAAGCGACGATTCAGGAGGGAGGTAAACAGATCATCGGACTTTTTGCTTTGACAATTACGTTGGCGGTACTTTCCCACCAACTGCTTCATCTGCCTGCCATGTGGGGTATGATGTTCGGTTTGGCACTGTTGAAGATATATGTCTACTACATTAACCAAAATGCCGGTCCGACAAAGCTTAATGCATTTTCTTGGATTGCCAAGATTGAGAACGACACACTTCTCTTCTTTTTCGGTATTCTGGCAGCAGTCGGTGGGTTGCATTTCCTTGGATATCTTGAGTACTTTACGGCACTCTACAGCCAGTTTGGAGCAACTGCAGTCAACATTGGTGTCGGTTTCCTCTCAGCAGTGGTAGATAATGTACCGGTGATGTCTGCGGTACTCAAGGCCGATCCGAATATGGGAGAGTTTGCCAAAGAGCAGTGGATGTTGGTTACTTTGACAGCCGGTGTGGGTGGAAGCCTTATTTCGTTTGGATCCGCGGCAGGTGTCGGTGTGATGGGAAAACTGCATGGTATCTATACGTTTGGTTCACACATGAAGTATGCGTGGACAGTGCTTGTCGGATATCTTGTCTCTATTGCAGTATGGTATTTCCAGTTTATCGTTCTGCATATCGGATAAGAAGCAGGTAGAAGGTACGGGTAGCGGGTAGAAACATTTTACCCGAACCCTTTTATAAATTATATACAGGATAAATTGAAAATGAAACAGGTTCCTATTTTGGTACTCGACTTTGGGTCGCAGTATACACAGTTGATCGCACGAAAGCTTAGAGAGTCAGGTGTCTACACAGAAGTAGTGCCCTACAGAGAGAAGATAGAGGATATAAAAGCACGAAAACCGCAGGGGATCATCCTCTCCGGAGGTCCTGCATCGGTGTACGCTGAAGATGCCTATCATCCTGATGAGGCGATTTGGGATCTTGGGCTGCCTATTCTTGGTATCTGCTACGGTATGCAGCTGATTACACAGCACTTTGGCGGCAGTGTGATTCCTGCCGATCACCATGAGTACGGCAAAGCCAAACTGCATATTGAAAAAGAGAACTCCCCGATCTTTAAGGACATCGCACAGGACTCCATTGTCTGGATGAGCCACGGTGACCGTGCGGAGAGACTGCCGGAAGGGTTTGAAGCGGTGGGTACGAGTGAGAACTCTCCGTATGCTGCGATCGCAAATGAGGCAAAAAACATCTATGCATTCCAGTTCCACCCTGAAGTGCATCACTCTGTAGAGGGTACCAAGATGCTCAAAAACTTTGCCAAGTACATCTGCGGGTGTGAGAGTACATGGAACATGGGCAGTTTTGCCAAGCAGAAGATCGAAGAGATCCGTAAGCAGGTAGGAGACAAAAAGGTGCTTTGCGGTGTAAGTGGGGGTGTCGACTCCTCTGTGGTTGCCGCGATGCTGCATGAAGCACTCCCAAAAGAGCAGCTGGTCTGTGTATTTGTCGATCAGGGTCTGCTTAGAAAAGATGAAGCCCAGCAGGTACAGGATATGTTCAAGCTTCTCGATATTCCGCTCATTACGATCGATGCCAAAGCAGAGTTCATGGAAGCACTCAAAGGGGTGACCGACCCTGAACGAAAAAGAAAGATCATCGGTGAGAAGTTTATCGAAGTCTTTGACAAAGAGGCAAGTAAACATACCGATGTAAGTTTCCTGGCGCAGGGGACACTCTATACGGATGTGATCGAGTCTGTCTCTGTCAAAGGGCCTTCCAAAACGATCAAGTCCCACCACAATGTCGGTGGACTGCCAGACTGGATGACCTTTGAACTGGTCGAGCCGCTTCGAGAGATCTTCAAAGACGAAGTGCGTAAACTCGGACTTGAACTCGGACTCCCCAAACACATGATCGGTCGTCATCCGTTCCCCGGACCGGGACTGGCGATCCGTGTCATGGGTGAGGTGAATGAAGAGGCACTTAGACTGCTTCGTGAGAGTGATGCCATCATGCAGGAAGAGCTACGTGCGACAGGCTACTACGACAAAGTGTGGCAGGCATTTACCGTACTGCTCAACGTCCAGTCAGTCGGTGTCATGGGTGACAACCGTACCTACGATAACACCGTCTGTGTCCGTATGGTCGAATCGGTTGACGGCATGACCGCTACTTTCGCACATATACCGCATGATGTGCTTGAGGGGATTAGCCGACGGATCATCAATGAGATTGATGGGATTAACCGTGTGGTTTATGATATCTCTTCTAAACCTCCATCTACTATTGAGTGGGAATAATTTTTCACATTTTATTTTACCTGAGAGGACGTAGGGTGCGTAACCACGCACCTTTTAGATGTGTTGAGATAAAACACATCATCTGTTTCCATGAGGATTGAAGGTGCGAAATATCGCACCCTACGGTAGCCTCCCTTACAACAATTCTTACAGCCCTACGATAACGTCAAATACAAAATCAACCTCATATACCAATCTGCGTTTTTGCTTTAATCCTCTTCTGTTATAATGAAAACCATAACAACAAAAAGGATGGTATGATGAAAAAAACAGGACTCTATATTGGTATAGCGGTATGTGGCATGTTGCTTGGCGGATGTGCACAGCCTGCTCCGGAAGCGGCAAAGGCAAGTGATAAAGAGTGTGCAGCATTGAATAAAAAGATCACACAGACAGAGAAATTTTACAATGAGATAGCAGCTATGGATCAGGCACATGTGGAGGAGTATGTTGCTGCACTGCCGCGTACTGAGATATCAACCAGTACGAACAAGAACAGAATCCTCAAAGATGCAAAACTGCATAAAGCAGCACTTGAAAATGCGTTCCAAACCTCAGGATGTACATCTGATAAATAGCATATTGCTGCCATATACCGGTTATGGTGTATGTAAAACTTTCCATATGACACACTGCAAGATAGAAGTTTAGTCAATATGGCTAAACTTTCTTTCCAAAAAACTTGAAATATTTTTAAAAATATACTATAATCCCAAAAAATTTACACCATAACAGGAGAAACGGAATGGCTAAACATCAGTTTCAAACAGAGATAGGGCAGCTGCTCAAACTCATGACACACTCTTTGTACTCCAACAAAGAGATTTTTTTAAGAGAGCTGATCTCCAACGCGAGTGATGCGATAGACAAATTTAACTATCTTCACCTGACAGACGAGAAGTTCAAAGAGGAGGACTGGTCAGGGAAGATCAGTGTCAAGATCGACAAAGAGGATAACTCCCTGACGATCGGGGATAACGGTATCGGGATGAATGAAGCCGATCTGATGGAAAATCTCGGCACCATTGCCAAGTCGGGTACCAAAGCCTTTATGGAGCAACTCACAGGCGATGCGAAGAAGGACAGCAACCTGATCGGACAGTTCGGTGTCGGGTTCTACTCTGTCTTTATGGTGGCAGAGCGTGTCGATGTGATCACCAAAAAGGCGGGTGAGGAGCAAGCCTATAAGTTCTCTGCTGATGGCGAGGGCGAGTATGAGATCAAACCGGTAACCAAAGAGGCGCACGGTACGGTCGTCTATATCAAACTCAAAGAGGAGGAGCAGGAGTTCCTCGACAAGTGGCGAGTCGAAGAGGTGATCAAGAAGTACTCCAACCACATCGCCTATCCGATCATGCTCAACTACGAAGATGTCGAGTATGAGGGCGAAGGTGATGAGAAAAAAGAGAAAAAGGTATGGAAGAGTGAACAGGTCAATGCCGCAACCGCACTCTGGACACTGCCAAAGAGCGAGCTGAAAAAAGAGGACTACATTGAGTTCTACAAGACCATCTCACATGACAGTGAAGAACCGTTGACCTATATTCACAACAAAGTAGAAGGGGCAACGCAGTTTACCACACTCTTTTACATTCCAAGAACGGCACCGATGGATCTTTACCGTGCAGACTATCAGCCGGGAGTCAAGCTCTATGTTAAACGGGTATTCATCACTGATGATGACAAAGAGCTGCTGCCGCCGTATCTGAGATTTGTCCGCGGTATCATCGACTCGGAAGACCTGCCGCTCAATGTGAGCCGTGAGATACTGCAGGAGAATCGCATCCTAGCCAATATCAAGCAGAACTCCATCAAGAAGATCCTTGGCGCGATCAAGAAGCTTGAGGGAGAGGAGTTTGACCGGTTTGTCTCGCAGTACAACCGTGTGATCAAAGAGGGGATCTATACCGACTTTACCAACAAAGAGACCCTGCTTGAGATCGTCCGCTACAAGAGTTCAAGTCAAGAGGGGATGGTGTCGTTTGACGACTACATCTCTAGAGCCGACAGCGAGAAGAAAGAGATCTACTACATTATCGGTGAAGATGAGAAGGTGCTGAGACACTCGCCACTGCTTGAGGCGTACAAAAAAGCCAATATCGAAGTGCTGATCATGGACGACCATGAAGTCGATAGCATCGTTACACCAATGATCGGCAGCTATAAAGAGTGGACACTCAAAGATATTACAACCATCGATGCGCCTGACTCGAAAACCGAAGAGGAGAAAAAGGAGATCGAAGAGGCGTTCAAATCGCTTGTAGAGAAGCTCAAAGAGAAACTCGGTGATGAGGTGAAAGAGGTCAAGATCTCAACCCGTCTGACAGACAGTCCGTCCTGCGTACTCAAAGACAGCTCTGACCCAATGGCAGGGATGGCGGCAATGTTTGCCCAAATGGGGCAGGAGATGCCGGAGATTCCGCTTATTCTTGAGATCAACCCCGATCATGAGATGGTCAAGAAGCTTGAAAAAGTGGAAGATGATACCCTCTTTGACGATATGGCGCACGTGTTGCTTGACACTGCCAAACTCTCTGAAGGTATCGAGCCAAAAGACAAAACCGCATTTGCACACCGTATCGCCAAACTGGCGACAAAAGCCCTCTAAAAAGATACACCATATCAGGCTGGGCAGAATGCCGCAGTCTGATACTATTTTACCTTCCATAAATTTATGATAGAATCACACAAACAATCTCCATGCTAAAAGGACTACTTTGGGTACTTCTCTGATGTCTCCACAGAAAAAAGCAACAGTTGTCTCCACATCGGTTGCCATATTGCTGGTACTGGTCAAACTGGTGATCGGAATCGCCAGCGGTTCGGTTGCCGTTTTGGCATCTGCCATTGACTCTCTGCTCGATACGGCAGTATCAATGTTTAACTTTTTTGCGATCAAAAAAGCCGAAGAGGAGCCTGATGAGAACTACCACTACGGCAAAGGGAAGATACAGGCGATCGCAGCAGTGATCGAAGGGACGGTAATTACCACATCGGGTCTTTTTATTATGTACGAGGGGCTTAAAAAGCTTGTAAACGGTAAGGAGACCACGCTTTTGACGCCGTCGATCTTTGCGATGCTTTTTTCGATTGTAGCGACCTTCTTTTTGGTACGCTACCTCTTAAAGATCGCAGAGGAGACCGGCAATGTGGTCATCAAAGCAGATGCACTGCACTATCAGACAGATCTTTGGAGCAACGGTGCTGTACTCATTTCTTTGGTTTTTGTCTCGCTTACAGGAATCGATGCGATCGATGCACTGTTTGGGTTGGGAATCGGCGCATATATTATCTACTCTGCTTATGAGATCATTGTTGAAGGGGTTGAGATACTGCTGGATAAGGCATTGGACAAAGAACTGGTCGAGCAGATTGAGAAGATCATTGTTTCACACCCTGAGGTCAACTCCTACCATTGGTTGAAGACCCGTACAGACGGCAGTACGAATTTTGTGGAGTTTCATATGGTACTGCATCCCAATATGCTGCTGCTTGAAGCACACCGTATTGCTGATGAGATCGAGGAGAAGATCATGAAGCTTGATCCTCAAAAACGATGGGTGATCACGCCCCACTTTGATCCATACGACGACTCGGATATGAATGAGGCGATGCTGCACGGCAAACCGCTTGTGGAGCTTTCCAAAAGGGTTGAGGAGTAGAAAGTGAGACCAATCTATCTGCTTTCGCCACTCAGACATGAAGGGACAGAGTCCCTACCTATGATACGATTTGAGACAGTTGCCAAGAAGATAGACTTTTCAGAATGTGATACCCTGATGTTCACCTCGAAGCAGGCAGTCAAAACAGCTGATGAGATCGATCCGGCATGGAAACGCCTCCCCTGCATCGCTATTGGCGGTGCGACAAAAAAGCAGATAGAAGCACTCGGCGGAGAGGTGATCTATCATCCACAGCACTTTTACGGTAAGTCACTTGCTGAAGATATTGCCTCTTTCTTTGCCAATCGCCATATTCTCTATCTGCGTCCCAGAGAGGTCTCTTTTGATGCCAAAGCGTTTTTGGCACAAAAAGATATCAGGCTGCATGAACAGGTCATTTATGAAACACACTGTATTGCCTATGAGAAGGAGAAGCAGCCTCCTGAGGGAAGTATTATTATCTTTACCTCTCCTTCGACCATTCACTGTTTTTTAAAACAGTTTGCATGGCTGGACTCCTACACAGCGGTCGTCATTGGTGAAGCGACCAAAGCACATCTGCCTGAAAATGCACGCTGTGCTGTAGCAAAAAAGCCATTGATCGATGCCTGTGTTGAAAAAGCACAGGAGATTTTACTCTCTTCTAACACCAAATAGGTTATAATCATTTTAACCTGGATGGTTCGACCACTGTAATATGGGGTCCAACATTTAGTATTTGCGGGACATGTAGCGGGTGCGGTGTGCGGACACTTCCGTTTGAGCACGGATACGTGCGA
Source organism: Sulfurovum sp. (assembly GCA_027029065.1). The sequence continues at coordinate 45,488 of JALVGO010000248.1, forward strand.
GGATCTGCCCCCTAAAGCACCCCTCCCTCCTGCACCGTTGGCTTTTTAGGGCCGACTGTTATACAGAACGGCCATCCGGGCCCTCATTAGTCATTGTCATTGCATGCAAGAGCTTTCGAAAAAATTACGACGTACTCCCAGTACGCCTTTAATTTTTTCAAAACCTCTTACATACAAGCACAACGACTACTGAGTTTAAGCCAATAATAAATTATCTTAATGTCTATTAACAACGGGGAGTATCACAAGAATGAATATATTGATCATAGGCAGCGGCGGTCGTGAGTATGCTATAGGACGGGCACTCAAACATGATGAGAATGTTGAGAAGCTGTGGTTTGCACCGGGTAACGGGGCAACTGATGAGCTGGGAGAGAACCTTGACATTACCGATTTCAATGCATTGGCGGATTTTGTAGAAGAGAGTGGGGTGGATCTGACGATTGTCGGTCCGGAAGCACCATTGGTTGAAGGGATTGTCGATGTCTTCAAGGCAAGAGGACTGACGATATTCGGCCCGACTGCCAAAGCGGCACAGCTTGAGGGATCGAAGATCTTTATGAAGAACTTTCTGGCACGGCACAATGTCCCTACGGCACGCTATATCGAGACAAGCTCTATCGAGGAGGCATACCGTTTTATTGAGACGCTTGATGCGCCTATCGTTGTCAAAGCTGACGGATTGTGCGGCGGTAAAGGGGTGATCATTGCCCAGAGTCATGAAGAGGCGAAAAAGACTGCGGGTGAGATGCTAAGCGGCAATGCCTTTGGTGATGCGGGTACAGCGATCGTGATCGAGGAGTTTCTTGACGGATACGAGCTTTCTGTCTTTGCCGTATGTGACGGGAAGGACTATGTGGTATTGCCTGCAGCACAGGATCACAAACGTCTGCTTGACAACGATCAGGGACCTAACACCGGCGGTATGGGAGCTTATGCGCCAACGCCACTGGTTAATGATGATATCTATGCCAAACTCGATGAACGGGTGATCAAGCCGACACTCAAGGGAATGGAAGAGGAAGGAATGCCTTTTGCGGGTGTGCTCTTCATCGGTGTGATGGTGGTCAAGGGTGAACCTATTATCCTTGAGTACAATGTCCGCTTTGGTGACCCAGAGTGTGAAGAGCTGATGCCGCTGCTCAAATCACCTGCGAGCGAGCTTTTCTACAAAGCGGCAACAGGCGATCTTAAAAATGCCAAGATCGAATTCCATGACAAGTATGCGGTGGGTGTTGTAATGGCAAGCAAGGATTACCCTTACAAAAGCTCTCCGGCAGCCGAGATCATCATCGATGAGATCCACCATGAGGATGTGAGAGAGAATACCCACATCGCCTTTGCCGGTGTCAGCCGAGGAGAGGATGGCAAGCTCTATGCGACAGGCGGACGTGTGTTGGTGTGTGTAGGACTAGGTGACAGCATCAAAGAGGCGCGTGACCGCGCCTATATGCTTGTCGGGCAGGTGCACTTTGCCGGGAAGCAGTGTCGTACCGACATCGCCTATCAGGCACTGTAGGAGAGGTTGATGGAAGAGAGAAACATACCAATCGCCGGTAATGCCAAGCGTGTTGCCGCATTTGTGATTGACGATATGGTGGTCAATGTTTTTCTTATGATCATTTTCTCTTCACAACTCTCTGCTTTGATGTCACAAATTACCGAAGTCAATGAGGCTTCTGTAATGATGATCAACCAGTTCATTATTGACAATCTTCCGGTTGTGTTCGCTGTCAAAGTACTCTATCATGGTGTTCTGATATGGCAGACGGGGATGACAGTGGGTAAGTACTTTCTCAAGATAAAGACGGTAGATTATGCCAGTGGGGATCTTCCTTCTCTGGCACAGGCATTCTGGCGGGCATCGGTGAGACTCTTGAGCGAAATGTTCTTCTATATAGGATTTTTGTTCGCCTTCTTCTCTCCTTTGCACCAAACCCTTCATGACAAACTTTCAAACTGTGTGGTAATAGATGTATAAAATCAACTCTTTATTGGCAACATGTGCGTTCTCATCAACACTGCTTTTCGCTGCAAATGTAGAAAAAGCCAACATCGAAGTGACGGCAAAACATGTCGAAGGAAGCGGTTCTACGCTTGTCGCGAAAGATGGAGTCGTGGTCTACTACCGTGATTCGATCATTCACGCAGACAGTGCCGTCTATGATAAGCAGAAGCATCAGCTTGTCCTTGACGGGCATGTGGAGATGATCGGTTACCAGGGGACAAAAGAGCAGACGTCCCATATGGAGATCAATACCCAGACAGATACGATTGCATTCAAAGAGCTTTTCTTTACAAATGAGAATGATATCTGGCTGCTTAGTAACGATGCAACAAGGGTCAAATCGATCTATACATTTGGCGAGAGTATGCTCTCAAGCTGTGATATTAACGATCCCTTGTGGAAGATGCATTTCTCACACTCAGTATATGACAGTGAAGAGAAATACATGAAACTCTACAACACAAGTGTCTATTTCGGGGATGTTCCTGTATTCTATACACCCTATTTGGCATTTTCAACTGACAACGAGCGTTCATCCGGATTGCTCTTCCCGCTTCTTGGCTATACCGAGGATGAGGGTTTTGTCTATGAACAGCCAATTTTCTGGGCGATTAATAAGAGCATGGACATTGAACTCAATCCTCAGATACGTACAGACAGGAGTATCGGTATGTATGGTACATTCCGTTTTGTCGACACAGACCACTCACAGGGAAGTTTGCGTGTAGGGTATTTCAAAGACAAAGATACCTATTTGCAGAAACATAATCTGACGGAAGATGCACACTACGGTCTGGAGTTTCTCTATGACTCATCACAGGTGATCAGCCAGCATTTTTCGGAGGAGTACAGTGACGGACTCTATGCCAATGTTACGCTGCTGAATGATATTGAGTATCTTAACCTCCAAAAAACACACCTTAGACATTTCGGGCAGGTACCGCTGCAGGAATCGAGGGTGAACTACTTCCTGCAGAACGATGACTGGTATGGCGGTTTCAATGCAAAATACTTCATTGATACCAGACTTCCTGACAATGACAGCACCCTTCAGGTACTTCCCGCACTTCAGGCACATAAATTTCTTAAAAGTCTTTTTGTTGACAACCTGACTTATTCTATTGATGTGCAGACAAGAAATCTGGAGCGAAGCAAAGGTACAACACTCAATCAGGTAGAGTTCCGTGTACCGATCGAGTTTACAGCCTCATTTATGGATGACTATCTGAATATCTCTTTAGGGGAATACCTCTATTTCGGACGTTTCAACTTCGATGGAGATCAACCGCTTTATCATGACTATTTTCAGTATTACAGTAATGTACACAATGCAAAGCTTTTCAGTGATTTGACTGGAAAGTTCAATGGATATACACACGTTCTGCAGCCTTCAGTCAGTTATATTCTTCCGGGTGCGGAGAGTCAGGATCCTCTGAATTTTGATGAATTGATCGCAGATCAGCCGCAGGTGAAGGATCTTTTCTCTGTCGGTCTTCCCGAAGAGCAGATCCGTTTTGCACTCAACCAATATCTGTATGATGATGAAATGAAACTGATATTTTTCCAAAGACTTTCCCAAAGCTATTATCCCGATCGTGAGTATGAAATGGCAGATTTGAACAATGAGATGGGGTATTACTGGGGACACTGGAGCTTTTACAACAATATCTATTATTCATTTGAATTTGATAAAATCAGTGAAGCCTCAAGCAGTATCCGTTACAAGGAAAAAGAGTATAAGTTTACACTTGGACATACCTACAAACAGAGTTTAAGCAAGGATGCCAGTGTTGTGACCGCGAACGATGTCAGTCTTGATTTCAGTTATGCATACAATGAACGCTTTGCTATCAACGGCGGGCTTATCTATAACCTTGAGGATGAGAGCAGCAAACTGTGGCGTTTCGGTGGAAGTTATACCAGAGACTGCTGGAGTATCGGAGCATCTGTCTCGGCAGATGTCCGTCCACGACCAACGTCCACACCAGGTGTACTGGATTATACGCAGGAGTACGGATTTTTTGTTCAGTTAAGTTTTATTCCGTTTGCAAGTTTCAACTCTGCTCAGCTCGATACGTTGACAACTGCCCCCTGATCTGATGCAATCTCCTTTGGAAACGATCGAAGAGGCTTTGGAGGTTTTGGAACTTCCAAAGCTGATAACCAAGAAAGATATTCAGCAGCAGTATCGTTTTCTTGCCAAAAAACACCATCCTGATGTCGGGGGAGATGCTTCGGATATGGAGCGGCTCAATACTGCATACAGACTTTTGATGAAGTATATAGAAGAGTTTCGTTATACTTTTGATGAAGATGAAGTGAACAGACAATTTCCAGGAGTCGATCATGCCCGCCGATTCAGACCGTAAGCACTATTTCAAAGATAGAGACGATGCTGCCGGACAGCTGATAGATACCCTTCCTCTGGATCTGTTGAGAGAAAACGAAACCGTTGTTATCGGGGTGAGTGAAGGAGGTGTCTATTTTGCAGACCGTATCGCAAAAGCGATCCAGGCACAGATGGATATTTTGCTGACTGAACCTGTTTTGGCCCCGAACAATCCGGAAGTAGCGATTGCGATGATCTCCGAAACGGAAGAGGTGCTCATGCACAAAGCGTTGGTGGATGCTTTTGAGATCAATGAGGATTTTGTCTATAACGAAGCCCAGCGGAAATATGAGGAAGAGGTACTTGGATACGTCTACCGTTATAGGAAAGGGAAGGATCTTGTCTCTCTGAAAGGCAAATATGTCATATTGGCAGATGAGTGTATTGAGACCGGTTTGACGATGATGGTGGCTCTTAAATCTGTAATTGCGAGAGAAGCAAAAAATATTTATATTGCAACACCGATCTTGGACAAATCCGTGTATGAAAATCTTCTTAGCGTATGTGACGGTGTATTCTGCCCACATAAAATAGAAGATTATATTTCGATAGAATATTACTATGAACAGTTCAAACAGATGACTTTTGAAGAGATTCTTGAAATTGTAGCGTCATATGAAAAACATACATATGTGTAGTATAATTTAGTATATAAAGGAAAAGAGAAAAGTATGAAAGAAGTAAGTATCAGGGTAAGTACCAATAATCTCGACGAGATATATGAATGTAACAAAATAGCAAAGCAGGCGAGCGGTGCAGTGATGTACCGTCAGGGAAAAGCGGTGCTTATCGCTGCTGTTGCCATTGACGAGAAAGAGGTTGATGAGGATTTTCTGCCACTAACAGTACAGTATATTGAAAAAGCCTATGCCGCAGCGAAGATTCCGGGAGGATTTATCAAGCGTGAGACAAAACCAGGGGATTTTGAAACACTTACCTCACGGATTATCGACCGTTCTTTAAGACCGCTTTTCCCTGAAGGGTTTCACTATCCTGTGACGATCACAGTAACAGTGGTCAGTAGTGACAGTGAAGTAGATATGCAGGTAGCGGCACTGCATGCTGCATCGGCTGCATTGTTTGTTTCCGATATCCCGGTATCACGTAGTATCGCTGCAGTAAGGATAGGGAAAGTCGATGGAGAATTGACTATCAATCCGACATTGTCACAGCAGGATGAAAGTACGCTAGACCTGTTGGTCGTAGGACAGGGAAGTGATGTGCTGATGATCGAGATGCGGACAATGGCATCGGAAGTGATCGATGATATCGAAGTTGATACGATCGACCCGATGATGGGGGTCGCACCGATGATTTTGGAACATCAGGAGTCCAATGAGCTTGATGAAGAGGCACTCATCAAAGCGATAGCACTGGCACAGGATGCCATAGCCAAAGCAAGCAGTGCCTACGAAGAAGCACTCAAACCGGTGGTACGCGAACCGCTTTCTTTGACCCTTGCCGAAGAGAAGTCGGATGAGAGACTCTATCAGTACATAGAGAGCAATTATGCCAAGGAGGTAGAAGCAGCTATCTCGCATATGGCGAAATCGGAACGTTCTTCAGAGTTGAAAAAAGTGCGTACGAAGATCATGGAAGCGCTTGAAGAAGCAGGAGAAGAGGTGGAGAAGGCAGTTGTCTCCAAAGTGCTTGAACGTTACAAAAAACATGTGGTAAGAAGTATGATACTCGACAAGCAGGTACGCGCGGACGGCAGAGTACTCGATGAGGTACGTCCCATCAGTATCGAGACAAACCTGCTGCCTTCTGTACACGGCTCCTGTCTGTTTACCCGCGGGCAGACACAGGTGTTGGTAACGGCAACACTTGGTGACAAAAAAGATGCCCAGATGTTTGAGCTTATCACAGACAAACGTGCGCAGTCAGAACACTTTATGGTGCACTATAACTTTCCGGGATATTCTGTCGGAGAGGCATCTTTTATCGGTGCTCCGGGAAGAAGAGAGCTGGGGCATGGCAACCTTGCCAAGCGTGCGCTTGAGCCTGCCATACCGCTTGGGTATGACGGTACCATTCGTCTGGTTTCCGAAGTGCTTGAGAGTAACGGATCTTCCTCCATGGCAACCATTTGCGGCGGTTCTCTTGCCTTGCGCTCTGCCAATGTGGAGATGAGTGATCTTGTTGCAGGTATTGCGATGGGACTGGTCAGCGACGGTAAGCGTCATGCTATACTTTCTGACATTATGGGGCTGGAAGATCATGATGGTGATATGGACTTCAAGATAGCGGGAACCTCCAAGGGGATTACGGCACTTCAGATGGACATCAAGCTTGGCGGTATTGATCTTGCTTTGCTCAAAGAGGCATTGGTACAGGCCAACAGGGGGAAAAACCATATCCTTGCTCTGATGAAAGAGGCAGAAAAGAATATTGTTGAGAGTGAAGCGCTGCCGAGTACGGAACACTTCAGTGTCAACCCGAGTAAAATCGGCGATATCATTGGAAAGGCCGGTGCGACAATCCGTGATATTATAGAAAAGTTTGAAGTGAGTATTGATCTGGACAGGGATGCAGGCGGTGTCAAGGTTTCCGGAGAAGACAAAGAGAAAGTAGCTGCTGCCAAAGAGCATATCCAGAAGATTGCTGAGGCTCCCGTACGAAAGCAGATGACCTATGAGGTTGGTAAAACCTACAAAGGCAAAGTGAAAAAAGTAGTTGATTTTGGCGTGTTTGTAGAGATGCCTGATGGCTTTGATGCGCTGCTGCATATTTCAAAAGTAGCGAAAGAGCGGGTGAACAACCTTGCTGAGCGCTACCATGAGGGTGACGAGATCGATGTGGTTGTGATGGAGCAGAAAGGCAAAAAGGTTGAACTGGCAACGCCGGAATTTCTGGCATAGACACGGTAAAAAGGATCAGTGATGCAAAACGGGCTTTGGGCTACTTTCCTTGTCAGCGTACTTGTGCTTGTTGCTGCAGCGGGGTATGCATTTTATCAGAATATCAAGATAGAAAGACGCAAACGTATGGCCAAAGAGCAGGAAAACTTGCAATACGGTCTTGATACGTATGCAGATGAGGGGAAGCCAAAGCGTTCTGCACAGCTTGAAGCGACACTCTCGGAACTTGATGAGAAACTGACAAGAAAGACATTTCTTCCTGTACACAAGGAAGTGCTCTATGAGACACAGAATATCGATGCCGAGTGTTTTTACTACTTCAAAGGTGCGAAGATCCTGCTTGTTGAAGACAATAAGATCAATCAGGGGATTATTAAAAGTATTTTGCAAAAGTCCGGTATCGAGATTGTGATTGCCAATAATGGTGAAGAGGCGCTTGAGATCCTAAACCGTGACGGGGCTGTATTTGATCTGGTTTTGATGGATATCAGTATGCCTGTCATGGATGGTATTGAAGCGACGAGACGGATTCGTCTTGATGCACGTTTTGATGAAGTTCCTATAGTTACTTTTACTGCGTTTGCCGAGGGAGAGGAGATTGCCAAGATGTTCAGGGTCGGCAGCAATGCCTTCCTAACAAAGCCGCTCAATATCAATCAGCTCTACACAGCGTTTAAGATTTACATCAAACAGGTTTACCGTGATACTGATCTGAAAAGTCTGCTGAAAACCGAGGGGCTTGATGTCAATGAAGGGCTGCGTTGGTTTGAAGGGGATGAAGCGCGTTACAAAGAGAGACTGAAAACCTTCTTTTACCGTTACGAACCAATGTATGAACTTATTCCAAAATGGATTGAAGAGAAACGGTATGACCGTGTAAAGGCGGAGTGTTTTCAGCTTCAAAGTATTCTGGGAGAGATCGGTGCTTATGAGATGAAAGCGCTTATAGATGACATGATCAAAGATTTTATCTATCAAAACGAGCACCTTTTACCACGTTTTGTCCATATCTATCCAGTAGTGTTCAGAACACTTCTTAATGCTATCGATCAATACCTGCAGAGTGATGATGTATAATGAGTGATTAAAGCATATTCTGCTATAATCACGCCGTTTGATCAAAGTGATCAGTAGGGAAATCCAGGCATTTATGTTTGGGTTGCTATGCCGCAGGCATGGTTACGCTATCCGAACAGACTTTGAACAACAGTCGAAGAGACTTAAAATCTATTTACTTAAAGGATATGAAATGAAAAAGTTTTTCCTGCTTTTCCTGGCACTCGGTGCTGTTGCTTTCGCTGGTGAAGGTGAATCTATGATTAAAGCATACTCAGTAGTTGCTGCTGGTGTTGGTCTTGGTCTCGCTGCTCTTGGTGGTGCGATCGGTATGGGTCACACTGCTGCTGCAACTATTGCTGGTACTGCAAGAAACCCAGGTCTTGGCGGTAAGCTGATGACTACAATGTTCATTGCGCTTGCGATGATCGAAGCACAGGTTATCTATACACTGGTAATTGCGCTGATTGCTCTTTACGCTAACCCTTTTATCGGGTAAGTTAAGGAGACTTTAAGGTTGTGGCGGTATACTTCCGCTACAACTTTTTGTTAAGCCCTCATTTAAAACTTCAGATAGTTTCAAACTATCGAAAATGCGTCAGTGGTGGAACGGTAGACACGCTACCTTGAGGGGGTAGTGCCCTAGTGGTGTGGAGGTTCAAATCCTCTCTGACGCACCATCTTTATAAATCTCTCAAATCAATTTCAAATTTTCTTTATCAACCATTTTATTGAGCAATATATGCATACAAAATAGTATTATGATGTGAGCTGAAAATGTGTGTTCAGAACCAAACATTGAATGATTGCTGTCAAAATCGCTTATATCGTGAAAAAATAACATTTTTTTACTTTTTGGACATTTTTCTTGAAAAAAGCGAAAAAAAAGCATTTAAAGCCCGATTTTAGGCGATTTTGGGGTATATATTTATGTTTATTTAAGATTGGTTTATGCTATAATAATTGCATCTTAAATATAAAGGAAGAAGAATGACCAAAGCAGAATTCGTAGAACTGGTACAGAAGAACGGTGAGTTTGAAAGCAAAGCAGCAGCAGAGAGAGCGGTAAAAGCGTTTATTGACTCTGTAACTGAAGCATTGACTAAAAAAGAGTCTGTCTCTCTGGTAGGTTTTGGAACTTTCTCTACAGCTGAAGTACCTGAAAAGTCAGGAACTGTACCTGGTACGAATAAGACATATACAAAACCGGCACATACTGCACCGAAATTCAAATTCGGTAAAACACTCAAAGATGCCGTGAGCGGAGCCAAATAACAGTACATTAAAGTACCGTTTTAAGGGGATTGGATTGTACTGATGAAAAGTACAATTCTTTTCCCAAAAATTCTCCTATAGATTATTGTTGATTGGATTTAATTCCTTCCGCATATTCTGACGCAGGTCTTTCTCATAGATCACAGTCCGCAACTCCTCGTTCTCGATCGACAGTTCCTCCACTTTTCTGACAAGCCGTTTCTTTTGCTTATCAAGTTTGCTAATTTGATCATCCCGTTTCTTGATCTCTTTTTTCGCTTCCAGCA
>JALVGO010000249.1 GCA_027029065.1 Sulfurovum sp.
CGAAGAAACTGATAATAAAATCTTATGGGTAACTCTATGAAATGCACAAATCAATCCACTCCTTTGGAGAAGTGGGGTTATTCAGAGGGTTCAATTCCTAATTCCTAATTCCTAATTCCTAATTCCTAATTCCTCAGTCCCTATAGGCACTGTGCTTCGCGCCGCGCTCATCAAGATAGGCTTTCATCTGTTTTTGTCCAAGTTTTCTGGCATAGTCCAGTGGGCTCATACCGGAACTGTCCACAGCATTGATATCACCGCCTGCATCAAGCAGCATCTGCATCATATCCTTATCGGAAAAACAGGCTGCCAGCATTACTGGGGTAATGCCGCTTTTTCGCTTGGTACTGTTGAGGTCAAACCCCTGCTCTATACACAGTTCAATCACATCTTTGCGCTTAAACTTGATTGCCATATCGAGTGCCGAGATACCATCACTGTCAATCTGAAAAAGGTCTACCCCGTTTTCGAGCATGATTTTGATAAATTCCAACGAGGCATACTTTCGAATGGCGTAAAAGAGTGGGCTGATATCATCATAATCCTCAAGATCATACTCTTCACCGATGAGAATAGGCTTATTGAGATCCACACCCTCTTTAATCAGCGCTTTGAGTCCGGCAATAGAGTCGTTCTCGATCACTTCTGTTACTTTATTCATGGTCACTCCTTTGCGTGTTACCGTTATGTTTCCGATCTTTAACGGGACAGCACTGTTCCCTCGGGATGTTGATCATTTTTAATATGCGAATAGAAAGGAGAAAGTATGAAATTCGGCAGTACTGCAAGAAGCGTAGCAAAACCTTATGAAACTGGGCGTTCCAAAGAATTTTGTTACTTTGTCAATATCAAACGTCTATTTATGATCCAAAAGGGTTCATGCCGCCAAGCATTCCCATTGCCTGAGACTTTCTGTTGTCCTCAACCATTTTGTTCACATCATTCATTGCCGATATCAACAGTATCTGCAGGGACTCTTTGTCCTCAAGCAGCGAATCATCGATATTGATATCGATAATCTCGCCCGCACCGTTGGCACGTACTTCAACCATTCCGCCGCCGGCCTTTGCACTTAACTCTACGTTTTTTGCCTGCTCCTGCAGCTCTTTGGCTTTCTCCTGCATCTGAGACATCATCTCAGTCATCTTGCCCATATCAAAGCCGTTGCCAAACATTATTCCAGTCCCTCAAATGCCTGGGCAATCGTATTGTCATCGTTGAGAATGACGACTTTTGGCTTGTAACTGTCCGCTTCGGCTTCACTCATCGTCGCATAGGCGATAATGATGATCTTGTCACCCTTGTGCACCTTTCGCGCCGCTGCACCGTTGAGGCAGATATCACCTTTGCCTCGCTCTCCGGAAATAATATAGGTAGAAAAACGTTCCCCGTTATTGATATTGACAATATCGATCTTCTGTCCGACACGCATTGCTGCCGCATCGAGAAGATCCTGATCGATCGTAATGGAACCTACATAGTTAAGGTTCGCATCGGTTACGGTCGCTCTGTGTAACTTGGAATAAAGCATGGTAATGTTCATATCATCCTGCCTGCTTGGTTAAAATTGACGGAATTATACCAAAATTCTATCTATATTATACAGTAATTGTGAAGAAATTGTAATGGGCAAAGGCACACAGGTACCTTTTGCTGCATACTGTCAGCGTGCCATCTGTGAAGGAGGAACAGGTTCACCCCACATCTCATCAGGGATCACATACTCTTCGACAACCTTCCCGCCGATAATGTGCTCATCGATAATACGGTCGATCTTCTCTTTGGTCAAACCGACATACATGGTATGTCCGGGCTCGACAAGCATAACAGGACCCTGCTGGCATCGGTTGAGACATCCTGTCTGAATCGGCTGTACGGTACCGATGATCCCTTTCATCATCAGCTGCTGTGCCAAATGCTGAAAGAGCTGCTGTGACTCAGGATCGTTCTGACTGACACAGCTTGGTTTTGGCATGCCCGGAGGTGCCGACTGCTGGCATTTGAAAATATAGAAGGCTGGTTGTGGTACACCTTGCATCATAGGAAATCCTTTTATAGTAAATTAATTAGGAGTATTTTACTCTCATTTACTTAAAACTTCTTTAGAGCAATTGACACAGGTCAACCGTTTATTACATCTTTTGGTCTATAATCCCATCAAACAAACAAGGAGAATCACACGATGCATTATCCCGCTTTTTTTGACAAGGTACCCTCCATCAGACTCTACGATCCGCTCAGTGATTTTCTCGGTGCATTTGAAAAGGGAGAGATGGAGATCAGCTATCTTGACTGTGTCAAACTCGCCGGGCACTCCTGCCCCACTGTTGCCGGAGCCTATCTGATGGCATACAAAGGGCTTGAAAAGCTCTACCCGGACACACTGCCGCACAGAGGGATGATCCATGTCTCGATGCGAGAAGGTGAAGCACACGGGGTGACCGGTGTCATCTGCAATGTCATCTCTTTTATTGCCGGTGCCAGCGGTATCGGTGGTTTTAAAGGCATACAGGGGAATTTTTCCAGAGACAATCTAGTCAGCTACAATGTACCCATGGAGGGAGAGGTAACACTGACAAGACTCGATACCGATGAGAGCGTCACTCTCAGCTACGACCCCTCCATCGTACCTGCGGATGCCATGATGCAACCGCTTATGGGGAAAGCCCTTCAGGGGGTTGCTACACAGGAGGAGAAAGAGGCTTTTGGCAAACTCTGGCAGGCACGCGTAGAGAAGATTTTGCTTTCAGAAACACTGTGGGATCAGATGATCACACTCAAACCTTCAGATACAAAGGGGAAACAATGAACATTTCACAATTTATGACAAACGAGCACAGAGAGTGTGATACCCACTTTGCCACAGCCGAGCAGGCAGCAGCAAAGGGAGACTGGGCAGATGCGGAAAAAGCCTTTTTGGCATTCTCCGATGAAACCCTGACCCACTTCAAAAGAGAAGAGGAGGAGCTCTTTCCCACTTTTGAAGCCCAGACCGGCAATACAGAGGGACCTACACAGGTCATGCGCTATGAGCATGAGCAGGTAAGAGGTCTGATAGGCAAACTTGCAGGTGCCCTGGAATCACAGGACAAAGATGCCTACCTCTCTTTGTGTGAATCGATGATGATCCTTCTGCAGCAGCACAACATGAAAGAGGAGCAGATGCTCTATGCTATGTGCGAAAGACTGCTTCCGCCTGATCTCAAAGAGGAAACCCTCGAGAAAATGAAACAGGTAGCCCTTTAAGACCATGGCGGCAACAGATAAGATCTTTCTCGATGCACGCGAACTGGAGCACCCCATCCCACTCGAGCGCGCCATTGCCGCCATACGCGAACTTGGGGAGGGGAACTACTTCTATATGATCCACCGCAAAAACCCCATCCCGCTTATCGAACTGGCAAAAGAACAGGCATTTTCCGTTCTCAATAAAGAGGATGTTCATGGCACATGGCACATTCTCATTGCCAAAGACAGATCAATTGATCTCGAGGCGCTGTGCGATGTTTAGCCAAAACGGACTCTCTCTCGATCAGGCACCGCCTATATCGGTTGTTTTCCGTTTTTTTCTCTCCGGCAGCCTCTTTGGGCTGCTTGCAGGCATACTGATACTTCTCTTTGGTACCAAGATCTTCTCCCCCAATACCACAGAAGCACTCATTCTGACCCATACACTGACTCTTGGTGTCATGCTTTCATTCATGTTCGCCGCACTCTTTCAGATGCTTCCGGTCATCGCCGGCGTCAAACTCACTTCACCGGTTAAAAAAGCAAACCTGGTACAGTACCCGCTGGTACTTGGCGTACTGTTTTTACTGAGCGCATTCCATACGGGGAAACCCATACTCTTTGAATCTGCTTCTGTACTGCTTGGCAGTACGATTCTCGGTATTGCATCTGTGATGCTTGTCCGGCTGCTTTCGCTGCCAAACCACAGCAGTTCCTCCAAAGGAATGACCATTGCACTTGTCTCACTGGTGCTGCTGACCCTGCTGGCTCTCTACCTTACCGGTACACTTTCAGGGCTTTGGGAGGGGAGCTACTATACACAGATCAAAACCGCACACTACTCATTCGGACTTTTTGGATGGATCGCACTGCTGATCATCTCAATCTCTTTCCAGGTCATCGAGATGTTCTATGTAACCCCCTCCTATCCGGATTTTATCAGCAAATCGCTGCCCCAAAGACTCTTTGGGCTGCTCCTTCTTGGATTGGTATTTGGATTTTTCCTTGAAAAGACATGGCTGGTGATCGATCTGCTGATCATTCTTTTCATGCTCTGCCATGCATTGATGACCCTGCGCCGTCTTTCACAGCGTAAACGTCCTATTGCCGATGCGACTGTCTGGCTGTGGCGGCTCGGTATGGGACTGCTGGTACTGAGTATGGCAGCTACCCTCAATACACGCTTCTACACACTGCCCAAGCTTGATACCCTTAACTATGTCTTTTTCGCAGGGTTTGCACTGAGTATTGTTCTTGCCATGTTCTACAAGATCGTTCCCTTTCTGACATGGTTTCATCTCAACTCGCAGGGTTACTTCACTGCCCCCATGATGCACGAAGTCATCCACCCCAAAACAGCGATGAAACACCTCTATATCCATGTTAGCACCCTCATTGCCTTTGCCGTCTCTGTTTTTATCCCAGCAGCAATCTATCTTGCAGGCATACTGACCCTTCTCTCCTTTGGATGGATGCTTTGGCAGATTGTACATGCGTGGAAACTGTATCTGTATACACAGAAAACGGGGGAGAGGTTTGAAATGACAATGCCAGAAGTTAAGGGTTAAGGGTTAAGGGTTAAGGGTTAAGGGTTAAGGGTTAAGGGTTAAGGGTTAAGGGTTAAGGGAATCTTGCATAGTTTGATTGAAATAAAGCTTAGTAGCGGTTCGGAAAATTTGTCATTCCTATGAAAGCAGGAATCTTTATGTTTCTTAAGCAACAAAGGTCAAGTTCCCGCATCAAGTGGGGATGACACAGCACCAATAACCAATACACCAGTTACCAGTAACGGCTACCCCTCTTTCTCCGCTAACAGCTCCCGTACCACTTCACGATCATCAAAAGGATACTTCACACCTTTGATCTCCTGATAATCCTCATCACCCTTGCCGAGGATCAGCAGCACTTCATTGGGTTCAAGCGCATCAAGTGCCATTTTAATAGCCAATCGCCTATCCGGGCAGGCAGTGACATTCTCTTTGCCGACAAGCCCTTTAAGGATCTCTTCAAGGATCATTTCGGGCACTTCGTCACGCGGGTTGTCGGAGGTTACGTAGATCTTGTTGGCATAACGTCCCGCGACGGCACCCATGCGTGGACGTTTCTCTTTGTCACGGTTTCCGCCGGCACCGAATACAACGGAGATATCTCTATCTTTCATCGATTCAAGTACGGCATGCATACCGTCATCGGTATGGGCGAAATCAACAATCACAAGCGGATCACGGCTTACAACCTCCATGCGTCCTGAGACACCGGCAAAATTCTCCACCACATCACACACCTCCTGAAGCGGACGTTTGGTAAGCAGGTGTACAGAGCCTACCGCCGCCATCAGGTTGAAAAGGTTGAAGAGCCCTACCATAGGAGAGTAAAAGGTTGCCTCTTCTCTTAGATATTTGATACCCGCTGTAATCCCGTGCAGCAGGGAGAATGCCTGTACTTTATAAGTTGCCGGTTCATCTACACCGTAACTGTAGGCATTTTTGGGATTATAGGTGATATGTCTGATGTCATCTTTGTTCAGCAGTTTCATCGTAGCATCGGCAAAAAAGAGGCTCTTGACCCGTCTGTACTCCTCGATGGTGCCATGATAATCAAGATGGTCGCTGGTAACATTGGTATGTACCTTCAGCGCAAAATCGATCCCTTCGATACGCTGTTGGTGAATGGCATGGGAACTCACCTCCATAATGAAATAGTTGCATCCCATATCGGCTGTCTGTTTCATATTGTGCAGTGTTTCAAGGATGGAGGGGGTCGTCATACTTTTCTCTTCTATGCGCTCTTCGTGGGCAAAGAGTCCTCTCGTACCCTGAAGTGCCGGTTTCTCTCCAAGATCAAGAAGAAAGGAGTATATTGCCGCGGTAACCGTTGTTTTGCCGTTGGTACCTGTAACACCAACCACACGCATCTTGTCAATACCCCAAAGTGCAATTAACGCTTTTGGTGTAATATAGTCCGGTTTGGTATCGAGTTTGTCAAAATAGGGGCTGTTTTGTGCGGTTTTAAGAAAAAGTGTATCGCTGTCAAGCTTCGTTGTGTCATCGGTAACGAAGGCATACCCCTTCTCATTCAGAGGCAGCTTCACTGTTTTGATCCTTTCACCACATGGTAGAGTGCCAGTACATCCTGATCGTCACCAAAAAGACTTGTTGTCGCATCGAGATAGTTCAGTACCATCTCGTCAAATCCCTCTTCGGCAAGGCGTGTTACAAAGTCAATAAACTGGTCTTTGTCGGTAATCACAACCTTTGTAGAAAACATTATGTCCTCAAAGGCTTTTCGGAAACTTCCCCGGCTCTCAACAAGATCCAGAAAATCACTGTAACGGATCCCCTCTCCGTACTCTACCTGTTCCTGAAGAGGATCGACCAGCAGTTCACTCAACTGCATTTTGGTTGAAGAGAGAGACTCGATCAGCCCGTCAATGATATCTGCCGCATTCTCCCGCTCTTCCTTGATCAGCTGATAATAGTCAAACAGCGCCTGTGCCTCTTCTGCACTCTCAGTTCCAAGATCACTGAGGAAAACACCCACCTTTGCTTCATCCATACCCGGATAGTCCTTCAGCAGCAGTCCGTAGGTCTGTAGTGCCATCTGAAAGTCGCCCTGAAGAAACTCCTCTTCGGCACGCTGCAATAGTCTGTTAGGATTCACTTTGCTCATTTTATCCCAGCTGATCCAGTTTGTCTTCAAATCCCTGAGGGACATTTATAACGGTAAGCTCTGGGTGAATCAGTGTTTTGAGCTGCCGCTCAACGCCGAACTTCAGTGTGGTACCGCTGCTTCCGCATCCGACACATGCACCTTGAAGCTGCACATAGACAACACCGTCTTTAATATCAATCAGTTTTATATCACCGCCATCAAGCTTAATGGAAGGTCTCACTTTCTCAATTACATCTTTCACCGGAGGTAGCAGTTCTTCATCTGTAAACGGGATCAATGTTTCTCCTTTTTCAATGTCTAAATATTATAACAAATTTCGAGTAAATACTTTTTATTCGTGTTTATACACTAAAAGGGCTGTTTTGTCAATGGGTAATGTCTATTTGTCGGAGGAATTTGTCTATGATAGTACTGCCAAAGGCAAAAATACCTTAATGGCAGGAAGTTGCAGAACGATTATACCAGTTCGATAATCGCCATAGGTGCGGCATCACCTCTTCTTGTACGTGTTTTGATGATACGTGTGTATCCACCGTTTCTGTCTGCATACTTTGGTGCGATCTCTGTAACGATCTTGTTGGTACACTCTTTGTCTTGAAGCATTGCAAAGATCGCTCTGTGTGCATTAAAGTCACCTGCAGATGCTTTAGTGATCAGTTTCTCATAGTAGCTTCTAAGCTCTTTTGCTTTTGGCAAAGTTGTCTCGATTCTTCCCTCTTTCGTCAGCGCGATGGAGAGGTTCTTGAGCAGTGCCGCTCTATGAGAAGAGGTTCTGTTCAGTTTACGATATCCGTGTTTATGTCTCATATCTTTCCTTTATTGAAGAGAAGCCTATACTTTAAGCTGCTCTATTTTTTTGACAAGATTGGCTCTTGTGCTTTCCGCCAATTCAAACTCAGGACCAAATCCGTGCTCAACAAGACACTCATTGATCTCATCAAGAGATTTTTTTCCAAGATTTTTGATATTCTTGATCTCATTTTCACTCATCAGTACCAGTTCACCAAGATACTTGATGCCTGCTCTGTCCAGCGAGTTGAACGATCGTGCACTCAATCCAAGAGAATCTACTGTCTGAAGGAACGGTTTGAGCTCGCTTTCATCTCCACCTTTTCTCGGTGCAGGTGCACTGATATCAACATCAAGCACACCGTTAAATACGGAAAGCTGCTTGTTCATCACTTCAAGTGCATTGGTAAATGCTTCTACCGGACCGATCTGTGCGTCAGTCTCGATATCGAATGTAATCTTCTCGAAATTGGGGTTGTCTTCTACCAGTACCGGATCGATCTTGTAGTTTGCTTTTCTGACAGGCGTAAAGAATGCATCAAGTGCAATGGCATCAGATGCAACTTCATCTCTCAGATCTTCACTCGGTACATACCCGATACCTTTTGCGATCACGACTGTGAAATTCAACTCGGCATCTTCATTGAGTGTTGCCAGAGGAAGGTCACCGTTGACCACTTCGATCTGGTCATTGTTGAGATCTTGCGCAGTTACTTCTTTATGTCCAGTGAAACTGTATTTCAACTCAACACGGTCACTCTCATCCTTGATCTTGAAACGGATGTTCTTGAGGTTGATGATAAATACAGCCACATCTTCGTGCATACCTCTGATTGTGTCAAACTCGTGTGCAGCACCTTCAATCTTTACAGAGATCGGTGCATACCCGATAGACGACCCGAGGATCAGGCGTCTTAAAGGGTGCGCGAGTGTCACAGCATAACCGCTTTCAAAAGGATAGGCGATGATCTCTGCGCGGTTTGCGCTGATCTCATTAACTTCTACCTCTGTCGGCATAAACGGTGCAACTTTAATTTTTCTCATTCACTAGCCTTTACTTAACTACGATTATTTAGAGTACAGCTCAACGATTAGACGTTCTTCCACTGGGATTGAAATTTCTTCTCTTTCCGGAATTCTTGTAAAGATTCCAAAAAGTTTTTCTTTGTCTACATCAACCCACTCGACCATACCTGTCTGGTTTGTCAACTCAATTGCTCTGAGGATCTGAGGGTTGTTTTTGCTCTTCTCTCTAATCTCGATTTTCTGCCCTGCTTTGACTCTGTAAGAGGGGATGTCAACACGTTTTCCGTCAACAAGAATATGTCCGTGATTTACAAACTGTCTTGCTGCCGCTCTGGTTGTAGCAAATCCCATTCTGTAGACAACATTGTCAAGTCTCTGCTCAAGAAGCTGGATCAGGATCTCCCCTGTATTCCCTTCTCTTCTGTTTGCCTCTTTAAAGAGTGCTCTAAACTGTTTCTCAGAAACACCGTACATAAATTTTGCTTTCTGCTTCTCTTGAAGCTGAAGGCCGTATTCACTGATCTTAGTACGTCTCTGTCCGTGCTGTCCCGGAGCATACGGTCTTTTTTCCAATGCAGATTTTCCGGCAAGTCTTCGCTCACCTTTCAATCCAAGATCAACACCAAGTCTTCTTTCTAGTTTTTCAACTGGACCTCTATATCTTGCCATGCTTATACCCTTCTCTTCTTAGGTGGTCTACAACCATTGTGTGGAAGCGGAGTGATGTCTTTGAGGAATGTTACACGAATTCCTTCAGTAGCACCAATCGCTTTAACAGCAGTATCTCTACCGGAACCAGGACCCTGTACTTTGATCCCTACCTCTTTGATGCCGTGCTCTTTGGCTTTTGTCATTGCATCGGCAACCGCTTCTGTAGCGGCAAAAGGAGTCGATTTCTTTGAACCTTTGAAACCAAGTGCTCCTGCTGAGCTCCATGCAATAACATTGCCCATTTCATCTGTAACAGTGATCACAGTATTGTTAAATGTTGCTGCTACGTAGACAACACCTTTTGCAATACTCTTTTTTGCTTTTTTCTTAGCCATACTTCGCTACTCCTTACGCTGCACCGACAGTTTTACGCTTCCCTTTTCTGGTACGCGCATTTGTCTTTGTTTTTTGTCCACGGACAGGAAGTCCTCTTCTGTGTCTGAGTCCTCTGTAGTTACCAAGATCCATCAATGCTTTGATATCCAGTGCAACCTTCTTGCGAAGATCCCCTTCAACCATAACATGCTCTTGAATGTCGTTACGGATCGTTGCCGCTTCGGCATCTGTCAGTTCAAAGACTCTTTTGTCATAGCTGATACCTGTTCTGTCAAGAATCTGTCTTGACGTTGTCAAACCGATACCGTAGATGTATGTCAGTGCATACTCCATTCTCTTTTTCTGTGGTAAATCAACACCTGCAATACGTGCCATGTTTATCCTTGTCTCTGTTTATGTTTTGGATTTTTACAAATCACGCGTACAATACCTTTGCGCTTAATGATCTTGCAATCATCGCACATCTTCTTAACTGATGGTCTGACCTTCATGGTGACTCCTGTAAATTTTTGCACCTTCATTGTTGCGTGGATGACCGAGTTTAGGGCATCCAACCCTTGAGTGATCGGTGCGAATCAATCAAAGATTCTTCGCGCAGTTTCCTACTACCTACAGTAATAGGGAGGAGGATTATACCGAAATGTTTATTAATGTTTTCTTATAGTATGTGAGGTTTTTAAATATGAGGTGAAGATGATGATTTCTGAACGCTCAGCGCTCAACGCTGAACGCTAAAATGCTATTTGTATCTGAAAGTAATACGTCCCTTATCCAGACTGTATGGAGTCAGTTCAACTTTTACTTTGTCTCCGGGCAGGATCTTGATGTAGTGCATACGCATTTTTCCTGCAATATGACACAAAATTACATGCCCGTTATCCAATTCTACTCTGAAGGTTGCATTGGGCAACGCCTCTACCACTTTTCCGTCAATCTCGATTACGTCATCTTTTGCCATGTTGTCTATCCTTCCTTCTAACGTTTACAGAGAAGCTGATGCTTCGGTCAATATAACGGCTTTGCCGTCAACTACTGCTACCTGATGCTCATAGTGTGCGGTACGAAGACCATCATCACTTACAACTGACCACTGGTCTTCAAGCAGCACCGGATTACCGCTTTTCTGGCAGATCATCGGCTCAAGACAGAAGACCATCCCGTTCTTGATCTTGGGACCCTGATTGGGTTTACCTTCAAGATAGTTGGGAATATTGGGTTCATCATGCGGCTTGGTACCGATACCGTGTCCACAAAAGTCACGAAGCGGTACAAATCCGGCTGAAACAATATACGCTTCAAGGATTTTGCTCAACTCTTTAAAGCGCATACCAGGCTTGATCGCTTCAATCGCATGGTAGAGTGCACCCTTGGAGCAGTCTATCAGGGCTTTATCCTCTTCAGATACATTTCCTATGGCCATGGTTATGGCTGCATCGCCATAATAACCGTCAAGTTTCGTTCCAATATCCAATCCAAGAATATCACCCTCTTTGACAACGGTATCATCCGGTACACCGTGAATACACACCTCATTCAGTGAAGTACAGACAGAACCGGTAAAACCGTACAGCCCCTTGAATGAAGGTTCCGCTCCGGCTTCGCGAATATAGTTTTCGCCAAGTGTATCGATCTCTTTAAGTGTCATACCGGGTTTTATGATGGATTGAAGATATTGAAGTGTATTACCGACGATTTCGCCTGCTCGTTTGAGCTTGGCGATCTCATCGGGTTTTCTAAGTGCAATAGCCATTACAGACCTACGTTGCCCAGTGTATCATACTGGTTCATGGTTCTTTGTGCTTCGATCTTTCTCATTGTATCTAGGGCAACCTGTACAATGATCAGAACGGACACACCACCAAAATAGAAACTCGCGCCCAGTCCGGAAATGATTGCAAACGGTACTGTAGCAATCAGACCAAGATAAATGGCTCCAGAACCTGTCAAACGGCTTGCAACCTCATTGAGGAACTCTTTGGTGTGCTCTCCCGGTCTGACACCCGGAATAAAACCGCCCTGTCTCTTCAGATTGTCAGCAATATCTTTGGCGTTGAAGGCAATCGATGCATAGAAAAATGCAAAGAATACCACAAGCACAAACGTCGCAATATTAAACACCAAACCGCCCGGTGAGAGTGTATCGGCAATCGCCGTCAAAATCGGGTTGGTACTTGCCTGAAGCATTGTCAGAGGAAACATCAGTACCGCAGATGCAAAGATAGGCGGAATAACACCTGAGAGATTCACTTTGATAGGAATATAGTTCATTACCCGTTTTGTCTGATTCTGCATGATTGTTTTTCTGGAGTAGGAGATCGGTACACGACGCTCACCCAGTTCAACATAGATAATCACAAGAATAGTGATCAGCATTACCGCAAGAATTCCAAGTACAACAAGGAAATTCATCTCACCTGCATTGACTGCACGGATTGTATTTCCAATTGCTGCCGGCAATCCGGATACAATACCTGCAAAGATAATCAGAGAGATACCGTTCCCGATCCCTTTTTGTGTAATCTGTTCACCAATCCACATCAACAGCATCGTACCTGTCAACATTGAGAACGTCGTCAGTATGGTAAATGTCATAGGATCGATAAGCACAGCACTTTCACCTGCCCGTCCGGTCATACTCTGAAGTCCCATTGAGACACCGATCGCCTGTACTACCGTAATGAAGATTGTAAAGTAACGAATGATCTGCATATACTTTTGCATACCGTCACGTTCTTTTTTCATTTGTCCAAGTGTTGGGAATGTAGCTGCGAGAAGTTCCATAATAATGGAGGCTGTAATATAAGGCATAATACCGAGGGAGATGATACTCAGACGACTGACCGCGTTTCCAGAGAACATATTCATCATCCCGAGGGCGTTGTTCGAGTTGCTATCAAAGAACTCTTTGATAACATTCAGGTCAACACCCGGTGTAGGAATGTAGGCTAAAACTCTGTACGCAAAAAGGAATCCCAATGTAATCAGGATTTTTTGAGTTAAAGCGTTACCCATGATTATTTTCCGCTTGTGGTTACAGCGTCATCTTTGATCTTGCTTGCAAGATCTTTGGCAGATGCACCGATGAGTTTCACTCTTTTGACTGTTTTTTGCAGTTTGTGAACCGATCTGATACTCTCAAGTGTGATCTCATCCAGCTCCGCAACCGCTTTGATCTTCTCAACGTTGATCACATACGGTTTTTCAATTTTTGATGTGAAACCGATTTTTGGAAGTCTCTTCTGCAGTGGCATTTGTCCACCCTCGAAACCTCTTTTTTTGCTGTAACCTGATCTTGCTTTCTGACCTTTGTTACCGCGTCCTGCTGTCTTACCTGTGCCTGAACCCTGTCCGCGTCCGACTCTTTTTCTGTTGCGAGTCGATCCCGGAGCAGGCTGTAAATTATGTAGACCCATACTTTACCCCTTATGCTTTGATTCTGGTAAGTGCCCCAATTGCGCATCTTACCAGGTTATTTGGGTTGTTTGAACCGATAGATTTGCACAGTACATCCTGTACACCTGCAAGTTCGAGTACCGGACGAGCGGCACCACCTGCAATAACCCCTGTACCTTCACTCGCCGGTCTAAGCACGATTCTACTTGCGTTGAACTTGTGCTCGATATCGTGAGCGATGGTTGTTCCTTTGATGTTAACCTTTACAAGGTTCTTGTGTGCATCATCAACCGCTTTTTTGATCGCGTCAGGAACCTCTTTGGCTTTACCAAATCCGTACCCTACTGTACCCTTCTTGTCACCAATAACAACAAGTGCAGTAAATCTGAATCGTCTACCACCCTTGACAACCTTGGTAACACGACCGATGTTTACGATCACTTCTTCAAATTCTTTTTCGATTTCTTGATTTTCCATCATGCTTCCTTAAAACTTGATTCCGGCTTCTCTGAGTGCATCAGCAAATGATGCGACAACACCGTGGTAAAGATAACCATTTCTGTCAAATACAACACTGTCGATGTTTTTTGAAGCAAGACTTTTAGCCATCTCTGCAGCTATTTTTTTCACATCTTCTTTGTTCGCTTTGAGTCCGAGCTTTCTTCCGTCAACTGCAGCAAGTGTCATACCTGCATTGTCATCGATCGCCTGCGCATAGAAGTACTTGTTGGACTTGTATACAGAAAGTCTCGGAAGCTCAGCTGTTCCGAAGATCTTGCCTCTTACTCTCGCTTTTCTCTGAGCGCGAAGTTTATTTTTTCTTTTTTGAATACTTTTTAACATCTATCGCCCCTTACTTACCAGCCGCTTTACCGGCTTTTCTGATGATCACTTCATCGGTATACTTCACACCTTTTCCTTTATAAGGCTCAGGTGGTCTGAACGCTCTGATCTCAGCTGCTGCCTGACCGACTGCCTGCTTGTCAGTACCTTTGATGGTAATGATGTTTTTGTCTACAGAGATCTCAAGTCCTTCAGGAATATCAAAGTTGATATCGTGAGAGAATCCAAGCTGCAGGTTCAGTACTTTTCCCTGAACTGCCGCTCTGTAACCGACACCGTTGATCTCAAGAGATTTCTGGAATCCTTTGTCGAGTCCTACGATGATGTTGTTGAAAAGTGCTCTGTATGTTCCCCAGTAGGCAGCAGACTGTTTGTCGTCACCCTTTCTGATGAAAACCACTTCATTCCCGTCAATGTTCACATCGACACGTCCGTGTGTTTCAAGTCTCTTTTCAAGATTGCCTTTTTTAGCCACGAGAGTCGTACCGTCGAGGGATACTTCGATACCGCTAGCGACAGTTACTGGTCTTTTTCCTATTCTTGACATCTTGTCTCCTTACCAAATACTACAGATTACTTCGCCGCCGATACCACGCTTGTACGCTTCGTCGTTGGCAAGTACGCCTTGGCTTGTCGAAACAACCAGTGTACCGTAACCGTTCTTGAATGTTCTGATTTCATCTTTACCCTGGTGAACACGTCTTCCGGGCTTGGAAATCTTCTTGATCTCATTAATGACACTTTTTTCATTGTCATCATACTTCAGTACCACTTTAATGGTCTTCTTGTTTCCGTCTTCCTTCACTTTGTAGCTCTCAAGGTAACCTTTGTCTACAAAAATCGCAACGATCGCTTCGATCATATTAGAGTGAAGGAGTGTTGTTGTATCCAGTCTTCTCTGCGCAGCATTTCTGATACGAGTCAGTGAATCTGCAATAATATCTGTCATCATCTTTTACTTCTCCTTACCAGCTTGCTTTACGCATACCAGGAATAAGACCTTCGTTGGCCATTTTTCTCAAACATACACGGCACAGACCGAAATCTCTGTATACAGAGTGCGGTCTACCG
This sequence comes from Sulfurovum sp., assembly GCA_027029065.1. Next base: position 15,070 of record JALVGO010000249.1, read on the forward strand.
CAGATGTTACATCTTGTGTACGCCTGAACAGCGAACTTAGGTTTTCTCTTCTGCTTTGCAATCATCGATTTCTTAGCCATTAGTTTCTCCCTTTAGCGAAAGGCATACCAAGCTTCTCTAAAAGCGTGAATGCTTCTTTGTCATCTTCAGTACTTGTTACGATCGTAATGTTCATCCCGTGTGTTTTGATAATGCTGTCAAAATCCACTTCCGGGAACATAAGCTGTTCTTGAAGACCGAAGTTGTAGTTACCGCGACCGTCAAAACCTTTTCTTGGTACACCTCTAAAGTCTTTCACTCTTGGCAGTGCAATAGAAACGAGCTTGTCAAAGAAGTTGTACATGTTCTCGCCTCTGAGTGTTACTCTGATACCGGAAGGCGCGCCCTCTCTTGCTTTAAATCCTGCAACGGATTTTTTAGCGTTGACGATCACTGCTTTCTGACCGGCAATAAGAGAGATTGTATCTGCCATGTTTGCGATGAGCTTGGAATCTCTTCCTTCTTCACCTGCACCGACAGAGATAACGATCTTTTCAAGCTTCGGTGTCTGCATCGGGTTTTTGATCCCACACTCTTCTCTCAGTGCAGGCACGATGTCATTGTACTTTTGCTTCATTCTACTCATAGGATTAGCCCTCTACTTTTTTTACGTTTGAGACGTGGATAGGCATCTCTTTGTTGACAAATCCACCCTCTTTGTTCTGCTCGCTCGGCTTGACTGCTTTTTTAGCCAGTTTACACCCTGCAACGATCACAGCATCTTTTTTGGGAAGTACCTGCAGTACCTCTCCGGTTTTGCCTTTGTCATCACCAGCGATGATCTGTACCTGATCACCCTTTTTGATTTTGAACTTTTTTGCCATTACCATACCTCCGGTGCGAGGGATACAATTTTCATGAATCCTGCATATCTTGTTTCACGACTTACAGGTCCGAAGATACGTGTACCGATCGGCTCCTTTTTGTCGTCGATGATTACCGCTGCGTTGTCGTCAAATCTGATCAGTGATCCGTTTTCTCTCTGGATCTCTTTTTTGGTTCTGACAACAACCGCTTTGACAACCTTACCTTTTTTCACTTTACCTGTTGGAAGTGCCTTCTTTACAGAAGCAACGATCACATCACCTACAGATGCATATCTTCTTTTTGATCCGCCAAGAACCTTGATACACATGATCTCTTTTGCACCGGAGTTGTCCGCTACATTCAGTCTAGTAAATCCCTGGATCATTACACTTCTCCTCTCTTCACGATTTCAAGAAGTCTGAAGCTTTTGTTCTTGGAGAGCGGTCTGCACTCGATCGCTGTAATTGTATCTCCAACATTCACATCATTCTTTTCATCATGAACAAGATATTTTTTAAATCTTTTTACTGTCTTGTGATATCTTGGGTGAAGTACACGACGCTCAACCAGTACGGTTGCCGTCTTGTCTCCAGCCTTTTTGATCACTGTTCCTTGTATTTGTCTTTTTGGCATAGGTGACCCCTTACTTCGATCTTACAGCAGTGAGTGCTGTCTGGATTCTAGCGATGTCTTTTTTCGCTGTTCTCAACTCGGAAGTGTTTGTAAGCTGCATTGTTTTCAACTTTGCATTCAGTGTAAACAGTTCAAGTTTCTTCTCTTTGAGCATCTCAAGCAGTTCTGCTTCGCTCTTCTCTTTCAAATCAATATATTTCATTACTGTCCTTTGAAGTGATGATTTTACACTTGAATGGCAGTTTATGGATCGCCAGTGTCAATGCCTCACGTGCGAGAGACTCTTCAACACCTGCCATTTCAAAGATGATACGTCCGGGCTTGATGTTCATCACCCATCTGTCCACAGCACCTTTACCTTTACCCATTCTCGTTTCGAGTGGCTTGGCAGTAAGAGGCTTGTCCGGGAATACACGGATCCATGTTTTACCGGTTCTGCTGATCTTTCTTGTCATGGTAATACGCGCCGCTTCGATTTGGCGTGAATCGATACGTCCTGCCTCTACCGCTTTGATTGCGATATCACCGAACTCGATTTTGTTACCTCTGAAAGACTTACCGCGGTTACGGCCTTTTTGCTGCTTTCTCCATTTGGTTCTTTTAGGCATCAACATGGTTATTCACCTCTCTTTCTGGAAGGTCTGCGACCACCCTTTTTCTCTTCTTTCGGCTCTGCCTGAATCCCTTTTGCAAGCACTTCACCCTTGAAGATCCAGACTTTGATACCGATAATTCCGTATGTAGTGTGTGCTTCAGCAAAACCGTAATCGATTTTTGCTCTGAGTGTATGCAGAGGTACACGGCCCTCAAGATACCACTCGGTTCTTGCCATTTCAGCACCGCCAAGTCTTCCTGATACGGAAACTTTGATTCCTTTGGCACCGGATTTAAGTGCACCTTGGATCACTTTTTTCATTGCACGTCTGAAAGCGACACGTCTCTCAAGCTGTGTTGCAATATTTTCAGCAGCAAGCTGTCCTGAAGCCTGTGGACGCTTCTCTTCTTTGATGTTGATTGCAACATCTTTTCCGAGCATTTTGACAAGTGTCGACTTAAGCTTCTCAATATCTGCACCTTTTTTCCCGATGATGATACCAGGACGTGCCGTTACGATATTGATTCTGAGCTTCTTCACAGTTCTCTCAATAATAATATTGGAAACACCTGCATAGAAAAGCTCTTTTTTCAGGAACTTTCTGATTTTGTAGTCTTCAGCAATAAAATCAGCTGCTCTTGTTTTGGCAGGGAACCATCTTGACTCCCAGTTTCTGTTGATCCCTAGTCTAAGACCTATCGGATTGACTTTCTGACCCATATTATGCGTCCTCCCCATCTTTTTTCGCTGGACCAACTTCAACAAGGATGTGTGCCGTTGGTTTAATGATTCTTGACGCAGTACCTCTTGCTCTAGGTCTCCATCTTTTCATTACAGCCGCTTTGTCTACTCTGCAAGAAGTGATCTCAACCTCTTCAGGCTCATAGTCGCCGTTGGCTACCGCTGATGCGATCACTTTAGAGATGATCCCCGCTGCTTTGTTCGGCATGAACTCAAGCGATGCAAGTGCCAGCTCGGCATTCATACCCTGCACTTCTTTTGCGATCAGTCTGGCTTTAGTAGGAGATACTCTTACGAATTTCAATAGTGCTCTACTCATATTTAACCTACCTTCTTCTGAACAGAACCTTTATGGCCCTTGAATGTTCTTGTTGGTGCAAATTCACCAAGCTTGTACCCTACATGGTTCTCAGTGATGAATACAGGAACGAACTGACGTCCGTTGTGTACATTGATAGTCAAACCGATAAACTCAGGGAAGATCACAGATCTTCTTGACCATGTTTTGATCGGTTTGTTAGAACCCTCTTCTTTTGCTTTAAGCACTTTTTTCATTAGGTGACCATCGATGAATGGACCTTTTTTTAACGATCTTGCCATATCTTAGCCCCTTACTTTTTTCTCTTGCTAATGATAAGTTTGTCACTAGCTTTTTTCTTACGAGTCTTGAACCCTTTGGTTGGCATACCCCAAGGAGATACCGGGTGACGACCAGAGTTTGTCTTACCTTCACCACCACCGTGCGGGTGATCGATCGGGTTCATCGCAGAACCACGTGTCTGAGGTCTGATACCCAGGTGTCTGCTTCTACCGGCTTTACCGATAACAATATTTGCAAAGTCTTCGTTACCGACTGTACCGATGGTTGCAAGACACTCACCGAGGACATATCTCATCTCACCGGATGGGAGTCTGAGAGAGACATATTTTCCGTCTCTACCCATGATCTGAGCGTATCCACCAGCTGAACGTGCGATCTGACCGCCGTGTCCCGGGCTGAGCTCGATGTTGTGTACCAGTGTACCCACAGGGATGTTCTTCAGTTTCATTGCATTACCGGTTTTAATGTCAAGTCCGGCTTCCGCCGCCATGATCTTGTCACCGACATTGAGCCCTTTTGGCTGAAGGATATATCTTCTGTCACCGTCTGTATATTTGACAAGACAGATTCTACAGTTTCTGTACGGATCGTACTCGACTGTTGCTACTGTACCTTCAACACCGAATTTGTTTCTTTTGAAATCGATGATTCTGTACAGTTTTTTTGCACCCGCTTCTCTGTGGCGGGAAGTGATTCTACCGTTGCTGTTTCTACCTGCAGATCTTGGAAGATTCTTCAGGAGTGATCTAACGCTTGCTTTGGCAGTGATGTCACTACTGTCAAGGTTAGTCATGTAACGACGGGAAGGTGTGGTTGGTTTATATGTTTTGATTGCCATCTTCTATCCTTATACCGCTAAGCTTTCGATCTTCGCATCTTCAGGAAGCTTGACGTAGAACTTTTTGGTGTCCGGTCTTTTCCCTTCGATACCCTTGAAACGCTTCACTTTTCCGTTTACTCTCATAGAGTTTACTCTAAGTGGTGTGATCCCGAAGAACTCTTTGAAAACCTCTTTGAGACCATTTTTAGTCATTCTTGGAGTTGTTTGAACTACGATGACACCCTCTTCCTGAAGAGCCAGGCTCTTCTCTGTATACATAATTGATTTGATATCTGTAATATCTGCCATCTTAAGCCTCTTTTGTCAATTTATCAAATACAGCTTTCTCGATCACTACAGAGTGATATGCCGCTGCGAGGTAAGCGTTTAGCTCATTCTCTTCGATAAGGTATGCATTCTGAAGGTTTCTGAATGCGAGGAATGTTTTGTCATCAATCATCTCTTTGACAACAAGTACATCTCTTTGATTCAGTCCGTTGACAAACGCAAGTGCATCTTTTGTCTTTCCGGATTCAATGCTGACACTGTCAACAACAAAAAGTGCATCGTTTGCCGCTTTTTCTGCCAGAGCATGGTAAAGCGCAAGTTTTTTCTGCTTTTTGTTCACTTTCAGATCATAGTTTCTGTTTGTGCTTGGTCCAAACGCTACACCACCGCCGACAAAGTGAGGTGCTCTGATAGAACCCTGTCTTGCACGACCGCCGCCTTTTTGCGCAAACGGTTTTTTACCACCGCCACTTACAGCAGATCTGTTCTTTGTCTGTGCAGTGTTCGCTCTGAGTCCTGCCGCATACGCTTTACAGTAAAGGTAAAGGTTGTGCGGGTGAACTTCCAGAAAGCTTTGTGGAAGGTCTGTTGTTTTAATAGTTGTTACATTGCTCATTTAACGATCCTTACCAATCCTCTGGCACCATTGTGTCCAGGAATTGAACCTTTTAATACTAGGATGCCGTTCTCAGCATCGAATGAAATCACTTCATTTTTTACTGTTACTTTGGTGTTTCCGTACTGTCCAGGCATCTTTTTACCCTTCTGTACACGTCCTGGCCACTCGGCGTTACCGATAGAACCGATACGTCTTCCGAATCTGTGTCCGTGAGAACCTGGTCCGCCGCCGAATCCGTGACGCTTCATACCACCCTGGAAACCTCTACCTTTGGTGTTCAAAGATGTTTTGACAACCGCTGCTTCCGCGAGTGGTGCCGGGTTCAGGTCACCTGCTTCAGTACCTTCAGCCACTTCGATGGTCATGAACTTGTTGAACTCTTTGGAGATACCATACTTGTTCTGCTGACCTTCGATTGCTTTGTTGATCTTCTTGCTGCTGTTGTACGCAACGAGTGCTTTTCCGTCTTCTCTTACTTCACACACTTTTGCATCAACGACTTTGAGAAGTGTAACTGGAACACTTGGTACGTCGATGGTTCTGCTCATACCAATTTTTTCTACGATAAATTCCATTCTCTACTCCTACTTGTCCATTGATCTGATCTCAACTTCGATCTCAGGCGCAAGATCCAACTTCATCAGTGAGTCGATGGTGTCGGAAGTGGCTGAAACGATGTCGATCATTCTTCCGTGAATTCTGATCTCGAACTGTTCGCGAGAATCTTTGTTCACGTGTGGTGATTTCAGTACGGTATAACGCTTGATCTTAGTTGGCATTGGAATTGGCCCTCTAATCTCTGCACCTGTACGCTTGACTGCATCTACGATAGCAGCAACTGATCTGTCTAAAACACGGTGATCATAAGCTTTAAGCTTCAATCTGATTTTTTCCATTTTTACCCTTTAAAGAACTCGTTAGCCATACCCAAAGCGTCCGCTTTTCGGGGCTTTTGATACGCCTAACATAAATTTAGGAACGCGAATTATATCCAAACTTTCTCAAAGGTGCAATACTTTTTAGCGTCCAAATGGTACAATATTGAAAATTATTTCCTTATGAAAAGGAAAGTTAAAGGGGTTTTTATGGATTTGCTTGAACATTATCACACCCATCCTCCCCAAAACGACCACTATATTGTACGCAAGACTACCCTGCCGGAAGATGGCAATATCAACCTCTACGGTGCAAGGGGCAGCGGCAAAACCGCACTGGTACTGGACTATCTCAAAAACAGGGACGAACATACCCTCTATATAGACCTTGAAGATCCCAACCTCATCCTCAGCACCCTTGATACGCTCCCCCTTCAGGCATTCATTGAAGAGTATGGGATCACAGAACTCATCCTCGACCACTATGAACCGGGGATGATAGATGCCTTCCCCAACGTAGAACGTATAATCCTGATCAGTCGCATACCTATTGATGAAACAGGATATCAGCCCGTACAGCTCTTTCCTCTTGACTATGAGGAGTTCATTGCCTTTGAACACAGCAGTTTGGCTTCAGTCGCCTTCAACCACTTCCTCAAATCAGGTACCCTCCCTGCCATGGCGGGACATACCCAGAACACGATCCTGAAGATGAAGCAGTTCTTTCAGCAGCAGTTCTCTCCCAACGAGCAGTCTCTCGTCCTCATACTTGCCCGCTACAATACACAGCCAATGACCGTACATCAGATCTATACCTTTACCAAGGAGTACTTCCGCATCTCAAAAGATTTTGTCTATAGTGCCGTCAAGCGCTTTGAACAGGAGGGACTGCTCTACTTCATCGACAATGCCATCAAGCGCAGCGGCAAAAAGATGATCATGTATGACTTCGCTTTTGTCAAATACCTCACTGCCCATCAGCCTTTTGGTACACAGTTTGACTGCATGATCGCGCTGACACTTATCAAACACGGTATCATCTTTAAAACACTGGGGATACACGGTTACATCACTGCTGACAATGAGCTGATCATCCCTGCCCCGTTTGAAAGCGAAGAGAGCGTCTGGGTCAAATCACAAAAGAAATTCGCCATCTACAAGAAACACGGCATTGCCAAAATCACCATTGTCACCGTTGCCAACAGCTATGCCTTCGACATCGAAAAACTGCACTTTGAAGCGATACCTTTTAATGAATGGAGTATTGCGCACGCAGAAAATGAGGAATGAGGAATGAGGAATGAGGAATGAGGAATGAGGAATGAGGAATGAGGAATGAGGAATGAGGAATGAGGAATGAGGAATGAGGAATGAGGAATGAGGAATGAGGAATGAGGAATGAGGA
>JALVGO010000250.1 GCA_027029065.1 Sulfurovum sp.
GGGTGCAGAAGTATACCACCGGTGCCTACACACTCCATGCGATCGATTCGCTTGCCGCTGTTCTGGGGCTCTTTGGCAAAGAGGGATGCGGGGTGCACTACCTCGGAAGCTCACGGCTGGGATTTGATGATCCGTTTGAGGTAAAAACGGCACGTGTGCCCAAAGCGACTACACCCTTTTCAAAGTTCGATACCGTGCTGGTGCAGGGAGGCAACCCGGCAGCTTCGATGCCAGACAGCAACCGTGTCAAAGAGGAACTCTCCGGTACCGGAACGCTGATATATTTCGGTCTGTATGAGAATGAAACCTCTGCGCTTGCGGATATCGTGATCCCGGCAAAACACTTTTTTGAAAAAGAGGATGTGCGGCTTAGTTACAGCCACCACTATGTCGAAAAGATGCATAAGGCGGTAGAGAGTCCGTTTGGTATCAGCGAGTATGACTTTACCAAATATCTCTTTGATACGTTTGATCTGACAGGGCTTCAAGAGGAGCAGGCATACATTGAACACTGGCTTGGTCAGTGTGAAGAGGAAGAGGGGTGCTACCGCTCACCCGCCTACGACCCAGCGCCGTATGCTGAGGGGTTTGGTGAAGAGGGGGATGATGAATTTACCTTTATCGATGAGTACGATGATGATTTTATCAACCCGAAACGCTTTACAAAGTACAGAAAACAGAGTAAAAACAAACCAAAAGATGAAACATACTGGCTGCTCTCTCCCAAATCTTCAAAGTCGCTCAATACGCAGTTTGTGCGTGATAACCGGGTACATATGCATCCTGATGCAGGCTTTGAAGAGGGAGAGGAGGTGATGCTCTCTTCCCCATATGGCACACACCGTTTTACCGTACACCTTACAGAAGATGTGCGTCCAAACTGCGTCATTGTCACCAACAACACGATCGGGGTCAATACCCTGACCCCTTCCATTTTGAGCGATGAGGGTGAGAATGCCTGCTATCAGGAGGTCAAGGTGACCGTACAGCGTTCCTGATAGTAGCGCCCGTTTTGGGCAATCTGATTCTCCCAACCCTTCACCTCAAGTAGGCATTTTTACACTTTTTTTTTCTTCCAAATGCCATTGTCCCGTTTGATTCTGCTGCCTATACTTGACTTATCTAACAGATAAGGAGTGTATATCATGCGTACACAAAGAGAAAAGATCGCGGCATTGATGAGGGAAGGCAACTATTTTGAAGCACTTCAGCAGATACATCGTCTTGAGGCAGAGACTATTGAGGATTGGACATACTGTTATCTGTCAGGAGAGTGCTACCGTATGCTTCATAATCTTGACTATGCCCAGTTCTATCTGGCACAGGCAAATGCACAAAGAGAAGGGAATATCGAGATACTGCACTCTCTGGGAATGGTCTATGAAGAGATGGGGTGGTACAAGGATGCAATAGAAACTTTCAAATCCGTTGTAGAACTTGATCCGGATATGCTCTCTATCTATCACCGTATCGGAATTCTCTATGCCAGAAACGGCGATCCGGTAGAAGCTCTGATATGGTTTGACAAAGGACTGGCACAGATCGAGGCACTCTATCGCAGAGGAGTTGGATCGCTTGAGGAGATGCTGCATGAGAGACGGCGAAAGGCGATGACGATTTTTGAACATGTTTTCCCGCATGGGCAGATTGATGTATGTAGCGATATCAAGTTTTTCAAATCTCTTTTTAACAACGGCATGGGGGTCTGCTATATGGAGATCGGCGATAAACATCAAGCAGAAGCATGGTTTTTAAAATCGGTAAAATCTATGCCTGAGCGTGTGCGGTTTGATGATCCGTTCGTCTATCTTCGCAAAATGCCCCACCGGGAAAGATGGTGGAAAGAGAGTAGTGTAGAGGATACAGAATGTCAGACAGAGCATGCCAAAATGGAATAGTACCATGCACTATTACAAACTCTCTGCTATAATATCGGACTGAAAATTTATCTTGCCGGCAATTCCAAACAGAGGTGTTGAAATGTGTGGCAGAGAGGTGATAGATAATGACACTTGAAGAGATGGACAAGCAGTACGTACTGCAAACCTATGCACGTGACTATACCAACTTTGTAAAAGGTGTCGGTTCGACACTCTATGATGAGCAAGGAAGAGACTATATCGATTTTGCTTCCGGCATTGCGGTAAACTCTGTCGGGCACGGCAACCCAAAGCTGACTGAAGCGATCTGCGAACAGGCAAAAAAGATCATCCATATCTCTAACCTGCAGGTGATAGAGCCGCAGGCAAAACTGGCAAAACGGATGGTAGAGCTAAGCGGTTATGATATGGGGGTTTTCTTCGCAAACTCCGGGGCAGAGGCAAATGAAGGTGCTATCAAAATCGCGCGCAAATATGGTGAGACACAGTTTGAGAAGAAACGCTACAAGGTCATTACACTGGAGCACTCATTTCACGGACGTACCATTACGACAGTCAAAGCGACAGGACAGGAGAGTTTTCATACGCCGCACTTCTCTCCCTATCCGGACGGGTTTGGCTATGTGCCGACACTTGATGATGTCTATGATGCCATTGATGATGAGACCGTAGCGGTACTGCTGGAGCTTGTGCAGGGAGAGGGTGGTGTACAGCCCTTTGACAAAGAGAAGGTACAGCAGCTTGCTGCACACCTCAAAGCAAAAAACGTACTGCTCATTGTCGATGAGGTACAGACAGGTGTCTACCGTACCGGTGAGTTCCTTGC
>JALVGO010000251.1 GCA_027029065.1 Sulfurovum sp.
AACTTGTTTTTAATGATTTTTTCTTGTGTATGTAGATTCATTGTCTCTCCTAAACAATTTGTCTAGGAGAAATTGTAGTCCTGTTTGTTTAACAGTTGTCAGATTATGTTGTGACTAATACAAATAACCCCTAAAATTGATATAAAAAGCTTTTTTATTCATCTATCATTTTAATACATAATTTTTTTAATTTGTCAAACCTAGATTTATCATAGTGCGTAATTGGTTTAAGATGCCTAAATAGTCTTTCAATCGCCTCTTCATCAAACCTATTATTTTCAGATATCAAATCTTTTGCGATATTACCAAATAACCAATAAGCTTTCATCAAATATGTTTTTTGTATTCTCTTATTATTAATACTTTTTTCGATCTCCAAAAATGCATTGAGCTCTGTACTAAATGCCTCAATATTTTTTTTAATATCTTCAGGCAATAGATTTTTTGTCATACAGGCTAAGGAAACAGCTTGTAACCCATTGATAGCATATTTTACGATGGTTGGAAAATCTTCAGGAGTTTTTCTCTTTACCTCTTCAAATTGTTTATATATTTTTTTAATATCATTATATACTTCTATATCTTCTCCCTGCTTTACCAAGAAATGGTACTTTGCTATTTGTAACGCAATTTTCTCAACATTAAATCTGTATGGATTAATCTTTATAGCTGGTCTTTTCTTTTTGTCTTCTTTTAGTGCAGACAGTGCCTTATCAATCAACTGTTCCGTATCTTTCAATTCATCTACACTATAGGCATTTAACCTTTTAGAAATTGCCAAAAGATAATAGGATTCTCTACCAGATATACTACTGTTGCTTTTTGTTTTTGGTTTTTCTTCGGCTATCATAACGGCATAACCAGCCATATCTTCTGCTGCTTTCCATCTCTCTATTGATGCAAAAATTGTTGCAGTAACCAAAAAATATAAATAACCTAAATCATTGATTCCTATCTCTTTGGAAACACAGTCCTTTTCTAAATCTTTTAAGGCTTTGCTGAGATCAGTTTTGGATAAATCACTATCTAAAAAATGTTCAAAAAGGGAGTTTGCATTACTTAGACTATCAAATTGAATATTTGGTGGATTTCTTACAGGTGATCTTTTGCCTATTTTCAGCATTAAAATTCCAGCTTTTGCAAATGTTGCTACCAAAGATATCCTAAGCTTTAATATTTCTTGTTTAATATCTTTTGAGAGTTTTTTTAACTCTTTAGCAAACTCTTTTTTTGTAGTTTTTGATGCAAGTTTTTTTCTTAAAGTATCAAGTATATCACTAAACAATTCATTGGAATTAATCAAAGATGATTGTATAGTTTTGTCTCTAAATTCTATCCATTCTTTCTCTAAATCTTTTATTGCAAAACTATTTTCAGTTTCAGTTTTTTTATTATTTAAAGCTCGAAATCCCAAAATATAATCTATAGTATCATTAGAATTTTCTGCATAACCAAATGCGCTTGGTAAAAAGCTATGAAAATGACGAATATATTTTTTTAAAAAATCACTTTCTTTCTCTTGTGCAGCCCTAATTATTGAATTAGCTCCTGTGATTAGAATCATTCTTCCTCCAAGTGGAGCCAGTTTTCTATTGATTGTTTCCAGTCTTGCCAGAGCATAGGCATCAGCTTCAAGTTTTTTTGCTTGATAACTATTTATGCTGCTTTTTTCGTTAAAAAGGATATTAATCCATTCTTCTTTATATTCATACTCATATAGCCAATCCTCAATATCATCAGCAACCAATGCCTCGCTAATAATGCTTAAATCTTTATCATTTCTATATATTTCGGCTGCATCGTCAGTAGATATTAATGTACTATCAGAAAGCACTTGTAAATAGTTTTTCATCTCCAATAGATAGTCTGCTTTGCTACTCGTTAAGAGATCTCCCAATTTATCAATTATTTCTAAAATATCGCTATCATCATCTTCTTGACTAATTGTATTTTCTAAATTTTTTATAACTTTTTCAGAAATATTTTTAAGTTCATCTGAAATATTATCAAAAGCATCTCTTGCCAAAGAAGCATCTCTTGCCACTGCTTCATAAACTCTTTTGGTCTCTGCTGCTTGTGTTGGTAATTGAAAAATAGGATATTTGTTGTTTAATATAAAAAAAATATATTTGGCAATGACAAAAGTTATGGCACTAGCTGCTTGATCATCTTTTTGCTCTGGAGGGAATATAACTCCATAAGGAATAGACCCTTCTTCGGAATTACCAGTTCCTTGTTGGGCAGGAGCACAATAACATTTAACTATGTCTGTATCAACTGCATAAAGAACAAAATGAGATTCATCTTCCTCAAGAAATCTTTTTGTCTCATTTGTCCACTTGATTTTTTCTTCCAAATTTATAGAAGCAAGTGTCCAGTCTATATAATCTTTTATTGCATTTTTTGGACTAGGCACTTTGTTTAGCTCCTAAAAGATTTTGAGTAGCTTCTCTCATGTTTTTTTCTCTAAAACCCGATTCATGAGGCATTGGTATTGTACTCTTTGGTTCTTTATAAGTGATAATTTCTAATTTTAATGCATCAACTCTTGGTTTTAACAATAAAAAATCTAAATAGTTCTCTTTGCATACTATAAAGAAATCAATAAAATCTTCATCGTTTTTTAAAATATTACTATATTTTTTTCCATATCGGTCAATGGGCGTAATATGTTCATTAAGGTAAATGCCTCTGGCTTTATATAATTCACTGCGATAGCTAAATAAAGCCTTTTTTAAATACTTATTTCTAATATATTTTTGACTATTTCGAGGATCAATCTCTAATAATCTTTCTAATAATTTGAAAGATAAGAAGTCATAATCATGTATATAATTTATCGTGGTCTCATAAAAATACTTTGCCTCATCATTTATACCAAAAGAATATACAGCATTAAACGACTCTAGAAAAAAATCATATCCATCTTCTTTGTGCATCGATCTGAATTGTTCTAGTCTTATTAGTTTATTCAAAATAGATATTGACTCATTTAGTTTCATTTCAACTATAACATTTAAAATAAAATTCCATGCTTTGCGGTTATCAATATAATAATTCTTTTTTTCCAATAAGGATATTATAGATTTCACAAATAGAGTATATGGAGAAAAACTACTGTTCTCTATTTTATGACGAGGAAGTCCATTTCCAATGGTTGATAAAATAGAAACACCATTATCTTCTGCTGAAAATAATATATCAAATGGAGCAAAAGATGCTACTTTACCGTCACTTACCCAAGATTCAATACTTGTCAATATCCACCAGTATAATTTCTCTTCCTGCTTTTCTAAAGTTTTTTCACCAAGATTTGAATCAAAAAGCTCAATTATTTTCTGTTTATTTATCATATTGAAAGGAAACTCCTAGCTATCGTTTCTGGTTCTCGACTACGCGATATGTTCTCGCAAAACAAATCATCATTAACACCAAGAAAATCTTTTCTTGGAACTCTAGGATATCCTAAAAATGTTAACGCAACCTTATCAGGGGTAAAATTCCCTGTGACAATCTCCATTGCACCCAATTCACCATTATGATCAGAAAGCACCTCTAACTGTGTTGCTCTACCATAATTTCGTGCTTCTTCCTCAAGGTCACCATAAGCACCTCTAAACCTTTCGTGTGCAGCTGAATCAATTACTGTTGGTCTAAATAAGCTTCTATCTTTTACTTGTATTTTTATAGCTACCAACAAAGGGCAATATTTCTTTTCAGCTGAGTCCAAATTAGTGCCAAAATGAGATAACCCAAGATTATCTCTTGCAATGTCTGCCAAATATGTCATTGTACTTTTATGACATTTCTTATCTTTTAAAATTTTACCTGCAATATCCTTACTAAACCATACCAAACCAGCTGGATCGCTTTTTATAAATTCATCTTTTTTTAATTCTATTTCAAAAAAATTAAGTCCTGCTGTTAATTCTTCTTGAACGGATAAGAGTTCTTCCTCGTTTTCCTCCATATTGTCATAAATTCTATCATCAAAATCTAGACAAAAATCATCAGCAATTTCAAAAGCTTCTCTATACTTTTTGTTAATATTATTACTTAGTCTCTTTTTAAAATCACTATATGCCAAGACTGTATATAGCTCAATTTGAGAAAAAGCATACTCTTTACCCTGCATGAAAAAAGATGGAAATTTTTGAGCAACTTTCCAAAAAATATTTTTTATTTCATCAGATCTCTGACCATAACTTCCTTCTGCCCATTGAATAATAAATTCTTTAGCAATTTGCCTTGAAAACACACCACAATTAACTGCATCTATGAAATTAAGCATGGTAATCCGACCGACACTTGTACTTTTCAAAGTATCGACCAAGGCTACTACTTTTTTATTCTCATGCATTTTACTAACCATTCCTTTAAAAAAATTATACTCTTATTTATTTAAAGAAATTATTTCTTCTTAAGCGAAGTTGGTTTACTTTTTTAAATTGTTATACTTTAACCGAATTCTTTTTGATTTACTTTCTTTTTTTGAAGTGTCAAACCAACTCAATTCTGTTATAGCCCACAACAACATAAATAAAGTCACTATAGCCATTATACCTACACTTAAATTTCCATAAAAAATCTTATATGGTTTTTTGTTAATCTGCTTTTGGTGAAGATCTTTAGTTAAATTAATTTCTTGTGGTTCTAAATATTTTATTGACTTTATTGTAAGCTTTTCAAAATTCTTAAATGTATCTTTTATTATACTAAGATTTGCATCAGTTTTAAGCTCATACATTAATTTCGTTTTAAAATAATCTGTTTTAACTTTTTTAATGTAGTTTTCTGTACTAAATAAAAAAACAAACATAAGTGTTATTATCGAAAAATAAACTTTCCACATTTTTAATATTATAGCTCTATCTTCTTTATTTTCTGTATCTGCAAAATAGAATAAGGATAGAGGTAGCCATAAAAAAAGAGCTAAATATAAAAAGATTTTCAATACATTTCCGTATGGTGCAATTAACATTAACGCAAATGTTAAGAACATAGAAAATACGATAATAGATTTAGTAACAATAATAATTTTCTTTTTATATTTAAATAATAGCCACTTTATTGATGTTATATATTCCATAGTCCAGTCTCATTAAGTAGTTTTTGTTTTTCCTGCTCCAGATCTTCTGGAGACATCATCATAAATCGCATCATCTCCGTAGCATTTGGAAAATACTCTGGAGTCATTACATTTGCAAGGATCTCTTTGTGAGGCATACGTTCAAAGACATACTCTGTAATCTTCTCCATCTCTTCATTATCGTAATCTATATCTTTTAGATCTGCAACAATGTGCGATAGGCGGAGATACTCCAAAAATAGGATATAGTGGGTTTGATATACATCTTCTTTATAAAAGCCATTGATCTCTTCTATAGATGCTGCCAAGGCTTCATCAAAAGTCTTTTGCTCTTCTGCTGATAGTGTCATTCTTCTTCCTCTTTTGATCTATTTTCGTTGAGTTGCCATTGGCAGCGAATAAGTTTCAAGACGGCTATAACAGGCAAAATTTTTAATTTTGTCGGATATAGACCCATCTTGCCTTTCAGTTCCGTTACCTGAATTTATTCATAATGTATTGTATCTTAACTTTTTGGAAAAAAAGATTAAAAACGGTAAGTTTCGGTAATATATAGTAATTTACGATATATTTTAAATAAGTAATGTTACAATACGATAATATATGACTCCAAAAAAGGATCACAATGGCTAATACAGGTGAAAAATTACCAAACGGTGAAGCAGTTAGAGAGTTTTACGCCTCACTTGATATGATTGAAGATTACTACTGGAATAAGGGCTATAGAAAAAAAGCATACCTCTATCGTACACTCAAAGAAAAGCTTGGATGGAGAATGTCTCTGGAGTCATTTAAGTATCATTTCAAAAGAGCTATTGAGTCCAAGACTAATAGCAGCCCTAAAGATACTGCATCAGAGAAATCCCCTGCTCCAGATACAGAAGTTATCCAGAAAGAGCCGAAGGCTCAAACACCAAAAGAGGAAACCTCTGCCCCCTCACCTGCTGCTAAAGGTCCTAAAATTGTTGATAGTAATTTTGGACAGGTCAAGAAGATTAAAAAGAATACCAGGACAGAACGGGAGAGTATTGGGTAAATTATTCTTCTATTTTCGTCCAGTTAAATAAGATATTTTGAATCAAACATATGAGTTCTAAACCCTTATTACGTATATTCTGTTGCTCTTCCTCGGAGAAAGTTTTTCCATGAAAAAGAGAATTTCTTATTTTAATTATTTGTTTTGCAAAATCTATATCAATATCTCTATCGACTGTACCACATTTTATATTTTTAATCATAAATTTATCATTCAAAATCGTTATCAGTTTTTCATGTCTGCTTTCTAATGTTGCATTTGAAAGTGTACTTTGAACTCTACTTACAATTCGTTCTACATTTTTAGATATATTTTCTTTTAAACATTTAACTACTTTTTCCATTTCTTCATTATCTAATAAACTAGAGGTAGCTATATCATTTCTGAAATATGTTTCCATAAACTCTATAATGGTAAAAGCATTATAAAATTTTGTTGCAGGATCTGTTGCAGAAAGGGAACGATAATAACCTTCTAAAACATATTGAAAAACTTTATCATTACTGTAATTTAAAAAAATATTTAGCTTGCTAAAATCTATTTGTGTAATTGAGGTTATCTGAACATTTTCTTTAATCATTATTTGATCAGAAAGCTTAATTACTTGTCCATTTTGTTCTTGGCTTTGCTCCTGAACATCTATTCTTTCTTGCTGTTCAATATTTACATTTGAAATAAGATAGTCAAGTTTAAGATGTGTATTATGCTGATTGCTATTTCTGGATTGTATTATTAAAGAGGCTAAAGGCAATAATGAATTTAAAAAAAATTTTACTTTTTCAATACAAGCAGCTTCATTCTCTGCAATTATGTTATCTATTAAAAGAGTATAGTTTCTAGCTTCTCCATAAAGTGAATAGTTAAATTCATCATAAGATGAACTAAATTTAAATTCCAATTCATTTTTATGGCTAAAATCATGCTTATCAAAGTTGCTTTTATACTCTAATTCCAAAGGTACTTTAACTTTGAATTTATACATATTTTAATTCTTGCCTAAAATTTCATCATAATATTTAATCAACACATAACACTCTATATTGGAAAAATTCTTATCTATCAAGTCTATAAGTTGTTTTTGACTTGACTTTTTTTCAAAAGATGCAGCATATCCTTTGATACGATCTATTAAAAACTTTTTACTTTTATCTTGATGAAGTTCAATATCTTCATCTTCTTTTATTTCTTCTAAAATGGTAGTTAGTATATGATTTGGTATAAGGCGATTAAGCCACATGATTAATCCCTCACCTTTAATTTTGTCCATTTTTGATGGCAAATTGAATTTTACATATTCTATAAATAATGGATCTGCTTTAGCCGCATCAAAATTTTCATAACGATTTATGCGTCCTGTTTGCAAAAACTCTTGAAGATCTGACTCTGAATAGTAACGCTCCAAAAGAGATATGATCGGTCTTTTCTCCTTTATATAGTTATATACACTCTTTACAGAAACGCCCAATGTCTCTGCAATTAATTCTTTATTAAGCATGCTTACTCCTTGTAAATATTTCAAATTATACCAAAAAGTGCAAAAAACACCCATTATTTTAAGTTTTTCAAAAGAATGTAAATGTTAGTATTTTTGAAATATTTACACACTAGGAGTTATTTTATGGCGATTTGGGTCACTACGAAAGATTGGGCGGAGGGAAAACATGGCTTACCTCCTAAAGAGGAAACTGCACAGGCATATATAAGGAGTAAAAAGAAAATCAAATACACCAAAAATGGAAAAAGAGTGGTCTATTTATATGACTGGATAATGGATTATTTAAACAATAGTATTAGAGAGCCAAAGGCTGAATAATGGCAAAACAAAAAAAACTATTTTGGCTCAAGCTAAAAGATGATTTTTATGATCGTGAGGAAATTAAAATCATAGAAGATATGGACAATGGAACTGACTATATAAATTTTTATTTAAAGCTATTATTGAAGAGTGTAAAAACAGAAGGCAGGCTTTACTTTAGGGATACCATTCCATACTCTCCTAAAATGCTTGCAAGTATAACAGGAACAAATATTGATACAGTTAAAGTAGGTGTAGATTTATTTCTTGGTCTTGGTCTAATGGAGAAATGGGATGACGGCACTCTCTTTATGGTTGAAACTCAAAATATGATTGGAAGCGAAACAAATTGGGCAAAATATAAAAGAGAACAACGCCAAAAAGAGAAAGAAAACCTTGAAATTGGACAATGTCCAAAATTGTCCAAAAAAAGTCCTATAGAGACAGACACAGATACAAAGACAGATACAGAGATAAATATAGATACACACACAGATATAGATATAGAACAAAATCCTCTTTTGGAAAAATGGTTGGATGAATACTCATCAGGAAAAAATAATCCTCCAGCCTATAAAGCTGATATGCGTAAAAAAATTCTCAATAAAAACCCAGATGCTATTCAAGCATTTCTTAGATGGGGAAAAGAATACCAAGAGAGATTGCAAAATATAGAGAATGATAAAAAGATTAAAACTTTTGATTATCGCTCCCTTATCGGATTTGAGCTTGGGAAAAACAAAACGATAGAACGAGTAGTTGATTATGAGCCTAATAGCTCAATGATACATGTCTATTTTTCAGATGGCACAAGTGATCCAAGTGTCTTAAAAAAAGATCTCTTTAGTTGGTATCAGTTAAAACTGGAGGAAACAGCATGAATGAAACACTACATACCTGGCTGAAACATTTTGGTGACTCTACTATAGCAGCTAGTTACTGGATGGGGATCGATGAAAATGAATTTCTTGATCTTCTTGGTTATGAAAATCTTGATCCAAAACTAGAAGAGACACTCCAGGGCAGAATGAGAGTTATGCCTAAAAAGAATGATGAGATAGAAGCCTTGAAAAGTGTCATTGTGGACCAGGACAGAAAGTTAAGCTATGCAGCAGAGGCAGCCAATAATTTTTTGGTGTCAATCACTGACCACCATATTAAAATCGACACAAAGGAACAAAATTGAAACAAGAACTACATTTTACAATCAATCAAAAAGGCGGGTGTGGTAAAACCCACCTGGCATGGTCACATCTTTTAAGAGCCTTGCATCATGGTATATCAAGCACAGCGATAGACACAGATCCAAGTAATTCTAGTTTGGCTGACTATGCAGGACTTCCAGTAAAAACCATTGAGATCATGGATGAAAGCGGTTTGGAGATACAGCCTGAAAAATGGGATAAGTTGATTTATCATCTTCTGGATGATGTCACAGAGTATTTAACCGTTGTGGACTTGGGAGCTACTGCGTTCCAGAGCTTCGTATCGTACTGTATCAACTCTCAAATTATGCCTCTATTGCAAGAGAAGTTTAACATCTACCTGAATATCCCTATCGTTGGAGGAGAAGCTCTTAACGACACATTGAATGGTATGGAGTACCTTGTAGAACTCTTTGGAGACAATACCAAAATAGTTGTATGGGCAAATGAGTTCTTCGGAAAACTCATCGATGAACACGGTAATAGCTTTGAGGAGACAGAAGCGTACAAAAAAGTAAAACAGAAGCTTTACGGAGTGATCTATCTAAGAAAATCTTCACAGCTACATGATTTGGCAATAGCCAAAATGAAAACTGCAAAGCTTACTTATGAGGAGGTCAAAGAAAATAAATCAAGGAGTTTTCAATTACTCGAAATGATGCGTATTAAACAGGTACTAGATAATACTTTCCAAATGATGGATGCAGTATTTGAAATCCCAAACCCAAAACAAACAAAGGAGAAAACAAAATGAAAACTACAATGAAAAAAATAGGACTTAGTGCCGTGGCAGCGGCAATTATGACAACTTCACTTAATGCAGGTGGAGCAGTAGCAGGAGCATTAGAGCCTACTCAATGGGCTAGATTTGGAGCAGAGACTTTGGATCGTGCCAATGCCTATGCCACCCAATTACAAGAATATGCAACGCAAATACAGCAGTACCAAACACAACTTGAAGAGTGGCAGCGTAAACTCCAGGGCTACCAACAGATGATCTCCAATATCGGATCTCTTCCACAAAATACCTATGCAGAGTTCATGCAAGGTGTTTTAAAGATGAAAGAGGCGATGGAATTCCAAGACGGTCTTAGTATGACGGCTTCATCTTTCGATCAAGACTTTAAAACTAAATTCGGTACCTATGCCGATTGGCTCCAAAAGGCATCTAATGGATCTTTGGATTTTCAAAGCCAATATAAGCAGCTCACAGATACCACACGCTCAACGGTCAACGGTGCTCTGAAAAGCCTTGGATTGCAATTTAAAGATCTCCAGAGTGATGAGGATGTAGTCAATAAGCTTAGACAGCTCTCTACCACAGCCAACGGAGAGGAAGCAGCCATAGCCGCTGCCAATCAGATCTCTTTACATCAGATCTCAACGCTAAAGAGACTCAATCAAACCGTTTTAACCCAGGCAAATATGCAAGGAGAGTTTTACGCTGCACAAAACACCAGAGAAGAGCTTCAACAGGCACAGCAAAAAGCCTTTAGAGACAAAGCAGACTTTTCTACTAGCGGCAACTATGAAAAAAATACTAGGCGTATCCACCGATGAAGCATAAAGACTCCATCAAAGGCTTTACTCCAGAAAATACGGCACAGATGCTAACAGGGCTTGTATTGATCGTTATTGCTCTTTGCAGCTCTGACGCTCTTCCCTCTGGAGAGGATCTATTTTCAATACGATCTTTACCTTTGTGGCTCTTTATTGTGATTATGGTGATCCACGGTATGAGGTTGATCCTCAAAGCAAACGAGGATCAAAAACAGAGATATAAAACTTTAAAGGAAACAGAAAATGAAAATGACTAAGACAATAACTATTTTATGCTTTACGGCTTTTGCACTATTGGCTACTGGATGCTCTGACAAAAAAGACGGTTGGAATAACCCCGATGTTTTTAAAACAGAGGATCCAAGCACATACAAAAAGAACACAAGACAGATCAAATGAAAAAAGCGTGGTTGATTATAGCTCTGCTGCTTCTTGCTTCAAGTGCTGCCAATGCCAGTGCTCTTGGCAGTGTCATAGGCGATATTCAAGATCAGCTTGACAGTAGCATAGCACTCTTTTATACCCCAATTAGAGAGGCAGCAGAGTTCGTCTTTTATGCACTGGCAATCATAGACATGACAATCATATTTGGTCTAGCTGCGGTGCGAAATGAACTGGATATAGGTGGAATATTTGCCAAGCTTTTACAGATGATGTTATTGCTCCTATTATTTAAAACATTCTTTACACACTTGCATTGGCTCTATGATCTGTTTGATGGATTTAACTCTCTTGCAGATAAAGCCAACGGAGGTAGCACCCCATCCCTAGATGAAATTATGGATAATGTCGGCAAGTTCTGGGGAGAGGTATGGAAAAAAGTGGATGATAATGGATGGAGAGGATTAGGAAACAGTTTTATGTTACTGATCTTTGCCGTAATTGCCACAATCTTTATCTCACTTATGGTCGGTCGTGCATTACAGTATTACATCTTCTTTTTGTTCAGTCTCTATGTTGGTGTGTTCTGGCTTGGATTTGGCTCTTTTGCCTTTACCAGACAGTGGGCGTATAACTCTATCATCAACATACTCAAACAGGGGGCTAAATGGATGACAATGATGCTAGTGATAGGTGTAACATTTACACTTATCAATAACTCTTTGGCAAACGGTATCAATGATCCTGTAAATCTCATCATACTTGGTATTACAAGTATCATCATGTGGGGCTTTTCGTTGGGTATTGACGGATGGGTAGATAGCTACTTCACAGGTCACGGTGGAGGAGAAAATAACTATCTTGGCGGAAAGATGGGATCCATGGCACAAAGTACCGCCTCTGGAGCCATAGGAGGCGGAGCAGTAGCAATCAGTCAAGTTAAAGCGGCTGCCGCTGCATCTATGCCAGAGAGTTCTAAAGGTGGCAGCAGTTCAAGTAACAGCACAACATCAAGCAGTAAAACATCGGAACAAAACGGCAAGGGTACCAGTAAACTAGGAAACTTTATGAATAGTGCCAAAAAAGCTGCTGCCACTACAGCTAAATACGGTGGAGCGATGGCAGCAGGTGCCGCAATGGGTGCCGCTTCTGGAGCCGTTAAAGGTGCTATAGGATCCAACTCCAGGGCAGGACAAAAATCTGGAAAAGTTGCAGGTGTTGTTTTTGCAGCTTCAACGGCTACCAATGCTGACGCTTACGACAAAGAGGAACAATCTGATAATAACATTGAGGGATCTATCTCCGATGGAGGATCAAGTAGTTATATATCTGGAGTACCTGGATCTGGAGGAAATGATGATGCTTAATAACGATAAAAGAGGATATAGGAGCGTATATCCTCTTTTAAGGGTTATATGTGGTGTAAAGTACGGCATATGTGGTAAAAAGTACGGTGTTCATAGAGGAGTATCAAAATGACAGCTCCAAAAGAAACAAAAGAAAAGCGTACACACCATATAGACAGCCGTCTAACACCAGAAGAGTACCAAATGATTACCTCTAAAGCAAAATCTACAGGCTACACGGCATCAGAATATATGAGGCGTGTAGCCTGTGGGTATCCACTGCAATCAATGGTAGATCAGTTGGCAGTTAATGAATTACTCCAAACAAGAGCAGATCTTGGAAGATTGGGCGGACTTTTTAAGAGGTGGATGACTGAAAATGAAAAAACAAAACCATCTCTTGGTAGTAGAGCCTATCAAGAGGTAGATAATATTGTCTCTAATATCTTGGAAGATCAAAAGAGGCTGTTAATTATTGCAGAGCGAATTATTAAAGCGAAAAAAAGGATCTAGTATGTTTGATGAACTTGAAAATACTTTAAAAGAGATACTCCATCGCCTTGATGAACAACAGGCACTATTGCAGGTAACGCTAAATAGCCTGACCACATCTAAAGCTGTGGCAAATTTCTTGGGTATATCACAACGCACTATCCAATTATGGGTCAAGCAAAATAAGCTCCAAGACGGGAAGCATTACTACAGGGATGGTAAACGATTAGTATTTATTCCTGCTGCCATTTTGGAGTTAAAAAACAATCCCTACAAGGGGTCATCACCCTTAAAAGAGGATATACAAAAAGAAAAAACTCCAAAGAAAAAAACACTTAACCCAGTGGCAAAAAAGATATTGGGAGACCTCAAAAAGGTAAATAATGGCTAAGAAAAAACAATCGGTTAAATATAACTACAGCGGTATCAAATTCACTATCAGAGAGCGGTATAATAGCTGGTACCTAGATTTTTATTTTGAGGGTAAGAGGATCCGCAGAGATTCTAATATACCTGCTACAAAAGACGGTCTTATTGAAGTAAAACGAGTCTTAATCCCCGAAATAGCAGCTTCACTACTTGATAATGTAACACCTCCTTATGAAGATAAAGAGTGGACATTAGACGCTATGGCAGAAATTTATTGGACTTTGAAAAAAGGATCTAAAATGAGGGAACACACGCTCAAGCGTAACAAAGCACATTACCAAAACCATGTGTCTCCTTTTTTTGGATCAAGGGAAATTAGCACGCTCTTACCAATGGAGCTGGAACAGTGGCAAAATGATCTACTACGACGATTCAAACCATCTACGGTACAAAAATACCGATCCGTTCTTTACTCTATTTTAGATAAAGCGGTAGATAATGAAATCATTTCAAAAAACCCTTTAGAAAAAATTACGGCTCCCAAAGCAATGATAGATCTAAAGCCAAGCCCAGAAGAAAAGGCAGATCCTTTTACCGAGACTGAGATGCAACTTATACTAGATCACGCAAATATGTATAATCGTAACCACTATTTACGAAACTTTATTTTACTTATGTTTGCAAGTGGTATGCGTCCAGGAGAAGTAGCAGCTTTGAAGTGGTCCGATATTTGCTTTGATAAAAAAACAATACGGGTTAGTCGTACAAGGATTAGAGGAAAAGACGGTCCTCCAAAAACTGAAGCATCATATAGGGTTGTCGATATGTTGAAATTATCTGAGGATGCATTAAGATCTCAATATGAATATACTAAAAATTATGAGTATGTTTTTATAAGCTCCAAAAAGAAGCCTTTCTATTCTCACGATGTTGTAGGAGTCAATTTCCAAAGGATCCTCAAAGCCACCGGGGTCAAAGTGCGGGTGCTGTATAATCTAAGACATACTTATGCTAGTCATATGATACGCAACGGTGTAGATATTGTTTATATCTCTAAACAGCTTGGGCATGAAAACCCAAATATCACACTAACGATATATACTCGCTTCATAGAAGAGGATGACGAAAAACGGCTTAAGAAAATAGAAGAAATAGGCACCAAAATGGTCACTTTTAAAAAAGGAGACTCCTAAGATGCCGAATATACGGGGGTTAGAAGATGAAGATAAGGGTCTATTATGAGGACACAGACGCAGGCGGAATTGTTTACCACTCACGGTACATCAATTTCTGTGAACGGGCGCGAAGTGAGCACTTTTTTGCTCAGGGGGTGATGCCCGGCGAGGGGGAGAAAAGCGGATTTGTGGTACGCAATATCACCGCCGAGTTTCTTGCTACAGCTAAACTTGGTGATATACTCGAGGTCAAAACGGCAATCAAGCATCTTAAAAACTCCTCTGTTGTGCTGCGTCAGGAGGTTTTTAGGGAAAGTACACGTCTTTTTGGCATGGATGTCGTGCTGGTCTATGTTGAAGAGGGGAAGCCAAGACGCATTCCCGAACGCTTCAAAACGCTTTTTGAAGGTTTTAGCGCTTAAGCCAGTAGATCAGGCTTGGAATATTTTCGATACCGAAATAGAGGTAGTTGTTGTCCACCTGGTCACCATGTCTTCTCACATAAGTGACACGGAAGATATCCATGAGATCGATATAGGTGTTGAATCCGTAAGCATTGTCACGTTCAAAGAACTTCCCTTCCACATTGCCAAAACCGCTTACGCCTCCCCCAAACGTCACAAAGTCGTTATAGTCTGCAAAGGCATTGATATCCATACGGAAAATGTCACCTTTGGTATCGTGAAAATTGTATGATGGTTTAAACTCCAGACCATCCAAAATACCCATTTTGTGGTACCAGTAGGCTTCATACGCCAAACTGAGTCCGCCATTGTTCATATCTACAGAGATCTCTGTAGGTACCATACGTACGAAGTTTCTAAACTGCTCATCTCCTTTGTCATGCGGTGCATTGACAGGAAGAATATCCCATCCGTGCTTCTCTTTCAAAAATCCCGAACCAAACCATGCCCCCACACTCACACTGGTAGCAATGGTGCTGTACTCCGGATAGACTTTGGCACGGGCATTCTCCAGTGTGGTAATACGGTTTACCACATACCGCAGCGGCCGCTTTGCCCAATGGTCTATATCTCTTCTTGCATAGGCAAGAAACGATTTTTTCCCCACAGGGAGGTAGCGCATATCGAGCTTTGACAAAAATGTTTTGAAGGCATCGGTCGTATAGCGTTTTGCATCAGGCTTTTTCAGATCGAATGCATAGTAGATGGCGGCATAGCGGTTATTGTGATCCGGTTTTTCTGTTTTGAACTCAGTTGCTTTGAAGAATTTGTAAGCGGTATATGCCTCTTTGTTCTTGTCGATACCGAGCTTTTTCATCACAAAGTCCATCGCTTCCGTTTGAGAAAGCGTATCAAGCATTCCCCTCTTTCTCAACTTCTGTGCAAGGTGATAGATGGCATCGTACACCCCTACATGGTAGTCGTACAGACGGAAATTTTTGTCCAAAAATGCACCGAAATGTTCAAGGAATCCGGCAGTAAGCGGATGGTAACGAGAGGAGAGAAGCAACTTGCGCTCGGGATGTCCCCGGAAGTAGAGGTTGATCGCCTGATAGAGTTTCATCTGCTGAAAAATTTCGACTGAGTTTGAAAGCGGCCCGGCACTGGAGCTCAGGAAGCCTACAGGAGGCTCCTCTTTTTCATCTTCTTTTACCGGAGGTTCTTTTCGCATATTGCTTGGATCCATGAAAATAAAAAGATTGGCTTTGGGGTTAAGCTCTGTGGCAAGCTGCAGCGGTATATTGTCATAGGCTCCACCGTCGATGAAGTAGTTTTTGCGTACTTTGCCTTTGTAGGCATACTCGAGTCTGATCTGCTGAAACGCTCCCGGAAAAGCGGAGGAGGCAAACAGCACATTGGTGATCTTGGTATAATCTTTTTCAATCCCGGGAATAGAGATATAGAAGTTTGTACTCTCATCGGGCATTGCTTTGTTTCGGATAACAACCTTACCGTTTTCAATACCAAACGTAAATGGTACGGAAAAGTTCTGATTTTTAATTTTAATGCCCTGAAACTCTTCAATGATGGGTGTTACCTTTGTCACGGCAAAGCCCATGGGTACCTCGCACCCCTCCTCAAATACCGGTTTAGCAAGATGATCCATAATTTGTGCCGCTTTGTGGCGCAGTTCTTTTCGTGAGAAGAGTGTACTTTTGTTGGTTGTGCTTTTACCCTTGATGACAAGATCCTCAATACCGAGATTGACCCATGTTTCATAAAAAAGGTTATCCTCTACCCTGTTCTGGTAGGGAATGCTGTCTTTTTGGCACCAGTACATCGCTGTAAGCAATGCATTGATAGAACCGGCAGAGGCACCGGTAACAGAACGCAACTCGGGTTTAAGCTTCGTATTGTTTGCCTTGATCTTGTGCAGCGCACGTATGGTTGCCCAGTTGTATCCTGCCTCGTACGCCCCCAGACTCACACCGCCGCTGATGACCATAGAGAAGTCAACAGGAGTAACTTCACTGCTGTTGTTCTCCGCCTTTTCAGCAGCATTGAGCATCCCCAAAAAGAGTACCACACTCCAGACAAACAGTACACCGCTTCGCCACAATGGATTATGTGCCATCTTTCATCCTTATCCTATGTTTCAAACGTATATTCGTTACCGTTCCAAAAGAGCTTTTTGGCTTCAAGCTGCTGATTTTCAACACGGTAAACCCATGCCCCTTCATGTCCCTCCATCGTTGCACTCCCGGCACAAAAAAGCGGTATTTCAGTCTCCGGTATATCCACCCGGTAGGTTTTATGCACATGCCCAAAAAGGATGGCACCTTTCTCAATGGTTTTACAGGCAGCAAGCAGATCATCTGCATTATGCAGCCCATGCAGCTTTCTGTCTGGCTGTCCATTGGCGAGGCGGGGTGCATAGTGGGTGATAACAAAGAGGAAACGCCCCTTCACACGCTCATCCTGCAGCATGTGTCTAAATGCTTCAAGCTGAATGGTAGGGATATGCCCATCAGAGCGCCACGGCCAGGGATTTGGCTTGGCACTGTTAAGTGCAATGACCGCAACATCATCACCTATGAGCCGAATAAGAGGAAAGTGTCCTCCACGGCAGTATTCTGGAAGATCGTTTTGCAGTACAGAGCAAAAGTGTGCAGCAAAACGGTAGTGGCTGTTACCCTCGTGCACATAAATATCATGGTTTCCCGGCACGGTAAGGTAACACTGCGGAGGGTCCATCAGCGGTGCCATCAGCTCCCGTGCCAGTTCAAGTTCATGCTCAAGCCCCAGTGCGGTATAGTCTCCGGTATTGATGACAATATCGATGTCGTTCTCCTCTTTAAAGCGCACCATAGCACGCATCTTCTCTTCAGCATCATCAAAATACTTCGCTCTGCCCCGCAAAAGGTTGACCGCACCTATGCCGCGTTTGCTAAACCACTTTTTCCAGCCCATGTGCCGTACCATGGCACTGACATGGATATCACTGAAATGCAGAATACGTATCGGTTTGCCCATTAAATATCTTTAAGCATTTTTTTGATCGCGTATGTCAGTCTCTTCTTCTTTTGTGCATCTGGCAGAGACTTGAATTCCCCTTCGGCAGTAGAAAGACGCAGGATGGCACCGCTTTGTGCATCGACAAGCATCAGCAGCATCGCAGCTTCCGGTCTCTTTTTCACGATCATCTTTCCTTCATTATTAAGCTCCTGCATCACAGCACTGCTCTCTTTTCCTCCAAGGTAGGCAACATAGAAATCCGGGTGTTTTGCTACCGGCTTTTTCCCTTTTTTCTGAAGCTCATCGTTAATGATCTGCTCGATCATCTCCGCAATCTTTCCATCAGCCTCTTTCAGTTTACCTTTGCTGTCCTCTTCTACCACACCGCTTCCGTCAAGAAACTGGTAGGTTTTATAGCCTTTCATATTGGCTTTTTCACTGGTCACACTCTCAACTTTGATGTCACTGGTAGAGACACATCCTGTCATTGTGATCATTGCCGCAATTGCCAAACCTGTCACTGTTTTCTTCATACTATTTTCCTTTTGTTGTAGTATATCATCGACCGTAGATGGTAATCTTTTTCACGAAGGCTTTTGCCCCGCCGGTTGTATCTTTCGTATTCATCTGAAAACCGAGTGCCACAAGCGGCGGCAGTGGTTTTTCAAACTCTTTTTGGAATTTGCCTGCAATATCAAAACGGGTTACGGTTACCCCTTTTTTGTTTGCAATACAGTAGTAGCGTCCGGAACGTTTGTAGAGTTTTCCAAGATAGCGCTTGCCCGGCTGCTCTTTTTCACCGATGAACGGACCGAAAAAATAGGGTGCTTTCTGAACGAACGGCACACCGCTTGAAAACTTTTCGGTACCCAGCGCAATCAGAGCACCGATAGCCAAACGGTTGTTCCCACCACTCCAGTCAGCACCGGAAGGGAAGCGCTCTACACCCCACTCTATAGTTGCCAACACAGCACCAGACAGCGGTTTTTTAAAACGGACACCAAAGAGTGCCGTCTGCTTTTTGTCTGTCTCTATCACTAGCCCTTTTACCGGTTCAAAATGCATATTGAATTTTCTGGTATCAAGCAGCATCTCAAACCCTTTCTGCTTCAATACCTTCTGTGGATCACCTGCCATTTTGGTAAAATCGATACTGTACAGTACACGATCTCCCCCAAACAGCAGGGTTGCAGCCAATATCCCCATAGTCAATACTTGCTTCATCATACTTCTCCTCATAAGCGATTTTAACCAATCCTCTCTTCATCTGTTATGAATACTAATCATTTTTTAGTATAATTGGACAATATTAGAAGGGGAGGGACAGATGCATCAAATACCATTGCGTGTCGCTTTTCTCAGTGCGGGACTGTTGTTTCTCACATCTGGATGTACGACCCAAAACCCAGCCTCACCCCTGATAGAAAAACGGTATGAACGTACTCTTGTCAATCCACACTCTCCCCTGCTAAACGCACTGCAAAAAACAGATAAGCCCATCAAAAACCGTTCCGCTTTCTATCCGCTTCCACAACCGGATGATGCCTTTGCAGCCAGACTCTTTCTCATAGACCATGCCAAAACCAGTCTGGATGTACAATACTACATTTATGAAGATGATCTGACAGGCAAAGTATTCTCTGCCCATTTGATGAAAGCTGCCCAAAGAGGGGTTAAAGTGCGCATCCTGCTTGATGATCTCAGTACTGCTGGTAAAGACCATGCACTCGCTCTTCTTACATACCATCCCAATATCGAACTCAAACTCTTCAACCCCAACCATCTGAGAAGATCGTTCCGAAATCTTGCACTACTTTTCGATGTCAACACCCTTGGCAAGCGAATGCACAACAAGCTACTTATGGTCGATGGAGTCAGTGCCATTGTCGGCGGTCGCAATATCGGTGATGTCTATTTTGCACCGACAACAGAAACTATCTTTGTTGATTTCGATATGCTTGTAACAGGCAGCATTCTGCCTCAGCTTCGCAAGGAGTTCGATATCTATTGGAACAGCGAAGCGTCCGTATCATCACACCAATTGCTAAGCTATAACCCAAAAAAGATTGCAGCACTCTATCAGGAAAATATCGGACTCCTTTCCAAAGCACTTGAGATATTTGACAAAAGCAAAACAGGCAATTTCTTTACCCAGGCACCTTTTATGCAAAAACTCCGCCAGCATAGACTCACACTTTATATTGCAGACAAAACATCACTCTACTATGACGATCCCAAAAAAGTAGTCTCACCTGAGAGTGCAGTACAATATCACATCACACCACAGATACGCAAGGACCTGACCGATGTCAAAAAAGAGGTACTGCTTATCTCCCCCTACTTCATTCCAAGTGAAGAGATGATGCAGCAACTGCAAGAGCTGCGACAACACCATGTCAAAGTGACAGTCATTACCAACTCTCTGGCATCCACCGATGTTTTTGCCGTTTATGGCGGCTACAGAAATACGATCAAGAGACTGCTTGATATGGGTGTCATACTCTATGAACTCAAACCGGATGCTGTGGGCTATCTACACAAACAAAAACGGCGCAAGCAGGCAATAAGGACATCCCTTCATACAAAGATGATTGTCATTGACAGTGATCGCCTAATCATCGGTTCTGCCAACCTCGATCCAAGATCAGACAAACTCAATACAGAGATCATGATGATGATCACTTCACATAAACTCGCATCCGAGGCAAAAGAGAGTATTGAGACACTAATAGAAAAGCAGATACTCTACAGGGTAAGCTGGGGAAAACTGCCCAAAGACCCAAAGAACAGATGGCATCAGCCTACAGGTCCCATATGGATAAGTACCGAGAATGGTAAAGAAAAACGCTACTTCTATCCGCCCAACGCAGGCTTTTTCAAAAGTATCGGTGCAGACTTTATTTCACTGCTTCCTGTGAAAGGGTATTTGTAGTCATTGGTTTTTGATTGTAAGTAAGGAGTGAAGGAGTGTTCCGCCCTTGTCGGGCGGAGAGAAGCAAAAGCAACGGTTATCCAACCATCGCTTCGAGTGCCTCTTTTGATACCTGATTGAAGTTGAGGTATTTATAGACACTGTCTCTGTTCTCAGGTGTGATCTTCTTGTTAACGATCTCAAGGTACTCCTCTTTTGTCGGAAGGCGTCCAAGGAGTGCTGCAACCGCTGCAACCTCTGCAGAACCAAGATAGACCTGTGCACCTTTACCAAGACGGTTGTCGAAGTTTCTTGTAGAGGTTGAGAACACGATCGCATTATCAGCCACACGCGCC
The DNA here is from genome assembly GCA_027029065.1 of Sulfurovum sp. The sequence continues at coordinate 21,135 of JALVGO010000251.1, forward strand.
TGGTTACCCATACAGAGTGAACATCCGGGGATCTCTGTTCTCGCACCTGCTGCACCAAAGATCGCGTAGTAGCCCTCTTCGATCAGCTCTTTCTCATCCATCTTGGTTGGCGGTACAACCCAAGTTCTTGCTTTTACAGCACCTTCACCTCTGAGTACCTCACCAAGTGCTCTAAAGAGACCGATGTTAGTCATACATGAACCGACAAAGACTTCATCGATCTTCTCAGTCGGACGGTTTGGATCGGCAAGGATCTCAGAGAGTGTCGCAACATCATCCGGATCGTTCGGACATGCGAGAATAGGCTCCGTGATCTCATTGAGGTCGATCTCGATGACCGCAGCATACTCAGCATCTTCGTCACGCTCAAGAAGCTCAGGGTTTTTGATCCACTCTCTCATCTTGTCTGCACGTCTTTGGAGTGTCTCTTTGTCTTCATACCCCTGCTCGATAAGCTCTTCGATCAGTACAATGTTGGACTCGAGGTACTCGATGATAGGCTCTTTGTCAAGCTTGACCGTACATGCAGCCGCTGAACGCTCTGCAGATGCATCGGAAAGCTCGAATGCCTGCTCACACTTAAGTGTTTCAAGCCCTTCGATCTCAAGGATACGTCCGGCAAAGATATTTTTCTTGCCTTTTTTCTCAACTGTAAGCAGACCGTCTTTGATCGCCTGATACGGAATAGCATTGACAAGGTCACGGAGGGTGATACCAGGCTGCATCTCCCCTTTGAACTTGACCAGAACAGACTCCGGCATCGTCAGAGGCATCATACCTGTAACCGCTGCGAACGCTACCAGTCCTGAACCTGCAGGGAAGCTGATACCGATAGGGAAACGTGTATGGCTGTCCCCTCCGGTACCTACTGTGTCAGGCAGACACATACGGTTCAACCAGCTGTGGATAACACCGTCACCCGGTCTGAGGATAAACCCTTTTCTCTCTGTCCAGAATTTTGGCAGTGTGTGCTGCAGTTCAATATCTGCCGGCTTTGGATAGGCCGCTGTGTGACAGAATGACTGAAGTACAAAGTCTGCACCGAAGCTCAGTGCCGCAAGCTCTTTGATCTCATCTCTGGTCATTGGCCCTGTGGTATCTTGAGAACCAACCGTTGTACAGA
>JALVGO010000252.1:0-29794 GCA_027029065.1 Sulfurovum sp.
CCATCGGGTAGTAGGTGTAGCCTCCGCGGTTTTGGGGCAAGCCGGCATTGGCATGGATAGAGAGCGGTATGGCACACAGTTCACTCATCACCTTGAGGTGTTTTTTCGCCTGATCAGGTCCTGTACCGCAGTTAAGCCCCAGCGAGAGAATGTCAAACGGTTCAAGGATTGTAACGATTGTTGCCGCATCCGTACCGATGAGCATGGAACCGCTCAGTTCGATCGTGACGGAGACCATGATAGGCAGATCAGTCCCCTTGGCGGCATTGGCATCTTCACAGGCATGCAGTGCCGCTTTGATCTGCAGCGGATCCTGACAGGTCTCGAGCAAAAAGATATCGCACCCCCCGTCGATCAAACCTTCAGCAACGATCTTGTATCCTGCATACATCTCATCATAGTGGATGTGTCCCAGTGAGGGAAGCTTCGTCCCCGGCCCGATAGAACCAAGCACAAAACGCGGCTGTTGGGGTGTGCTGTACGCTTCACATACCTTCTTTACCAGTGCTGCGCCTTTTTGGGAGAGTTCATAGGCACGATCTGATAGATCATACTCATCCAGTACCCACGGCATACAGCCAAATGTGTTGGTCTTGACAAGATCAGCACCTGCCATTGCGTAGCGTTTGTGGATACGCTCTATCAGTTCGGGTGCTGTATCGTTAAGCAGTTCATTACACCCTTCCTGATCACGCCCTTTATGGTCGATCCATGCCTCTTTGGGAATATCAAGATCCTGTATCTGGGTACCCATGGCACCGTCGATAACAAGCGTACGTTCACCAATCAGCGTTTTGATCGTTTCTTTTACAGACACATCGTTCCTTTTGCAGAGCCTTTGGCTCTCATTCTTTATCTGCAATTGTAGCGAAGTATCGTTAAAAGAGAATTTTTGTTATTTTTTTAATACAATTAAAACTATACATGCTATAATTGTTATAAATCATTGTAAGTCATACTATTTTGCTCTACCAATTACTATAAAAGTGGCAAGATAGGCATTTTGACACAATATCTATCTTTAAAATGCCCTTACTCGGTGATAGAATATCTTTTATACTTGCAATAAAAACACGAGGAACAGACAATGGGGAGAACGATAAAAAACATTATTACGGGGAAAGAGATCACCAAGCCCGATCCGGTAGATATTGAAGTACCGTTTGACGGCGGTGTCATGATCACAGAAACAGATACAACAGGGATCATTACCTATGCTAACCGAAAATTCAGAGAGCTGACAGGCTATACCAAAGAGGAACTTATCGGTTCTCCTCACAATATCAACCGCCATCCGGATATGCCAAAAGCCGCATTCAAAGGAATGTGGGAGACGATCAAAGAGGGTAACTACTGGGAGGGTTATGTCAAGAACATGACCAAAGAGGGGAAATACTATCTTGTCGTTGTCTGGATCAAACCGAAACTGGATGAAAACGGAAAAATAGTCGGATATATCGCAGGACGTAAAATCCCTGACCGGGACGCTATGGAAAGAGCACTTGCACAGTACAAGACCATGAAGGCTCAGGAGTCATAAGAGAGCCTCTTTACAGAAGCTCTCTTCACTTTTAGAGTGCCGCTTTTGCTTTTTTAAGTGCTTCGATGACTGCATCTATATTTGCTTTTGGAATATGTACCTTCCAGTCCGGTTCCTCAGCATTTGCCTGAAGTGAAATACCGATACTGGCAACGCTCTCACTCCCTGCACCATAGGGCTCTTCAATGGTTGTTACCGTAATTTTTCCATCATTTGTTCCACTCAGCCCCATCTGAGCGATCTCTGTCACTTTTCCACTCATTGTTAACTCCTTTATATGTTTGAATAATTGATTATAGAATCAAAAGGTTAACGGTTCTTAACAATGCGCATTAATGCTGCCTGCATCTTACGCCAGAGCCTGATCTCAATCGCCGGAAATCCCGCATAGGTCTTGCCGCCCTCAAGTGACTTTGTCACACCTCCTTTTCCGGCAATGGTTGCGAATGGTCCGATCTCAAGATGTCCTGCAGTGGCACTCTGTCCACCCATAACCACATTGCGTCCCAGCTTCGAAGAGCCTGCCAGTCCTACCTGTGCAGCCATCAGCGTATGTTCACCTACATCACAGTTGTGTGCAATCTGTATCAGGTTGTCCAGTTTGGTTCCTTTGCCAATATGTGTCGTACCGAATACTGCTCTGTCGATGGCACAGTTCGCACCGATCTCTACATCATCTTCAATCACGACATTACCGTTTTGGTAGATCTTGACATGCTCTCCGGTCTTGGTATGGGCAAATCCGTAGCCGTCACACCCGACAACCGTACCACTGTGAATAATGCAGTTTTTACCCACTTCCGTACCATGATAGAGTGTCACATTTGGATGCAGCAGCGTGTCTGAACCGATTGTCACATTGTCACCTATATAGCAACCTGCCATCACTGTAACATTCTCCCCCAACGTAACATTCACGCCAAAACGGGCACTGTCGTCTATCTGACACCCTTCACCTGTTTGAGGCATCTGTGTCAGGGTTGTCACTGTATGGGCAAAGAGTTTGGAAGCCTTAGCAAGTTTCAGGTAGGGTTCGTCGGTAATCAGTGCAACCGTGGTTTCCGGAAGCTGTGAAGCATACGCTGCTTCTATCAGTACTGCAGCCGCTTTGGTCTGTGAAAGCTGGGAAGCATATTTTGCATCATTGAAGAAACTCAACTGTGTAGCAGTGGCTTCACCCAGTGTATGAATGCCATCTATCTCTATATCGTTACCTTGAAAATCTATCTGAAGTTTTTGTGCAATTTGGGAGAGTTTGTAGGTCATTGTTGTCCTTGTCAAAGGGTTAGTTGTATTGCGGTCAGACACAAGGTGTTGTCGGGAGACAACACCCTACGAATCTCTTACCGTTCAATGGCTACAACGCCGCCACGTACGATCTCGCACGGGTTGTAGCGCTCGGCTGCTTCAATGAAGTGCTTGACACGTTTTGGTTCGTCGGCAACCTGTGCGACGACCATCTCTTTGCCGACATTGACAATACCGCCGTTGTAAGCAGCTGCCAGCGCAGCAATATCACTGAGGTTCTCGGCAATAGGAAACTTCACCAGTACCATCTCTTTCTCAACCATCTCTTCATGCTCAATAACCTTGTAGACAGGAATGAGTTTGTGAAGCTGCTTGGTGATCTGCTCCATCACCCTTGCATTCCCTTTGGTCTCGATGGTGATGTGGGACTTGTCACTGTTTGGGATCGGTGCGACAGTCAACGATTCGATGTTGTATCCCCGACCGGCAAAAAGTGCCGTTACCCGTGCCAGTACAGAGCTTTCATTCATGACCACAACGGAGATGACTCGTCTTTCATTGTTACTGTTTGCCATTACTTTTCCTCCCCGTCATTTTCAATCTTCGGCGGCAGCATCATATTGAAAAGTGCGCCTCCCGCCGGTACCATCGGCAGTACGTTCTCAAAACGGTTGACTGCAACATTCATAAAGCAGACTTTATCTTGCGCAATGGCATCTTTAAGTGCCGCATCGAACTCCTCTTTGGTCGTAACATCGTACCCGACACCACCACACGCTTCGACAAGCTGCTTCCAGTTTGGCTGGAAGGTCAGATCGGTTTCGGAGTAACGTTTTTCATAGAAGAAGGTCTGCCACTGACGTACCATCCCCAGGAAGTGGTTGTTCAAAATGACATTGATCACCGGGATCTTGTACTCAGCCGCCGTTACCAGTTCCTGTACATTCATCAAAATAGAGCCGTCACCGGTAATGTTGATGACCGTTTTTTCAGGGTGTGCACGCTTTGCACCGATCGCTGCGGGGAGTCCAAACCCCATGGTACCCAGTCCGCCGGAGTTGATCCACTGTCTTGGACGGTCAAACGGATAGTGCTGCGCAGCCCACATCTGATGCTGTCCGACATCAGAGGTAATGATTGCATCTTCTCCAACCAGCTCTCCGAGACGTTCAATCGCCCACTGCGGTTTGATCACCTCATCGGAGTCCACATAGGACTGAGGGTGCAGTTCATCATAACGCTTGAGGATATCCCTCCATGCTTTGTATCTGTCTGTGTTGACATCATCAAGCAGCGGCAGCATCTTCTGCACCACCTGCGCGACATCCCCGACGATAGGATAGTCCACATCAACCAGTTTGGCAATATTCGCAGGATCGATATCGACATGGATCACATCGGCATATTTGGCAAACTCTGAGAGTTTTCCTGTCACCCTGTCATCAAATCGCGCACCAAGAGAGATGACCAGATCGGTCTCACTCATCGCCATATTGGAAGCGTAGTTTCCATGCATCCCGAGCATCCCGAGCAATAACGGGTTTTTTGCCCCCATGACACCACGTGCCATAAGTGTCTCAACTGCTGGTATCTGTGTCTTTTGGGCAAGCTCACGTACCAGTTTGTATGCATTGGAGAGAACCACCCCACCTCCAATGTAAAGCAGCGGTTTTTTCGCTTTTTTGATCGCTTCTACCGCTTTTTCGATCTGGCGGTTGTTCCCTTTGTAGGTCGGTTTGTAGCTTGGAATGTGTACTGATTCCGGGTACTTGAACTCACCGATATCAACGGTAATGTCTTTGGGGATATCTACCAAAATCGGTCCCGGTCTTCCGCTGCGTGCAAGATAGAACGCCTCTTTGAGGATTTGCGGCAGCTCTTCAAGTGAACGCACAAGGAAATTGTGTTTGGTACAGGGTCTGGAGATACCGACCGCATCGATCTCCTGAAATCCGTCCGTTCCGATCAGAGAGAGCGGTACCTGTCCCGAGATCACAACCAGAGGGATCGAATCCATATAGGCAGTTGCCAGTCCGGTCACGGCATTGGTAAAACCAGGACCGGAAGTTACCATCGCAACCCCGACCTCGCCTGTCGCTCTGGCATAGCCGTCTGCGGCATGAACCGCCGCCTGTTCGTGTCGGGTCAGAATATGTTCAAACCCGTCCTGCTTGTAAATCTCGTCATAAACGTGCATGATCGCTCCGCCGGGGTAACCGAAAACGGTCTTGACACCCTCGGCGATGATCGCCTCACACACCATCTGTGCACCACTCATCTGCATGGTCAACACTCCATAATTTTTTTCTGATTATATCAAAATAATATTAGAGTGTAATCCGATAGCCTTAAAATAGGATAAAATTTCTCTTTTATAAAGTGATTTATTGATACATATCATGGAAAACCCCTATCTGTTCCATTATACTTTTCATATGGATTTTACACAACCGATTGAAATTGCAGACCATATCTACTGGGTAGGGATGTATCTTCCCAATGACCCTTTTCAGTGTCATCCCTACTTTATAGACAACGGAAGCGACTCCATACTGATCGACCCCGGTTCCATGCTTGAATACGACGCTGTCGTACAGAAAATAGAACATATCAGTGCGATGAAAAACATCCGCTATATTATCCTGCACCATCAGGACCCTGATCTTGCGGCATCTGTCCCTGCCATGGAAAAACGTATCGGCAGAGAGGATCTTCAGGTCATTACGCACTCGCGCATGGTACCCCTTGTCAAGCATTACCTTATCACTTCAAGCTACTATGAGATCGACAAACACGACCACACGCTTGTATATGGCGGGAAAAGACTGCAGTTTATCCCTACGCCCTACTGCCACTCTCCGGGTGCGTTTGTCACCTATGATCCCCATACCAAGACTCTCTTCTCCGGAGATATTTTCGGCGGTATCGAAGAGTCTTGGGAGTTTTACGCAGAGGATGACTACTTTGAAAAAGCAAAACAGTTTCACGCCGAATATATGCCAAGCCGAGACATCTTCAACTATGCGCTAAAAAAGATCGAAACACTCGATCTTGAACGTATTGCACCACAGCACGGATCGATCATCCAAAAACCGCAGATATCCTCCCTGATCGAAAAGATGAAGGCACTGGAGTGTGGACTCTATATCGAAAAGGAGTATCGCCACGAACTGCTCTACACCATCGAAGCACTTCGACAGAAGGATCAGGCACTCGAATCCTCCCTCAAAGCCCTGAAGGAGAAAGAGGAGTTTCTGTTCCAAAAGGCAAAAATGGCGGATATGGGGGAGATGATCGGCAATATTGCACACCAGTGGCGTCAACCCCTCGCTATCAACAACACCCTCCTCTCCATTCTCAAGGAGAAATCCCAGATGGATATGCTCGACAAAGAGGAGCTGATGGAGAAGATAAGCGAGATGGAGAACAACCTGCAGTATATGTCAAAGACCATCGATGACTTTATGCGTTTTTACCATCCCGCAAAGAAGAAACGTATTTTCAACATTTCAGAGGTGATCTCCGATGCACTTGGTATCATGCGTCCTATTTTGCAGAAATCCGGCATTACCCTGCGTTTCACCCCAAGTGACAATACCTATATCAAAGGCTATATGAACGAATATATTCAGGTGGTCATCTCCATACTCACCAATGCAAAAGATATTCTGATCCAACGCGATATTCCAAACCCTACCGTTACTATGTCGCTGACAAACAGACAGGGGAAGGTTACGCTTACCATCAGTGACAATGCGGGCGGTATTGAAGAGAAGCACATACAGCGCATCTTCGACCCCTATTTCACGACAAAACACAAATCGATGGGAACAGGTCTCGGGCTCTACCTCTCCAAAATGATCATAGAGAAGAATATGGGCGGCATTTTGAGCGTAGAGAACAGACCCGAAGGCGCCGCATTTCACATCACTATGGAGCAGTACCATGAACCACACACGGATTGATGACATCTCTATCCTCATTGCTGAGGATGAAAGCAAACTGCTGCACTCCATGGCAGAGTACCTGCAGATCTTCTTTACCCATGTCTACACCGCTCAGGACGGTATGGAAGCATACATGCACTACAAAAGCGAACACCCTGACATCATCATTGCCGATATCCATATGCCAAAGCTTGACGGACTCTCTCTGATAGAGAAGATACGAGAGCATGACACCAAGAGCAAGATCATCATCACTACTGCCCACTCCGACAAAGAGAAGCTGCTGCAGGCTATCGAGCTGAATCTGGTCAAATACCTCATCAAACCGGTACAGAGCGATACGCTCAAAGAGCTTCTTTTTGGACTGATACACGATATCAGAAGCAGCCGGAACACCATTAGATTAAAAGAGGGATTTTACTGGGACAGCAAAGACAGGATCCTCTTCAATCCAAACCATGAAGAGGTAGGATTGAAACCAAAAGAACGCAAAGTACTCTCCCACCTCATCAGCAAGGCAGGAGAGAGCGTCTCCTCCATTGACATCTACAATCTGCTTTACGAAGATCAGCCTGAACGAGACTACTCCGCCAACGCGGTGACATCGCTGATCAAAAGACTCAGACAGAAGCTTCCCAAAGAGTCACTCAAAAGCAGTTACGGGGTGGGTTACATTTTTTTTACAAAATAATGAAAAAATACTCTTTTTTGACAAAGTTTGACAAACTCTTTCTATATACTTTCTATAACCCGGATACAGATAGAGAGATTATCTAAACAGATGATCTTCTATCCATATACCGTGGTGAAGAGGTGGTAATACATTCTCCCCCCCTTGTGACACCTCTGAAAAGAGACTGCGCCGGAACAAAACCGACTGCGAAATCTGCACGTTGACATAGAAAGTCTCAGTTTTGTTGTGGGCACCTCTAATAACCCCAGACGCTCATAATGGGTTTTGCAGATGTGAGATTTTATAAGAGGCTTTCAAATCCTAGCCAGAGCTAAGATGAAGGAAGCATCTTGTGAAAGATCGCGTCAGCAAAACCCACCCTTTGGGCAATGCCAGCTTCGCCCTATGCGGCGTTACACTTTTTCGACTTAGCTACGGCTAGGTCTGTAAAGTGTGCCTTGCCTAGAACAAAGCTGGCAATGTTATGAGCATCTGGGATTATTTGAGGTGCCCTGATCTTCTTTTTCCTTTAGCCGGTGCAGGATTCTTCTAAAATGTCTCTTTACAGTACGCAATCGCAACCCCCTCACGCAAACCGTCATCGATCACAATACACTGTTTCTGTTCAAGAATGGTATAGAGGTGTTCAAATATGAGAATTCCTGCTGCGATCAGATCACTGCGCCCGGTACCTACTGTCTCTTCTCTCTTTTCAAACGGCATGGCAAGCAGTTTGTCCAGATAGAGCGGAAGCTCCTCTTTGGCAAGGATCGTACCGTTTATTTTTGCCGCATCGTATGTCGCATAGGTCTGTCCCAGCTTCATTGCAGCTACGGTTGTCGGTGTTCCGGCAGTTGCGACAAATGCCTCCACACTGCCCCGTGTTGCCAGTGTCTCAGCAGCGAACATCTGCATGGAAAGCATCTCATGCGGCAACGCTTCTTTGATCTCATCAAGTGTCGTGTACTGCTGTGCAATGGTAACGATGCCTACAGGAAAGCTTTTTGAAACACGCGTTTCGCCATAGACAAAAATAATCTCAGTCGATCCCCCGCCAATATCGACCAGTACAAAATTTCCGGCACCGTGGTGCAGTTTCTGCAAACGCTCTTTTACCGCAAGCAGCGTCAGATACGCCTCCTCTTCTCCGTCAATGATCCGAAACGAAACTCCCGTCTCCTGCGCAATACGGACAAGCACATCATCGGCATTTTTGGCACGACGCAGCGCTTCGGTCGTTACTGCCACGATCTCCTGTCCCTGAAAATCGATCTTCTCCTGCGCCTCACGGATCGCATAGATCACACGCTCAACCGCTTCATGCCCGACCACCCCGGTCATCGCCAGTCTGTCAGCCGTTTTGACAATCTTCTCAAATGCCGCTGTCATACGCCTGTGCACACAGTCATACTCCACAACCCGAAGCGTATTTGACCCCAAATCTATCGCGATCATACCACAAACCCAAATTTATAAAAAAGCACTGCCATGCAGTGCATACCGGCACTATTCACTCTTCACTCCTCACTCTTCACTTGAAAGATCGTCATACGATCTTTCAGTGTTCTTCTTTAAAAGAAAACCCGCCCTCTCTCAGCTTTTGGCGTATCAGCTCCTGATGCTCCACCCCTTTGGTCTCCAGTGCCACACTGACGTGAGCATCCCCAAACTCCAGATCGATTGACGTTCTGTCATAGCCTATCTGCACGATATTTGCCCCTACCTCTGTCAAGATCTGGGTAAAACTCTGCAGTGCACCGGGTTTGTCCACCAGTGTCACCATCAGTTTCATCTTCCGTGCCGATTTCACCAGACCCTTCTCAATAATCAGCGAAAGCATCGTCACATCAATATTCCCGCCGCTGAGTACTATGCCGACCTTGCTGCCTTTTGGCAGACCGATCTTGCCGTGCATCAGTGCCGCAACCCCTACCGATCCTGCACCCTCGACCAGTACTTTCTGGCGTTCGAGCAAAAAGAGAATGGCTGATGCGATCTCATCTTCACACACCCCTTCGAAACGGTCCACATATTTCAAAATGTATTCCAGTGTCACGGGTGATGTATCACGCACGGCAATACCGTCTGCAATAGTCCGTACCGATGTGGTATCGATGGGCTTTTGGGCATCATAGGAGAGGTGCATTGCCGGTGCCCCCTCGGCTGAGACCGCGATCATCTCGATCTCGGGTCTGATCGACTTTGCTGCTGTCCCCATCCCTGCTATCAGACCGCCACCGCCTACCGGAACGACCATCGCATCCAAATCAGGCACCTCTTTAAGCATCTCAAGTGCAACAGTACCCTGTCCTGCCATCACCTCAAGATCGGTAAAGGGGTGGACAAAATCGAACCCTTTCTCCTCTCCAAACTTGACCGCATAGGCATACGCCTCATCGTAGTTGCTCCCCTCAAGAATGACATTGGCACCAAACGCCTTGACACCCTGTACTTTTGTCAATGGAGTAGATTCGGGCATGACGATCGTCGCTTCGATACCGAAATGTTTGGCAGCAAAGGCAACCCCCTGTGCATGGTTGCCCGCACTTGCGGCTACCACACCGCCCTTTTTGCCCGCTTCAATCAGTGTTGCAATCTTGTTGAAGGCACCCCGCAGCTTAAACGCACCCGTACGCTGAAGGTTCTCTTTTTTCAGGTAGACTTCATACCCGCTCATTTCACTCAATATCGGTGCATAGGAGAAAGGGGTATGATAGACCACACCCTCAAGTCTTTGGTACGCCTCTTCTATCTGCTTTAAGTCCAACATTAATCATTCCTGAGTATTATATTGGTGTGATTATAGCCAAATAAAGGATAAAGCATGGAATGTGAATTTCCTACTGTAAACAGTAACAAAGAAGAGATCAAAGAGATTTTTGACAGCGTCAAGACCATTGCCGTACTCGGTCTCTCCCCCGATCCGAGCAAAGCAAGCCACCGTGTCGCCAAGTACCTGCAGGAAGCCGGCTACAAGATCGTACCGGTCTACCCGAAAGAGGATGAGATACTCGGAGAGAAGGTTTACCGCTCACTAAAAGAGATTCCCTTTGAAGTCGATATGGTCGATATTTTCAGAAAACCCGCAGCCTTCGATGCCATTGCCGATGCGTGTATTGAAAGAGGTGATGTCAAAGTATTCTGGGGGCAGCTTGGGCTGGTCAACAATGCCGCAGCCCAAAAGGCTGAAAATGCCGGCATGAAAGTGGTACAGAACCTCTGCGCCATGGTCGCACACAGAGACCTTTAACGCCTTCTACCCTCTTTTTTTCAAAAAGACCCCGCTCTCCACATGCTCCGTGTGAGGGAACTGATCAAAGATGGCAGCTTCACACACTTCATGTGTCCTGCAGAGTATTTCAAGGTCACGTGCAAGGGTGTCAGGGTTGCAAGAGATGTAGATGATATGCTCCATATCGGCAATCAGTGCAGTTGTGCCCTCATCAAGCCCCGCACGCGGCGGATCGACCAGTACAGTCGTAAAGTCATACTGCTTCAGATCGATCCCCTTGAGTCTCTCAAAACTGCGCACGCCCCCAAGTGCCTCGGTCATCTCCTCTGATGCCATGCGCGCAAAGGTGATGTTCTCTACCCCGTTTAGCTGACAGTTTTGCAGTGCGGCATGGATGGAGCGTTTGGAGATCTCAGTTGCCAATACTTTGTCATAGTAGCGAGAGAGCGGCAGCGTGAAGTTGCCCAGTCCGCAGTAGGCTTCGAGCAGATCTCCTCCACCCGTCTTTTTCGCCTGTGCTATCGCCCACTCGATCATCTTGATATTCACGGCAGGGTTAGGCTGCGTAAAGCCGCTCTCATACTCCACATAGGTGGCCACTCTGCCGTCTATGGACAGTTTTTCGGTCACGTACTCATCGGAGAGTACCACCTTCTGCTTACGGCTGCGCCCCATCACTTTGCACTTCAGTGCCGCTTCAAGCTGCTTTGCCTCCTCACTCCATATCTCATCGAGTTTGCGGTGGTAGAGCATGGTAACCAGACACTCATCGGTCGTTGTCGCCAAAAACTCCACGGCAAAGAGCTTCTTCTTCAGCACTTCTGGAGATGCGTTGATCGCCTCAAGCAGTTTCCACATACGATTTTGGATGGGTTCTATAACTTTTGGACATTCGATGATGTTAACCGCCCCGTTTTTGGTGATGTTGCCCATAGCGTAGTAACACACCTCTCCCTCATGCCAGATACGAAACTCTGCGCGCGCCCGGTAGTGTGACTGGGGAGAGTCAAAGACCGCAAGCTCCCCCTCATGAAACGGTGCCAGTAACCCCTGCACCCTCTCTCTTTTTTGCCCAAGCTGCGAAGCATAGTCCATAGCATACAAACTGCACGACCCGCAGCTTCCAAAATGTTTACATTGCACGATCATTTCCTGTTGAGTAAATCTTTAGGCGTATTTTAACCAATTTTGTGGAGAATTTATGTTACTTTCCCGTTTTCCTTACCCAAAAGAGTAAGGAGTATAGGGAAAGTTATCATGAGAAGAAAATATTTGACAGCAGCAGCAATAAAAGTCAGATAGATACAAGATCGCCAAATACTATCATCGCTATGCTGCCTCAGCACTAAAAAAAGAGATGATGGTATAGAGTGATACACCAACAAATATGACACTAAAAATCAACACTTTGCCTATCAGTTGTTTCATGGTAAATCCTTTCGATTAGAATGTGTGCACATTCGAATCATAAGGAAAAAGTATTACCACTATATTATTTGGTTATATTATAAACGGGGATTGTCTATTTGAAAATTTCAGGAGGAAATGCCACTGGAATGGGAGTAAACAATTGCATGGAAAGTGTTTTCGCAGCACTGTCTCTATAGAGTTGATAGGGGACATACAGAAACCGTGCACCTATTTTGTTCCCTTGCTTACTGCGCTCTTCAAGATGCACGCGGATACCGCTCTGTGCTTCAGCCTGGTAGGCTTCCGGAATAATCACCCTTGAGACGATCACAAGTGCCGTGATATCATCCTCTTTGGCACTCTTTTCCCTCAAAATACCGACCAGATCTTCATACATCACATCATGATCATCTTTTGTATCGGTACTGAGACTCTCGATAGCCCCCTTTTCATACAGTACCATACCAAAAGGCTCAAGCACCTCTTCTTTTTCAATCTGCTCTTTGGCATACATTACAGCCTCATTCACCAGATCAAACAGTGCATCTTCATTCATACTTCTCTCCTCCATTTTGAAAGCATTATAACGCATCCCTTATATGTTATGCTTTGGCGATATTTATTTGGTATACTGTGAAACAAATTACTACAAAGGATAAAAAATGGGTATTTTTGGCAATATTATGAAAAAACTGGGATTTGGTGATGACACACCGGAAAATGAAGCAGTTGAAGCAACGGAAGAGGCGGTTGTAGAAGCACCTGAAACAGAGAATGCTTCTTCTGAGCCTGAGCAACCTGAAGTTGCGGTAGAGGCAGTGGCGGTTGTTGATGTTGTCGCGAAACTGGAAACTTTATCTGAAGAGAATCCTGGACTTAACTGGAAAACTTCTATTGTTGACCTCATGAAACTGCTTGGACTTGACAGTGCATATGCCCACAGAAAAGAGCTGGCAGAAGAGATGGGTATTGAAGGATATGAAGGTACTGCTGAGCAAAACATTGCCCTGCACAAAGCTGTTTTGGAAAAAATTGCCAAAAATGGCGGGAACATTCCAGAAGAGCTCTTTCAGTAACATATAAAGGAGAAGCCTGCGTGCTTCTCTTTCTCCACCTTTAAACCCAATTGGGTATAATCGCACTATTCATCTTCAACTATAAAAGGGAACTATTTATGTCCATATCTGTTGTTATCCTTGCTGCCGGACAGGGAACGAGAATGAAATCAGACACCCCCAAAGTCCTCCATACCATCAGTGGAAAACCGATGCTTTTTCATGCCATCGATGCGGCACAGGCTGTCTCTGATGATGTAACAGTAGTGCTCTATCATCAGGCAGAGCGTATTGAAGCCGAAATCAATGCCCATTATGAAAACATACACTTCCACCTGCAGGATGCACAGCAGTATCCCGGTACCGGCGGAGCGATGAAAGGGGTTCACACCAAACACAGCAGAACCCTCATTCTAAACGGTGATATGCCCCTCGTTACCGAAGCATCTCTGCGTGCGCTTACTGCCGGTGATGCCGACATCAACATGTCCGTTATCGAGCTTGACAACCCCAGCGGCTATGGCAGAGTGATCATTAAAAACGGCGAAGTCAGAGAGATTGTCGAACAGAAAGACTGCACACCTGAGCAGCTCGATGTCAAAACGGTCAATGCCGGTATCTATGCGGTCAATACCGAGCTGCTGGAACGCTACATTCCAATGCTTGACAACAACAATGCACAAGAAGAGTACTACCTTACCGACATCGTCAAAATGGCGGTCGAAGAAGACAGAACTGTACATCCAGTCTTTGTCGAAGAGGAGGAGTTCAAAGGGGTAAACTCCAAACTCGACCTCGCCCACGCCGAAGAGATCATGCAGCGGCGTATCAAAGAGGCACTCATGATGCAGGGGGTCGTTATGCGGCTTCCTGAAACCATCTACATCGACTGCCGCGCCACATTTGAAGGAGAGTGCATCCTTGGAAACGGTGTCAGCATCGAAGGGCACAGCAGACTCATTAAGGCTCACATTAAAGCCGGTTCTGTCATTGAAGATGCCCATATTGAAAACTCCGATGTCGGTCCGATGGGACGCATACGCCCCGGTTCCGTGCTCAAAGGTACCCACATCGGGAACTTTGTTGAGGTGAAAAAATCGACCCTTACCGGTGTCAAGGCAGGACATCTTGCCTATCTTGGTGATGCGACCGTCGATGAGGGAAGCAACATCGGAGCGGGAGTGATCACCTGCAACTATGACGGTAAAGCCAAGTACCCTACAAAGATCGGCAAAAATGTCTTTGTCGGCTCCGATACACAGCTGGTTGCACCGGTAACGGTGGAGGATGATGTCATCATCGCCGCAGGAACAACCGTAAACAAAAATGTGGAAAAGGGTGCACTTGCCATTTCCAGAACCCCGTTAAAGACCCTTAAGGGCTTCTTCTACAAATTTTTCGGAGAGAAAGCATAATGCCTATCAACCTTACAGACAAGCACGTTCTTCTTGGTGTTACCGGCAGTATCTCTGCCTACAAAGCGTGTGATCTTGCCAGAGGGCTTGTCAAAGCCGGTGCACAGGTGCATGTGGTCATGACCCCTTCAGCAGAGCGTTTTGTCTCAGCACTCACTTTTGAGGCACTCACCAGAAACCCCGTGCTCACCGAAGCGACAGAGAGCTGGAGCAGCACCCTAAATCACATTGAACTGGGAAAGAAGTGTGATGTTTTTGTCATTGCCCCGGCAACTGCCAATACCCTCAACAAACTCTCCAAGGGGATTGCAGACAACATTTTACTGCAAACCGCACTCGCCTTTAAAGGGCAGCTCATCGTCGCTCCTGCTGCCAATACACAGATGCTTGCCAACCACTACACGGAAGGCTCTTTGAAAATGCTCAAAGTCAACGACATTGAGGTGGTGGAACCGCAAAGCAAAACACTTGCCTGCGGTGATGAGGGCAACGGTGCACTTGCTGATCCCGAAGAGATCTTCTTCCATACAGCCAAAGCGCTCTACAAAGATCCGTTCTGGAGTGACAGACGTGTGGTGGTTACCGGTGGCGGTACCAGAGAGAAGATCGACGAGGTGCGTTACATCAGCAACTACTCTTCAGGGAAGATGGCAAAAGCGATCGCTACTGCACTCTACCTGCGGGGAGCGGATGTCTGCTACATCACCACCAAAGATACTTCAGGTCTGCCTCAGAGTATCTACATCATCGAAGTCGAAGATGCCGAAGAGATGCTCGACTACACAACCGATGCTGTTCGTGTTGCCAAAAAAGGTGTCATGAGTAAAGCCAGTATGAATAGTTCGGAAGCACCTATGCTGATTCAAAAGACCCCATATCTTTTCATGGTTGCCGCTGTTGCAGACTACAAACCGAAGTTCCCACAGAAGGGAAAACTGAAAAAGAGTATGCTTGGCGACACCTGGGCTCTGGAACTGACACAGACACCCGATATTCTCTCATCTCTGAACAAAGACGGCATCTGTACCGTTGCATTCAAGGCTGAAATGGACAGTGACCAGGGGTTGGAAAATGCTAAAGCACTGCTCAAGCAAAAAGAGGTAGATGCCGTCTGCTACAACCTGCTTGAAGATGCCAAAAGCTTCGGCGGTAACGAGAACGAGATCACCTTTATCACTGCTGATGAGACGGTACCACTTGGCAGAGCAGACAAAACAACCCTTGCACAGAAGATACTTGACCACGCGAAAGTGCTTGCCGATGACTAAAACACCGCTGAAAAACCTTGCCATCATCATGGACGGAAACGGACGCTGGGCGGCACAGCGCGGTCTTGCCCGTACCAAAGGGCATGAAAAGGGTGCCGAGATCATCAGAGATGTGACACACTACTGTGCCAAACATCCGGACATAGAGACTGTGACTTTTTACGCCTTTAGTACCGAGAACTGGAAACGTCCCAAACTTGAAGTGGACTTTCTTATGCGTCTGCTTGACCGTTACCTGCAAAAAGAGCTTGCCACCTACCAGGAGAACAATGTCAAGTTTCTTGCCATAGGTGACATCAAGGCATTCTCTTCAAAACTTCAGGAGCGTATCCACAAAACAGAAGAGGCGACACGGCACAATACAGACCTTACCCATGTTCTGGCACTTAACTACGGTGGAAGAGCAGAGATAACCCATGCGGTCAACCGTCTGATCGCATCAGGAAAACAGGAGCTGACTGAAGCGGATATCTCAGCGGCACTGCAAACGCCTTACAGCGATATCGACCTGCTGATCCGCACCAGCGGAGAAGAGCGTGTCTCCAACTATCTGCTCTGGCAGATTTCCTATGCCGAATTCTTCTTTACAGAGACACTTTGGCCCGATTTCACTGTGGAAGAGCTCGATGCGATCGTAACAGACTTTCAAAACAGAAACAGACGCTTTGGAGGATTGTCATGACAACAACACTGGCAGTAGCATTACTTGTGTTCATCTTTGGGACCATGATCGGCTCTTTTTTAAATGTTGTCATCTACCGTATTCCAAAAGGGGAGAATATCGCATTTCCGGCATCCCACTGCCAGCACTGCAAGACCCCGCTTAAATGGTACCACAACATTCCGCTGTTCTCATGGCTCTTTCTCAAGGGCAAGTGTGCTTTCTGTCATGAGCCCATAGCCAAACAGTACCCGATCGTTGAACTGATTACAGGTATTCTGTTTGCCGCACTCTATCTGAAACTGGGACTTGTCTGGTATTTTCCCTTTGTCGCTTTCAGTTTTGCAGCACTCTTTGCACTGGTGATGATCGACTTCAAATATATGGCTGTACCTGACAATGTCAACTTTGCTGCCCTGCTCTTTGCTCTTATACAACCCGACTTTCTTCATGCTGCCATGTATGCTGCTATTGCAGCAGGCGGGCTCTACCTGATCGGACTGATCTCCTCTTTGATCGCAAGAAAAGAGGCACTGGGCAGTGCTGATGTGATCGTTGCAGGCACCATGGGGGCACTGCTTGGCTTCCCCAACTTTTTTGCTGCACTCTTCCTCTCTGCTATTCTTGCTGTCATCCCTTCCCTGATCAACAGAGAGACCGGAGTACCTTTTGTTCCTTTCCTTGCTATGGCAACCTTTATTGTCTATCTGTACGACACACAGACACTACAGCTGCTGGAGCGCATTATCTATGGTTAGTATCAGGGGATATATCTCAACCAATTTCACCAAGTCTTTTTTGACGATCTTTATTCCCTTTTTTCTGATCATCTCCTTGATCTATCTTGTCAAGATCGCGGCACTGACCGCGCAGATACAGCTGACTTTTGGAGAGCTTTTGAGACTCTATAGCTACTCCATACCTGATATTGTCTTTTATACCCTGCCACTCTCCTTTGTAACTGCACTTGCGAATGTACTCATCAGGCTCTCTACAGACAATGAGCTTATTGCTTTGTATGCCCTTGGACTGAACGCAAACCGTATTTTAAGAGGTCTGCTTGTTATCGCCGCACTTTTTTCCCTGCTGCTGCTTGTCATCTCTTTCCTTGCCATGCCCATGAGCAAACAGCTTTACAAATCGTTCAAACAAGAGAAGAAAGCGGAAGCAAAACTCAATATCACTCCGGGAAAACTCGGACAGAAGTTTGGCGATTACTATATTTACGTCAAAGAAAAAAATGATGACGGGACGTTCAAAAACCTTGTCATCTACAACCGAACCAATATCCAAAACGAACAGTTCTTTGCCGCAAAACAGGGAAAGATGAACAGACACGGCAGACAAAGTTCTCTGCTGCTTGTAAAAGGATACGGCTACACCTACAGCAGCGACGCCCTCCAACAGGCAAAATATGAAACACTTGAAGCATTCGATACCAAACCGCCAAAGCAGTATCACTTTGAGGACACCCTTGCCTACTGGAGCAAAGCCCCGCAAGAGAGCCGCATCAGACACCGTCTCTACTTTTTTCTTTTTGTAAGTCTTATTCCCTTGTTGTCTGTATATGTTGTTGCCGCATTCAGTATGATCAACCCCCGCTACCAGTCCAACCATACCTTTATCGTCATCTTTATCACTACACTGGTACTCTACCTGTTGGCCTCTTCACTTGAAAAGTGGGGAACCGTTCCTCTGCTTGTGACAGCATTGCTCTTGGTATTCGGTACGGGTATCTATCTTTTTAAAAAACAAGTGGCAAGGTACTTCTGATGCGTGTCAAGGCAGTTATTGCCTATGACGGCAGTGCTTTCTACGGATTTCAGAGGCAAACCTCTACCCCGCTTACTGTCACCGGTGTCATCGAAAAAGCACTGCGTACCCTCCAGATAGAGACATCCGTAGTAGGCAGTGGCAGAACCGACAGAGGCGTCCATGCGACAGGACAGGTGATCCACTTCGATCTGCCAGACTACTGGCATGATCTTGTCAAACTGAAACATATTCTCAACCAAAGACTCTCTGCTGTTTCCATCCGTTCTCTTACTACTGTTGATGAGACGTTTCATGCACGTTTCGATGCTAAAAAACGCCGCTACCGTTACCTCTTTAAAACAGATCCGCTCAATGTGTTTGAACGCAACTATCTGGGCTACTACCCCACAGCATTCGACACATACAAACTGACAGAAGCACTCAGGCTGTTTGAAGGGGAACACGACTTTTGCTATTTTCACAAAACAGGTTCCCAGCCCCATACAACTGTACGCACCATCTTCCGTGCACAATACTACAACTATAGAAACATACATATAGTGACATTTGAAGCAAACGGTTTTCTAAGATCGCAGGTACGAATGATGGTTGAGGGGAGTATGCAGTATGCACTCGGAAGACTCCCCAAAAAAGCACTGTGTGAACAGATTTCTGCAAAAGGTCAATATCTTACACAGCTTGCCCCTGCATCGGGGCTCTATCTGGCAAAGATAGTTTACTGAGCTGCGTTTTTCAGTTTCTCCTTCACATCTGCAGCATCTCCACCCTCTATCAGTGTTTCACAGCAGAAGTTTACCTTTGAATCCGGCAGAACAATGGCAAACGGAACAGCAGAGGCATCTTTGATGATGTCGCTCATCAAACATCCTGTTTTGGCAAAGGCTCTTCCTTCAAAGAGTACAAACCGGTACTTCCGTTTCTCAAGTTGGTCAATAAGGTCATCCCCTGAGGATGCTTTATCGACACTGTACCCGAGATTGAGAAGCATCTTCTCATAAATATCCGCAATCATACCCAATGAGTGGTAGAGAAGGACATCCCGTGATTCCACCTCCTGTACACCTTCATCGGTACTCTCCTCTTCTTTGGAAGCATCCACAGCAATATCCAGCTGCTCCGGAGGCAGAATATTTGGTGTCTCATCCTCACTTTTTTCCTTCTCTTCTTCTTGGGTACGAGGCTGTTTCTGAACACGTTTTGGGAAATACTCCTGCAGAAGCACATTGAATTTTTCCAGATCGATCGGTTTGGAGAGATAGTTGTCCATACCCTCCTCCATATACTTTTCCCTGTCACCGGAGAGGGCATTGGCTGTCAGTGCAACAATAGGAATATGGTGTTTCCTGTTCTTCTCTTCATACTCGATGATTTTGTGTGTCGCTTCTATCCCTCCCATCACTGGCATCTGAACATCCATAAAGATCATATCGTAGTCGTTTTGCATACGAAGGTCGAGTGCCTCCTGTCCATTGCCTGCCAGTGTCACATTGATCCCGAGTGACCCAAGTACATTTTTGATCAGTCTCTGGTTAATACTGTTATCTTCCGCAACCAAAATATTGAGACCGTCAAATGTAATCTTTTGTGCTTTCTCTGCCGCTTTCGAAGAGGTACGTATCTCTTTGTCATAGACAACCTCCAGAGATTTGAGCGTTTTTGTCAGATTCAACGGTTTGTAAAGTACCCTGTCAATACGTTCAAGCAGCGGTTCTATCAGCTTCTTCCTGTCCGGAGCGACAATAAGCACAACTTTGCACGGAAGCGCAAGATACTTTTCAAGCTCTCCTTTTCTCTGATAGTGGGCATAATTGATATAGAGGATATCCGGAAGTTCACTCTCCTGCATCTGTAGAATCTTCTGGTCATCATAGAATTCAAAGAGTGCTCCGGTATAGAGTACATATCGCTCCAGATTCTTCGCTATCGCTCTCTCATGGGCATCATTACCGGTCAGCAGTCCTACCTTGAAACCGACCATATTGATCACTTTTCTCGGTGCACTCTCTTTAGCCTTCTCAAGTGTCAGACTGAAGAAGAATGTAGAGCCTTTGCCCTCTTCACTCTCAATATCAAGCTCACCGCCCATGAATGAAACCAGTTTACCTGAAATAGCAAGTCCAAGTCCCGTACCTCCGAACTTTCTGCTTGTCGATACATCCGCCTGGGAAAATGCTTCGAAAATTTTGTTTCTCTGGCTTGGTGAGATACCGATACCTGTATCTGATACCGCAAACTTGACAGTCACATAGTCATTGCTCTCGGCAACCTTTTCTATCGAAACATCTACTGAGCCTTTTGCTTTTGTGAACTTGATAGCATTACTGATAAGGTTGACAATGACCTGCGATATTTTGGTCGGGTCACCCATCACCTTGCTCGGCAGATCAGGATCGACATAGACTCCCAGTTCAATACTCTTCTCTGCCGCTTTCGCACCGTAGGACTCAATAGAGGATTCAAACTGGGTAACCGGATCGAATTCGATATGTTCAAGTTCAATCTTGTCCGCTTTGATCTTGGAGAGATCGAGTATGTCATTCACGATCGTCAGAAGATTGTCCGAACTGTTCTCGATAACCTGAATGAACTCTCTTTGCTCTTCATCGAGGTTGGAGTCTTTCAACAACTGCGTAAATCCGACAATCCCATTGAGCGGCGTCCGGATTTCATGGGACATATTGGCAAGGAAAAGGTCTTTAGCCTGGTTTGCTGCCCGTATGGTATCGACAAGGAAACGGTAGATGCCGTTTGTATCCCGACGGTCAATCAGACGCTGCAGCTCTCTTTGCTGCTCTTTATCCAGTACCGCCTCGATATCTTTAAGCGTATCCTCAAAAAGCTTGCGGTCTTTGGTCATATTGTAGTAAAGCACCAGCAGAATCACAAGAATAACCAGTGCAAAAAGCCCCCAAAGTGCATACTGCATCAGTTCTGATTTCCAGACTTCCGCATTGGCATCTACCTTTTTATGCGCCTTATTGAGCAATTTATGCTGTGACTCCAGCAAATACTGCTGTTTTTCAGTACTCTGCTTGATCCAGGCTTTTGGAGAAACGGTATACTTTCCGTCTTTTGCCCCATACAGTATCTGCACACGTTCACGGCTTCCAATGTGGCTGTATGCTGTATCGGAGATGATCTCTCTTAGCTCTTTTCGCAATGTTGCATCCGACAGTCCCTTGAGCGAAGGCAGTACATCATGCAGCAGCAGTGTATCCCAAACCTTCAGGTCATCATCCTTCATCGGGTAGTGCCCATTCAGGACAAAGAGAATACCGGTATCTTCAAGCACACTGTTGCCTTTGAGATCCGTATAGGCACCCAGCATATCCAGATACTCTTTGATCGTACCTTCCTGTTTTGCCGCCACGATCTTTATAGCACCGCTCAATGCCTTGAATATCTCCTGATGGTAGGTTGTATAAAAGGTGTCACGGTAGTCTGAACTGAGTGTATCAATGCTGTTTCTTACCTTTTTCAAACTTTTCTCAATCAGTGACAGACGGCTTGTAAATATCCCAAATGCCGGATGCCCCTGAACATACGCAGTGAGTTCCCCAAGTTTGCTGTCAACACTTTCACGGCTTATCTCAAGTGTCTCTTTTCCTTTTCTGCCGTGACTTCCCATAAAGTTTGCCGAAGCAATACGCTCTTTGGATATGGCACTGATCGTCTCATCAAGGAGATCGACAAGATGGATCTCCTTTCTGCTCTCGACCGCTTTCTGATATGTTTGAAACGCACCGTAGGTCTGATAGGAGATCATCCCCAGCGCTACGATCACAAGCAGCATCAGAAAAGAAAAAATATTTTTATTGTTTAGCCATCTCATCTCTATCCTTTACTGATTTTGGTTGTGATACAGTGCAATCTTCAATATCTGGCTCTCCAGATAGTCTGTTGAAAGTATCATGAGTTTTGGAATAAAAAGTGCTTCCGATTTTTTAAAAAAGCCGCCATTGACTTCCCACGCCTGTATCACATGCTGTTTTACAGATACAAGTTCATCTGTGTAGCGATACGCTTTGATCTTTTGCAAACGGCTGTTGAATGCCGTGATCGCTTTTTGCATCTGTTCACGGTTTGTTGTATTGTCAAAACCGGTGTGCAGTGCCATATAGTATTTCATCATGCGTTCGAGCAGATACTCCATCTGTTTGGTCACCATCAGCATTTTCTCTTCCTGTGTAAACCGGTACATATGTGCGGCCGCAATCGAATCAGCCCCTTCAAGCAGTGTTTCACTGTAGTCAAGCATCAGGACTGCTTTCTCACTGTCAAGCGGCTCGGTCAAAATGTGTGCAATCTGATCTTTGCTGTAAGCAAGAAACTCCAAAACATCCTTGGTATCTTTGTCTTTTGTTGTTGCAGCAATGGTATCGAGATTGCTGCTGAGTTCGACAAGCAAACCTTTCAGTTCATTTTTTACCTTCTCGCGGTAAGGTGCCTTGAACATAAAAAGGTACTCTTTGACGATCTTTTGACTCAAAAAACGGAGATTTTCCGTCGCTTCTAGAATCGCAATGTCTCCCCGCGTCGCAAAAATATTTTTCTTTGCATCCTCCTGCGGTGTATTTTGCTCAAATGCCTGCAGTTCCGGTAAAAACAGCACCAACACTAGACACACATACAGAACCTTTTTCATGATGGCTCCTTCTATTTGTAAAGATCAACATACATTGCCGTGATCTGGTTCATCTTCTTGGTAATGTCATCGGTCGTGTTAAATACGATCAGCGGCAGTCCGCCCTTTTCAATATTGAGATAGAACTTGTAGACAATCTTCCACAATCTGTCGATATCGTGCAGTTTTCTGTTGATCTCCGGTGTATTTTTCGGGTTTGCCATCAGGGCTTTGTGTGCCTGGCTGAAAGCTTTGACCGCTGCTTTCATCTGATCGACGGTATTTTTATCTTTAATCCCTGCCTGGTAAGCAATATAGTATTTGGCAATACGCTGTGCCAGCATACGCTGTTTACCCGCTTTTCCGACAACTGCCGACTCTTTGACTTTAACTTTCTCTTTGAGTGAATCCACCACATACTGGCTTCCTTCCAGCATCGATTCACTCAGGTCGATAATCAGCTGAGCGTTATCCAGACTGTAAGGTTCGTTTGCTGTCGATTTGAAATCTTCGATACTCAGCTGTACGAATGCCAGCAGGTTCTGGATTTCGGGATCATTGATCGAATCTACTAGACGTTTATGGATCTTCACCATCTCTTCCATCGATGCTTTCATCTGTTTTTTCGCTTTGGAAACAGCTACTTTCTCTCCTGCATAGAGGTAGTCTTTGGCAATTCTCTGGGAGAGCATACGCTGTTTCCCTGCCACATCGATCAGTTCAACCATATCGGCTACCACCGCTTTGTTGGTAACAATACCGCTTTGTGGTGCGTTCTCTTCTGCATAGAGTGCATTCCCTCCTGCCATCACTGCCATCACTGCCGCTGCCAATCCCGCTTTTTTTATCCACTCTCTTCTCATCTTCTCTCTCCTTTATTTTGATTCTTCTGTAACATAGATTTCTGTAACCTGATTCATATTCTTGAGTATATCATCAGACTTTTTGTAAATCAGGCTTGGCACAAACTTCGACTTGGAGCGGTTCATCATCTCGAAGAACATGAGCGCACGCTTCACTTTTGCCAACAGTTTCTTTGTCTCATCGGTATTTATATCCGCTTTTTCAAGCGTCTCATGGGACTGCTTGAAAAGGTTGAGTGCATCATCCAATTTCTGTTTAAACTCCGGATCATTCACACCCCATACTTTCAGCATATACAGACTTGCCATCCTTTGGGAGAGCATCCTCTGACGCCCTGCAATATTGACAAGTTCTCCTGATGCTTTTCCTGAAGCTTTTGCAAACATCTTTGTCGCTTTGTCAGAGGCCTTCAGCAGCGCTTCGAGTTTTTGCTGCAGAGTACCTGCTTTTTGCACATCGGGCGTCTCTTGCAGCATCGTTTTAAGCGGTGTCCACATTTGTTCCACTTCGGCAAGCGCCTCTTTTGTCGCACCGTCTTTTGCATATGCCTGCAGTGACTTTAGATGATCGCCAAACGCACTTACCGTGGATGCTAGATCCTTTTTGGGATCACCAAAGGTATTACCCATCCCCACCATAGCATAATCTTTAAGAATACGCTGTGTATACATCCGCTGTTTGCCTGCAATGTTGATTGCCGATGCATCATTGGCGATCTCGACTGCCCAAAGGCTGCCTAAAAACAGGGAGGATGCCACCATCCCTTTTAGTAGTCTATGTCTCTTTTTTTTCATCATTATTTCTCCTGTGCGGCATACAGCCCTGTAGCCGTATTCATATCTTTGAGTATTTCATTGGATTTTTTATAGATCAGTGCCGGAACAAACTTCGATTTGGACCGGTTCATGATCTCAAAGAACTTGAAAGAACGTTCCGCGCGCTGAAGCAGTGCTGTGATCTCGGGAGTATTCATCTTTGACTGTTTCAATCGCTCCAGTGATGTTTTGAACAGTTCCATGGTCTTGTTCATCTTCTCCTGGAACTTTGGATCATCCACACCCCATACTTTCAGCATATACAAGCTTGCCATTCTCTGGGAGAGCATACGCTGGCGTCCGGATATATTGATGATCTCTCCGGACTCTTTTCCTGTCTGTTTGGCAAACAGTCCCACTGCCTCATTTGCCTGTTTCAGCAGTGCTTCGAGGTCTTCTTGCATCTTACCGGCTTTGGCTTTGCTTGGCGGTGCTTTGAGTGCCTCTTTGATAGGTTTCCACATCTGTTTGACTTTTTGCAGGCTCTGGGCTGTTTTTGGTTCTTTATTGAAAGCAATCAGTGCATCGAGATGGTCTTCAAAATCGTGCATGATCATATCGAGGTCTTTTTGCGGATCTCCAAACCGGTTTTGCAATCCGATCATTGCGTAGTCTTTAAGCATCCTCTGTGTGTACATCCGCTGCTTTCCTGCCACATCTACTGCCTGTGACAGATTCGCTATCTCCAGTGCGTATGCTGACACAGTCATCACCATCCCTGCAATGCCTATGGCGGCATACCGTCTTGCTGCTTTTACCATTTTTACTCCTTTCTTCTAAAATCTCCTCAAAATAGCGGTATGAGATTACAGGTCATACATACTTCAAGAAATTTTCTCTCTAAACTGTTACTATCTCTTTATTGCCGCACCATGGCATTTGGAGAAAATAAAATCCTACAGAATGCCTACTTACATTATAGCACACTGACATATCATCTCGCCACTACAGTAACGGTGAAGACACTTTATATAAACAATATAACATATTTATTGATACACATCATATAATTATAACATTTTTAATATTTTATACTTCCATAAAAAACATTGGGAGAAATGTATTTGGAGAATGTTAGAGAGAAAATTATAAATAAAGATAGGAAAGGGGAAATATCCCGCCCCATATCAAAAAAGCTATTTCAGTTTCTGCTTAACCTCAGAAACATGTACCCCCTCAATGATCTCATCACAGCAAAATTCTCCTTTCTGATGTGGGGAGCGGATTACAATCGGTGTGGCTCCACTGTCTTTGATAATATCTGAAATAAGACACCCTACTTTGGCAAAAGAGCGTCCGTCAAAAAGTACATATCTGTACTGTGCATGTTCAATAGCATCCATAAACTTGTCTTCTGAATCAACTTTCTCAATGGTATAGCCGAGGTTGGTCAACATTTTCTCATACAGGTTGGCGATCATCCCAAGAGAGTGGTACAGCAGAATGTCAGAAGCAGGCTCTTTTTCTTCCGGTATTACTGCGTCTTGAACGACTTCAGGCAACCCATTGTCATCCCCTAAAACAGACTCTTTGGTCTGTACTTTTTGTTTTTCTTCAGTATCAGGTTTTGCTGCTTCCTGCATGACAGCGTTTTCTATACTGCTTTCTGGAGATATCTCTTCTGCAGGCGTTTCTGTTTTCGGTACATTGTGTTTATGCGATATATCTTCTTCCGAAACTTTTTTTTGCTGTTCTTTCTCATCCTTAAAGGCTTTTGCAGGAAAATATTCATACAGCACCGTATTAAGGCGGTCAAGATCGATCGGTTTTGAAAGGTAGTTGTCCATACCCGCTTCGATATACTTCTCTTTATCTCCCTGCAGAGCATTTGCTGTCAATGCAATAATGGGAATATGTTTGAGGCGGTTTAGCTTTTCGTATCGGAGTATCTCTCCTGTCGCTTCGATCCCTCCCATCACAGGCATCTGAATATCCATAAAGATAAGGTCATAGTCATTCTGTTTTCGCAGGGTGAATGCCTCTTCCCCGTTGTTGGCAACAGTAATAGTCAATCCGAACCCTTCAAGCACTCTTCTGATCAGTTTTTGGTTGATCACATTATCTTCGGCAACCAGTGCATGGATATTGTTAAATTTGTAGTAGTCTTTTTCAATAGCCTCAGCCTCTACATGCTCCTCTTCCTGTTCACACACCTCCAGTGCTGTAACAAGTTTTGTGAAGTTAACAGGTTTGTAAATGATCTTCGTCACTTTGTCAGAAGGTACATTGAAATCTCTTTGCAGTTCACCTGTTGTCACAAGTACCAGCTTGCTGTCCAGTTCAAAATAGCGTTCAAGTTCCCCTTTGTGCCGTGTATAAGACTGGAAGAAAAATACCACATCTGGAAGCGATGATCTATCTGCTTCAAATATCTCATCACCATAATAAACTGTAAACGTTACACCAAGATAGTCAAGATAGGCAATCAGATTGATGTCAACCTGTCTGTAGATATCTTCTGACGGCAAGACCATACCGACACTCAAACCTTTGAAACGCCGTGCATAACTGATCTGCTCGACATCTTTGGCTTTCTTGAAACTGATATCGAAGAAGAAGGTTGATCCCTCTCCCGGTGTACTGTCGACGTCCAATTTCCCGCCCATATAGGAGACGATTCTACTTGATATGGAGAGCCCGAGTCCGGTACCACCGTATTTACGGCTGGTAGAAGTGTCTGCCTGCGAAAAGGCTTCAAATATTTTCGCTTTCTGTTCTTCTAAAATACCGATACCGGTATCGGAGATGGAGAAGTGCAGTTTTATCTCATCTTCACTCTCTCCGATATTGCTGATGGTTACATTGATCGCACCATGTACTTCTGTAAATTTTGTAGCGTTGCTGATCAGGTTGATGATTACCTGTGAAACCTTGGTAGGATCACCGACAAGGGTTTGCGGAATGGTAGGGTCGATGTAGATACCAAGCTCAATATCTTTGGAGAAGGCTTTTGCCGCATAGGACTCTACCGCCGCCTCAAATACCTTGAATGCTTTGAACGGGATCGATTCGATCTCAAACTTACCTGATCCCATTTTCGAGTAGTCCAGAATATCATTGATGATCCCGACAAGATGGTTGGAACTGGTATGAATAATATCGACAAACTCTTTCTGTTCCACATTCAGCGGTGTCTCTTTAAGCAGATCGGTAAAACCGATGATACCGTTAAGCGGTGTTCTGATCTCATGGGACATGTTGGCAAGGAAAGTCTCTTTGTTCGCTTCATTCGCTTCATTAATGGTCTGTGCCAGGAAGGCATAGATCTTTCCGTTGTCTCTTGAAGCAATGATCTGTTTAAGCTCTTTACTTTTTTCCGGAGTAAGTCCTATCTCAATACTCTTGAGTGTATTTTCAAGCAGTTTCTTTTCTCTGTGCATGATACGGAAAAGATAAAGTAAAAAGAGTATAATGGCAGCAAAAAAGAGCGCTGTATACAAATACTGCTCCATTGTCTTTTTCTTGTTTTCAGTCTGTAAAGCAAGCTGTTGCTGCATTGTAGAAAGCATACTCTTCAATACCTTTTCAACAAGCAGACGTTTCTCTCCGCAAACATCGTGCAGCCTTTTGCTGTCAATAGCATACTTTCCGGTATCTGCATGCATCAGGATCATCGCTGTTTCAGGAACACCAAGCTGGTCAAACGTATCTACTGAAAAGGGCAGTATCAGTATCTTTTTATCATAACGGGGGAAGACATTTTTTGTATGGATACGATCCCATGCAGTTAACGCTTTTTTATCCATTGCCACACGATTGCCCACTATGCTCTTCAAAAAAGCCTCTTCGAGTGCAAGGCGGTGTTTCAGATGTTCAAAACGTACCAATGCAGGAATCGATTCAAGGGCGTCCTTCTGTCCATTTATCATATCTGTGAGCTGGTTAAAGATATGTTCTCCATATTCACTAAAAAAGATATCGGCGTAGTCTCTAGAAACCGTATCGATTTTACTGTGCAGATATCCAAGGTTTTTACGCAGGTCATTCAGATAGACACTGTTATCTCCAAACTCCGCATTGTTTGCAATCCACGAAGCAAGTGTATCAATCTGTGCCGTTACGGCACGACGTGCCTCTTTTACACCTTGTACACTGTTACGCTTTTCACCTGTTATCATATCGGCACTAGAGAGTACCTCTTCTGTCAGCTTCTTTTCAAGGTCAGTAAGCTGTTGAACAAAAAAGAGCCTTTTCTCTTTCTGCTGTGCAAAGCTGTATTGGCGATAGGCACCGTACGCGTACCATGACGAAACAGCCAGTCCGGCAAAGACAATCAGGAACAGAAGGTAAAAAACTGTTTTATTGTTAAAAATTTTTTTCATAATGTGCCTCTTTCCTAAAGGTTTTTGCTGTGGTAGAGTGCCAGCACATCTGCTTTCTCTTCAAAAAAAGAGATTGAATCAAGTAAAAGTGACGGAATAAAGTATTGCTCTTCATGTGTAACAACCCGGATATTTGAAGCAAGCAGGTTGGCAAGCAGAACTTCTGTCTCTTTTAACTTTTCAGGATAGGGATAGGCATCAAAACAGGCAAAATGTCTCTTAAGTGCCTCGATGGATGCCTGCATATTCTCTTTATTGTTCTCGGTATCATATCCGAGTTTCAATGCCATATAGTATTTTCCGATCCGCTCTAAAAGGAATTTGATATTTTTGGAAGTGACCAGCATCTTCTCTTCATTGGAGAAGTCATAGGCGTAGGTCTTTCCTATCGAATCTGCTCCCTCAAGCAGTGTCTCACTGTAGTCAAGCATCAGTGCCACGGTATCTTTTGCAGGTTTTTTCGCAAGCAGTGCAGATATCTCTTCCTTACTGTAGGCAAGGAACTCCAGAATATCCTGCGTATCCTCATCCTTGGTCACCATGGAAATAGCCCTAAGATTCTTTCCAAGTATTTCCAGAGAAACATACAGATCTTTGTGTGTTTTTTCATTCTCCGGATTCAAATAGAAAAAGAGGTACTCCTTTGCAAGTCTCTGGCTTACATAACGTATATTTTCAGTTGCTTCAATGATCTGCACATTTCCCCGTGTAACCTTTGTTTCTACCGTTTTTTGTGCATCCTTTTTCTCTGGGATACCCTTATGCATCTGTGCTGCTGTTGCATCTGTCCCGCATATCAACAGCAGTAACGAAAAACACAGAACCTTTTTCATGATGGCTCCTTCTATTTGTAAAGATCAACATACATTGCCGTGATCTGGTTCATCTTCTTGGTAATGTCATCGGTCGTGTTAAATACGATCAGCGGCAGTCCGCCCTTTTCA
>JALVGO010000252.1:29894-51151 GCA_027029065.1 Sulfurovum sp.
ATACGCTGTTTCCCTGCCACATCGATCAGTTCAACCATATCGGCTACCACCGCTTTGTTGGTAACAATACCGCTTTGTGGTGCGTTCTCTTCTGCATAGAGTGCATTCCCTCCTGCCATCACTGCCACTGTAATGCCCATGGCGGCACACCGTCTTGCTGCTTTTACCATTTCTACTCCTTCTTTATCTTAAGATAGTCTACATTGACTTCCTCGCAAAAACAATAAGACTTTTCTTAATTTTCTATTTTAGACTACAGAGAATCAAGCCATAGACGTATCTCTATTGATACCTTTCATAACATCTACGACACGATATCCAAAAGCTTTTCAAACTTCTGTTTGTAGGTAGTTGGCATAATCGGTTTTCTAAGCAGCAGATCAAACAGATCGGATTCTTCTTCATATACATCCGGATAGAGTGTCAATGCCGCAATTTTTGTCGCCTCGCTTTTGTGTGCCGCCTCTTTGGCAATATCCACACCGCTTCCGTCAGGAAGACTGATGTCCACAATCACAATGTCATAGGGCGGATTGTCTGCTATCTTCTGCTTCGCCTCTGCAACACTCATTGCACTCTCTACTTCAATGGCAATATTGTACTCTTCCACCATCAGTCCGATTACCTTCTCTTCAAACTCAAGGTTGTATTTGAAATCATCTACAATCAATACCCGCTTTGCCATACTCCCTCCTTTCTCTTTTTTATGGGTTTTATGATAAAACAATCCTTATACAAATACTATAGGACTTTTCTGATTTTATAAGATTGTGACTATTTTTCAGTCTGGAGGGAAAAAAAGTAAAATGCAATCAAGCAGTAACCGGCTTCAACTTTTGTGCTGCAGTACAAAGTGTATCAGTTGTGCTGTATTGGAGAGGGAAAGTTTCTCAAGAATATGTGCATGGTGTGCTGAGACTGTTTTGGAAGAGATATTCAGTTTCTCTGCAATCTCTTTGAAACTCAAACCTGAAACAATATAGTGACATATCTCAAACTCTCTTTTTGAGAGTACGTTCAGTGACGGCTTTTCCCGTTTTTCTACAGCAGTACCATAGCTTAGACACTGTGCATACTGCGGATCGATATAGATATCACCTTTCATGATCGTTTCGATCGCGTCTTTGAAAGATTCAAGCACATGCCGCTTATGCAGATAGCCAGAGGCTCCTTCCCGTATACATTCTATAGCATACGGGTCTTCCGGGTACATGCTGCAGACAAGTATTTTCATTGCCGGAAATGCTTTGGATATCTTTCGGATACTGCTGAAAGTATTGACATCTCCAAGATGAAGATCAAGAACGAGAAAATTGTATCTTCTCTCCTTGAGAAAATGCATCATGCCACTGTAATCTACTGCTATGTCTATCACGTTGCTTTCACATGATTGACACTTTTCAAGCAGTGCCTTGATGCCTGCACCGACAATATCATGGTCATCAACAATCAATACAGCATGACAATCCTGTTCCATTCCTTAGGCTCCCCCACATAGCTAGAATATACTATCACTAAAATATATGTAAAATATAACATTTTAAGCTACGGTATTTTTTGATACACTTTTACTGCAAATAAAACAGTATATAAACAGATAAGTGTCTAAATACTATCCATGATCAAGAATTCAATTTCATAGTGTACAATATTCTATTGCTAAAGTATTTAGGGATTAATCCAATGAAGGTACTATCATGTGTTTCAAAAAAAGTGTTCTTATATTGCTCTTGGGTGTTGCATTTGCCAATGAATCGATGCAGCAGCTCTATATGAAGAACGGATGCAGTTCATGTCACGGTATCTATGCGGAAGGTATTGGGGTCACACCAAGACTTCAGGGCAGAAAGAAAGAGGTACTTGTCAGACGGCTTAAAGACCTCAAAGCGGGAAAAACACGCAGTGCATTCGGTACAGTCATGATTTCATTTGCACAATCGCTGACAGACGAAGAGGTAGAAAAAATGGCGGAGTACCTTTCGACTCTGAGAAAAACAGAGCCGGAAGAACGTTATGAACTTGCACCCGATGAGGATGACGGATCATCCTGACCGGAAAACTACTTTAGTGGGTTTCTACAGGGACAGGCTGTGGAGCGGGAGGGGTTACCTTCTCGATCTGCGGAGCAGGAGCTTCCTGTGTCAACTCTGCCGCTTTCTCTTTTGCTGCATCAACTGCTTCAGATGCGCTCTCTTTGACACTATCTATCACTTCGGCACCCTTTTTCACAGCTTCATCCACCGCTTCTACAGCAGCGGCTTTTGCCGCTTCGACCTTTTGGGTTGCCTCTTGTGTAGCTGACTCCATCTTCTCTTTGAGCTCACTAAGTGCTTCATTGGCTTCATCAAGCTCCTCTTTTGCATCAAACAGATCACTGTCGAGATCTGCTACGCGCTCAACATTCGCACCGTATTTATAGACAAGTTCTCCGCCATCATGTCCCTGTTTGAGAATACCCGCAACAAAAACAACAAGTATCAGCAGGTAGAGGGCTTTCATAATCCCTCTTTTGACAACAGCTGAAAGCATTTTGAAAAGTACCACAACAGCAGATGCCAGCATCAGGTAGGTTCCAAGAAGCTTGTGCTCTTTGAGCTCTTCCTGCCCTGCCTGTGTCAATGCATCAAATGCCTCTTTCCCGTCAACCGTACCGGTAAGGTAGGCTGCAACTGCTGCGACCATACCAATGATGAGCAGTACAAAGGAGATCGTACCGATCGCACGTTTTTTGGCGACAAGGTTGATCAGTTCAATGATCAGTACAAGAATCGGTATAGCGATCACAAAGTGATCGACAGGCGGGTGTGCCAAAACAGGGATATCGAAAGGCAGTTGTATCTGCGGGAGTTTCAAAGCTGGTAGTTCCATGGGTTTGTCCTTTATATGGTTTGAAGTGAACGATTATAACACAAAATAATTTAGAACTATTGTCAAAACGGTTTTACAACCACCATAATGACAATACCGATCATCAGCAGTGTCGGTACTTCATTATACACTCTCAGCCACTTTCCTGTCTTATAGTGATCATCTTCAAGCATACGTTTGCGTATCTTCTCCAAAGAGAAATGGTACGCAATCAGCAGTACAACAAAGAAGAGTTTTGCATGCATCCATCCGCCGCTTGAGAAGATACCGCTGTTAAGGTAAAGCATCGTACCACCCGAGATGATCGTCGCCCACATGGCAGGTACACCAATGTATTTCATCAGTTTGTACTCCTGTATCTTGACAACCTCTGTAAAGGCTTTTGTATCGGCATGTTCTCTGTGGTAGATAAAAAGTCTTGGCAGATAAAACAACATTGCCATCCAACTGATAAAACTCATAACGTGAAATGCCAGTATCCATGTATAGTACGCCATTGCTTACTCCAATACGGTAAAATCTTTCCGGCTGTAGACAACCAGTTGCAGTCTCTTATAATACCCAATATGCGCATAGGCTATCTTGAGTTTGCTGCCGTTTGGTGGTGTAAGGGAGCGATTTTTGAAATAGAACGGTATTTTTTCTCCCTGAGTATAAAAGTATCCTCGTTTGTATATGCCCGTGATGTCACGTACCACCTCATTTTGACGCATATTTTTGAGTGAACCGTAGTATGGAGAAAGCTGCACCTTTCCCTCCTCTTTCAGCCTCACCATGGCAGTGATCTCCTTAAGCCCTTTATAGGTGTGGATCTCCTGTACTCTAAGGGTGTAGACACTGCCCTCCACCAGCCCTCTTGCTGCACCGAACACAAAAATACCTCTACCCTTTGGGCGCTGTTTCAACACCGCATAGCGTCCGCGTTTAAGCACAACAACCGCATGTTTCAGATCGACCGGAGCATTAAGCTTCTTTGTTTGGTAGAGCATCTCGATGGTACCGGTAATCGGCTTAGGCGGCATATACTTCACATCATGAACAAAAGGTTTTGTATCAAACAGCGCATAGATAGGCAGATGGTCAGAGTAGCCTCTGCCTGTGTGCTTAGTACCTTTGATCTGCCATCTGTTGATGTAACCCTTTTTTGTAAAGAGATAATCCGCTTTAAAGACACCAAACGAGCCGTTGACATAGTCGATACCCCTGCCATCAAACATCGATGCGGGCAAGAGGATATGATCAAGGGTGCTTTTGTGTCCGTAAAACCTGTGGCTCCACCGTTTGGAAAACGGCAGTTGTGTCCATAGATCAACATGTGACCGTTGCAGAGGACGAATGCTCTCAGACGTAAGAAGTTCACCGTTTTCAACCGTTTTTAGCAGATGGTTAAGTCCGATTTTACTACCGGTATCGTTCAACCGTTTTGGCAGTGTTAGGTAGGCATCGTAATCGGTGTTTAGATCTCCCAGTACAATATATGCTTTGTCTGACGGCAAAGTATCGATACGCTTTTTTAGTGTTCTGGCATAAGCGATACGTTTACTCTCATACCCTTTTCGGCTTTTGGACTTCCAGTGGTTGACAAAAATCTTCAAATCCTGCCCATACACACGCACATCCGCTTCAAGAATGTTCCGTACCCTCGGGCTGTAGCTTACCTGTATCTCACGTACACTGCGTATGGGAAAGCGTGACAGAAGTGCCGCCTGTATGGGGGCACCCTGTTTGTGGGTGATCACCCCGTAGCGGTACCCGCACCCGACACGTTTGAGGCGTGCACGCAACTGTTCAAATACATCTGCATTTTCTATCTCCTGTAATCCAACAATATCGGCATCAAGATCACACAGCACCTCAGCGGTATGGTTAAGCTTTCTCTCTGCCATACGCCGGTTCCAGTTGTGTCTTCCGGGTATGAACTCCTCATATTCTGTGCCGTTGTAGACGGCATCAAAGAGATTTTCGACATTGTAACTTGCTACTTTGAACGGCGCGGCAAACAGCACAAACGGTATGAGAAAAAAAGCGAAACGTTTCATATGGGAAGTGTACCCAAAAAGGGGAGAAGATTGAAATTATCTGTCAATTTGACAGACAATTTCATATAGCAGCATTACCCGAACATCTTGCCAAGCATACCCATAGCGCCTTGTGCACCGCCAATCTGATCGAGCATCTGCTCGACAATGCTGTCTTCACCGGAAGTTGCCTGATCTACTACCTGCGGCAGGGCATCGGCAAGTGCCTGAAGCGCACTGCCCTCTTCAAGACCAAGCTGGGAAGCAAACTGAGAAATCTTCTCAGAACCAAGCAGCGCACCCACCTGCTCAGGATCGATCGCTTTGTTCTCTCCGTTGCCAAGCCACGAACCGACAATCTCACCCAGTCCATTCTCGGAAAGTCCGGAGATAAGAGTAGAGAAATCAAGCCCACCCTCCTCGTTCTGTATCAAAGATCCGATCGCATTGGCAATATCACCAAGATCGAGTCCGGTTGTCGCATCGTCACTGTTGTTCTGTATGAGCTGGGCACCCATTTGGAAAAGTTCATTCAAATCCATTTTTGCTCCTTTTTTAAAGTATATCTTCCCATTATGACAAAGAATTATCTGTAAATTCTCTCTTTTATCGATGTAAGCAGCGAGAGAAACTCCTCTTTATTCCCTTTTCCTTCCACCATGTCCACAATACGTTTTCCGTCCGGTGCAATAAAATAGAATGAGGGTGTACCCAGCCGTTTCATGCCAAGCGGCAGTTTCTCGGTAAGCAGGTTTTTCTTCACCAGTACAAAATCTCTGTTGAGTGCCGCTTTGACCTCCGGCTCGACCATCACATTTCTGTCCATCCAGATACACCCCCGGCAGTAGGGAAGATAGCCCTCAATAATAATGATCTTGCGCTCTTTTCTGGCAATGGCAAGCGCCTCTTCGTAGGTATGACGTTTGACCCCATGGGTCACCATCATCTTCTCGGCATGTTCATAAAGATACTCTGCCAGTGCTTCCACCTCCTCTTCACTCACCTCTACCGGAGGCATCTTGCCATACACTGCCCGTACATTTGCAGGCAGAACTGTTTGAAACGCTTCGGGATTTTTGAGAAACTGTGTCAGCCAATCCTCGATCTCGAACTTCTGCCCTTCCGGATCAAGCGTACGGTCTCCAACCTGGTCTTTGATACGAAAAGAGAGTTCCGTCACTGTCGGTGCGGTCAGATTCAGATCTTTGTTATTGTGCTGGTAATTAACCACTAGTTTGCTTTGCGGAATGTAGTCATGGCTGTGGCACACGGCACATTTTTGGGCAAATACCGTTTCTCCCGAGAGTGCGAAAAGTACCGTTTGCAAGAGTGTCAATATTACGATAGACCGTTTCATGTATGCTCCTAAGGAAGTGTTATCGCATCATCAAGCAGGACAATGCGCCCGGAATCGATCAGCGAAGTCAGGGTTCGCTTGAAATTTTTTTTGCTCAGTCCAAATGTTTTTGCGATCGCCTCTGCATCGCTTTTGTAGGTAAATGGCAGTGTACCACCCGCCTCTTTGAGAAGCTGAAGGACTGTACCCTCCGCAACAGAAAGCTTTGCCTCTCTGCCAATTGGCTGAAGCGACATATCAAGCTTGCCGTCCTTGCGTAGCGATTTGATGTAGCCGCGTTTTCTGTCACCTACCCGGATAGTTTCAAATATCTCATTGGCAAAGAGCATCCCCTCGTAGCGGTTGTCAACGATCACTTTGTAGCCAAGTGGCGTTTGTGCCAGTACAAGCATTTCGCAGACTTTATTCGGATGCAGCCCTTTGAGTGAACGTTCAAAATATTTGCCGAT
Organism: Sulfurovum sp.; assembly: GCA_027029065.1. Next base: position 36,587 of record JALVGO010000252.1, read on the forward strand.
CTTCTGCGTACCGTAAAGCCTGCCTGTCTTCTCATCGAGGCAGACCCTCAGAACATACTTCTTTCCGATGTGAAAATGCTCTTTTTGCTGGGAAAGCGGCACAAAGAGGTCTTTGGGCAGTCCCCAGTTGACAAAGGCACCGTAGCTCTTGTAATCGACCACAGTAAAATAGCCGTACTCTCCCAGCTTTGCGTAAGGCATCTTCGTCGTTGCCACCGGACGGTCTTCACTGTCGGTATAGACAAAGACATCGAGTAGACTGCCCATAGGCATCTCATCTTCCATGATATAAATGTTGGGCAAAAGCACCTCTTCACCGTCAGCGGCACTGAGATAGTAACCGTAGTCGGTATCGCGTTCTATTTTAAGGGTATTGATCTTGCCTATACTGATATGCTCGTTATGTTGTTTTGGATGGGTCATGTGGTTCCGTTTGTATGATTTCGTGATCTGCTCACGTCAATTGGTCTTGTTTGGGGTATTATATCCTATTCCACACTGCTACACACTTTTTGGGTAGACTTTCATAGATTATATCTAAGGAACAATCATGAAAACCCTTTTGCTACTATTGACACTTGCTCTCTCACTATGGGCAAAACCACAAACCATTGTCTTTGCCGCCGGCTGTTTCTGGGGTGTTGAAAAGCACTTTGAAGCGATGCCAGGTGTTATCAAAGCAACCTCCGGCTATGCTGGAGGCAGCTATGACAATCCTGACTATGACACAGTTCTCAAGTATCGCCACAATCCCCCAAAGGGGCTTGTCAACCATGCCGAATCGGTCGAAGTGGTCTACGATGACAGCAAGATCACGGCAGAACAACTCATCAAGTCATTTTGGCAGATGCATGACCCCACGCAGAAGAACCGTCAGGGCAACGACAGGGGCAACAACTACCGAAGTGCCATCTACTACACCACACCGGAGCAGAAAAAGATAGCCTTTGAAACGAAAGCGCGCTACCAAATACTGCTCAACAAAGCAGGATACGGTACCATCACCACAGAGATCAAACCGCTCAAAAAGTTCTGGGCTGCTGAGGCATACCATCAGGACTATCTGAAAAAACACCCTTTTGGCTACTGTCCCAACCATGCCACAGGAGTAAAGTTTGAAAAGCCTGCACAACAACAGAGTATTTCCAAGGTAACGCCGCTTGGCGGCAAGGAGATCGTTGTCATCACCGCTCCGCACTGCCGTTTTTGCGAAAACTTCAAGTTCGATGTGACTGACCACTACCACGGTACCATACCGCTGCGTACAGCCAGACAGAGAGAGCTTGAAGGATTTACGCTCAAGGGAGCCATTGAGGGGACACCGACCATTCTTTTCATTGAGGATGGCAAAGAGGTTTACCGTTATGTAGGCTACATGGATGAAAAAGCATTTTACAAAGTGCTTGGTGCCTTCAAGCTCGGTACCGACAGCGAAGCATTCGATATCGCGTTCAACAAAAGTACTGAGAGCCGCTTTTGCAAGCGCTACGAAAAATTCAAACATACCGGTGACGGTGTCTTCATCGACACCATCAGCGGTGACATTCTCTTCGACACACGCGACCGTTTCAACTCAGGCTCAGGCTGGCTGAGTTTCTGCAAACCCATCAAAGGTGCCGTCATCGAAAAAGAGGACAACAGCTACGGCATGCACCGCGTGGAGATTGTTGCTGCCAAAAGCGGTGCCCATCTTGGACATCTCTTCAACGATGCCCCGGGAGGCAAACGACGCTACTGCATCAACGCCACTGTTTTGGAGTTTGTGCCTCGCAAGAAGCTAAAAAAATAAAAACAGTAATTTTATATTGACATAAGTGTATATCATATATAATATACATATGTACAAGATTGTAATCGATACCAATGTAGTGTTGTCTGCGCTCTTTTCCAGCAAAGGAAAATCCTATCAACTCATAGAGTTGCTCACAGATCATGCATTGAAAGGTGTAGAATACAATGTTATCTCTGTGCCGCTGGCATTAGAGTTTGAAGAGGTTTTGCTAAGACCCAAAAATAGACAAAAATATGACTATTTTTCAGAACAGGAGATTCGTCTCATTGTATCAGATATCGTAGCTATCTCTCATAAAACAAAGCTTCATTTTCTATGGAGACCTTTTCTGAAAGACAGCTTTGATGACAAAGTACTGGAGACTGCCGTCAATGGGCAGGCAAAAGCCATTATTACCTACAATACAAAAGATTTTGAAGGGGTAAAAAAGTATTTCGGCATTGAGATACTCACCCCTGCAGAACTATTTGAGAAAGGAGTTTTACCATGAATGTAGCACTGAGATTACCGGAATCGTTGGGCATGAGCCTCAAAGAGTTTTCAAAAAGAGAGAATATATCGATGAACCAGTTTATCGCTACGGCAATAGCCGAGAAACTATCTGCACTGCAAACCTATGACTACCTTGAAGAACGTGCAAAAGAAGGAAGTGCCACCCATCTGGCATCAATGCTGAAAAAAGTACCCGATAGAGAAGCTGAAGCGTTTGACAAATAAGCCAATAAGGAGAGTTACCATGCCATACAATACACTCACAGAAGAAGAACAGTACGTCATCCTGTACAAAGGCACCGAACGTGCCTTTACGGGAAAGTTTTGGGATCACCACGAAGAGGGGACCTATGTCTGCCGCCAGTGTAGTACACCGCTCTTTCCCTCAAGTGCCAAGTTTGACAGCGGTACAGGGTGGCCAAGCTTCGATGACGCCTTCTCCGGTGCGGTAAAAGAGGTTCCCGATGCCGACGGCAGACGCGTAGAGATCGTCTGTGCCAACTGCGGCGGACACCTTGGGCATGTCTTCAAAGGCGAAGGCTTCACCTCCAAACAGACCCGCCACTGTGTCAACTCCGTCTCTTTGGATTTTGTGCCTGAAAAATAATGGGCACCTTTAAAAAAACAGACTTAACGGTACAGCAAATCTCTTATAATTTCTATCACCAAAAGGGACAATATCATTTCCGGCATACAAAACAATGCCTATGATCTCTTTTGAAGACTTTTTTTGAAAGTCTTCAATATGCTTAAAGGCTTCTTTTTTAATACTCAAAGAGGATTTTACCTCTATGGCAAAGATAGTATCGGATTTTTCTATGATGAAATCGATCTCTTTTTTGTCATTGGTACGGTAGTGGTAAATAGAAGGCTGTGTTTGTGAATATCCTATGTGCTTGGCAAGTTCAGCATAGACAAATGTTTCTATAATATCCCCTTTATATTTGCTTTGCATCAAGTCGTCAACCGATGCAATTCCCAAAAGATGACAAAAAAGTCCACTGTCTGTCATAAAGAGTTTCGGAGATTTTATAAAACGTTTAGAAATGTTGGACAGATAAGGCTTAAGCAGTGCAATCTGATAGATCATCTCCAGCATACTCAGATAGTTGCTTGCCGTAGCCTCCGAAAGATTTGCCTCATTTGCCAAATCTGATTTATTTACCAAACCGCATGACCTCGGTGCAATGATATTGTAAAAACGTATAAATGCTGAGATATCCCTAAGCTCTCCGACATCCCGTATGTCTCTCTCTACGTAGGTACTGATATAGGCATTGAACCACAAAGACCTGCCTCTTGACGAATCGATTTTAAGTATCTCAGGATAGCCCCCCTTCAGTATTGCTTCCAGCAGTTCTGTCACAGATTTTTTATCACAACGTAATCCTTCTACACCTTTTGTAAACAAAATATCAATGATATTCTCCTCCGGCTTATGGTGCAGCTCTTTTTGTGAGAGCGGATACATTGGTATTTCAACAATCCTTCCGGCAAGCGTCTCTTTGGCTTTTTTCATATCAAGTACATTTGCAGATCCGGTAAGTAAAAAACTTCCATTGACTCTATGCCCATCGATCTCAAGTTTAATGCCATCCAATACTTCAGGTACTTTTTGTATCTCATCTATGGTAACCGGTTTAGGGAGTGAAGCGATATAGCCTTGGGGGTCATTCTTGGCAGCCTCCCTTTGTGTCAAATCATCGAATACTCTGTACTCTCTGTCCAAAGAGAGGCATAACGTAGATTTACCTATCTGTCTTGCACCGGTCAGCAATACAGCCGGGGAGATATGCAGTGCTTCCTGCAAAATATTTGCTACAGAGCGTTTAAACATTTAAAAGCCTTTAAATATGTAATTTACATAAGTATAGCTTTATTTTTTACAAATGTAAAGATATGAATTTTATTCTATAGGAAGAAATAAGAAAGTTGGCAAATGCAGAATTACGCACATCAGCGTGTACCCTCTTCGCCAACCTGTTTCAAATGGTCGGCAAACTCCTGTGGCTTGACAAATCCTGTCAGACTCTTCTCAGGCATAAATTTTCCGTTTTTGTCAAAGAAGATAATGTTGGGTGTACCAAAGAGTTCATACTTCTTCAAAAGTGCTTTCTCCGCATCGGTATTGTCCGTTACATCAATCTTGATGAAAGTAAACTTTTTAAGCTGTTCTTTGACCTTTGGGTCAGGAAAGGTGATCTCCTCAAGCTCTTTACACGCCGTACAGCTCTCCTTTCCAAAATCGACCACGACCGGTTTGTCCGAAGCGGCTACCTCTTTGAGCAGACGTGCAATGCTGTAGCCCCGATGGCTGTCCTTGTTATCGGCTGCTGTAACAACACCTTTGGGTGCAGTAAAGCGTTCAAACGGTCTGAGCATCGAGTCTGCACCGCTCAGTGCCCCTACAAACAGAGAAACACCATAAAGCATCAGCACAACAGCAAAGAGCTGTACAAGCTTTTTAGCTCCAGTTTTTTTCTCACTGCCGTCAAAAACCCCCATATAAAGCGCCGATCCCATAAAGAGCAGTGCCCAAAGCATCAGCGTAACACCATCAGGCAGTACGCGCCCGAGCATAAAGATGGCAAGTCCAAGCATCATCACACCGAAAACCTGTGAGACCACACTCATCCAGCCACCCGGTTTTGGCATGAACTTTCCTGCACCGATGCCTACAAGCAGCAGCGGCATACCCATCCCGATGCTCATGACAAAGAGTGCCACACCGCCAAGCAGTGCATCACCGGTATGGGAGATAAAAAGCACCGCGCCGCCAAGCGGTGGTGCAACACACGGCCCGACAATGAGTGCAGAGAGTACCCCCATCACTGCCGTACCGACAAATCCGCCCTTCTGCCCTGCCTCATCACTGGCACGGCTAAGCCTGCTCTGCCACGATGCGGGCAGACCTATCTCGTAATAGCCAAAGAGGGAGAAGGCAAGGGCTACGAACATTGCTGCAAATACTGTCAGTACCCACGGGTTCTGCATGGCTGTCTGAATATCGGCTCCCACCAGTCCGGCAACCACACCGACCACGGTATAGGTCAGTGCCATGGCAACCACATAGACAAGAGAGGTAAAGAAGGCTTTGGCAACCCTCGGCTTTTGGCTGCCTGACTGCGAAACAATGATCGATGAAAGGATCGGGATCATCGGGAATACACAAGGCGTAAGCGCCAAAAGCAGACCAAAAATAAAGAAAAGTACCACAATAAACCATGCACTCTCTTCTCCCAGAACATCGGCGATCTTTGCCGTATTGCCCTCATGGGTCAAAGCAGTGATCCTGTCAAAGACACCAGATGTTTTTTCCTCTGCCCCGCTATCACTCTTTTGTACTGCTGCTGCTTGAGAGTCTGCACCTCCCTTTTGGGCTTTTGGCACATGAAAGGCAAACTGTTTGCGAAACGGCTGGTAACAGATGCCTCTGTCCGAGCAGCCGAGCAGTTCCACCTCCAGCGTATAGTCACCACTTATGCGGGGTGAGATATCACTTAAAGGGATCTCTACCGTCACACGCTTTTTATAGATCGCTTCACCATCCTCCTCGAGTGCCGGCGGCAGGACAGGTGAAAGCGTGATGTTCTCAGGCTTGACAATACGGAACTTCAGATCGTTTTTATAGATGTGTATCTTGTCTGCCAGTGTGATTGTCGTCTCAACACTGTTCTCTTTTTGTACCGCTTCTATTTTGAATGCCTCATCGGGCTGGAGAAACTTCTGCTTTTTCAGTGCGCTTGCAAACCCTCCAAAGACAAAAGTATTGAGTAAAAGACTCACAAGAAGTAACTTTTTGACCATATGCTGCATTTTTTCTCTCTGTTTGTAAAATTTTATACAATTGTATTATACTATTCGTGTATAAGCTGTGTAATCTTACCAAAAATGGATTAATCAAGAAACAAGAGGAAACTATGGCAAACCATCTCAAGAATGAACACTCCCCCTACCTGCAGCAGCATGCGGACAATCCTGTCGACTGGTATCCCTGGGGAGAAGAGGCATTCAAAAAAGCACAAAAGGAGCATAAACCCATCTTTTTAAGCATCGGGTACAGCTCCTGCCACTGGTGTCATGTGATGGAACATGAGTCATTCGAAAACAAAGAGACCGCAAAGATTTTGAACAAGTATTTTATCTCCATCAAGGTCGATCGGGAAGAGCGTCCCGATATCGACAAACACTTTCAGGAGGTCTATCAGTTGATGAACGGCAGACCCGGAGGATGGCCAACCTCTATCTTTCTGACCGAAGAGCGCAAACCCTTCTACGCAGCAACCTACATTCCTCCCGAACCGCGTTACGGGATGATGAGCTTCCCGACACTGCTGGAGGTGATTGCAAAAAAGTACAAAAAGGAGAAACACAAGCTGACAGAAGAGGCTGAGAGCGTCCTCAGACAGATCAACCCCAACAAAGACAAGATACAGGCGACTAAACTCGATCACAGCATCATCAGCCGCACCATTGAACATGCCGGTATGCTCTACGACCACCGCTATGGCGGTTTCAGCAAAGCCCCCAAATTTCCGCAAGCTTCCCTGCTTGACCTGCTGCTGGACCTCTACAGGCTTACCAGGAACAAAGAGGCACTCAATATGGCGGAAAAACAGCTCAGCCACATGGCAAAAGGCGGTCTGCGTGACCTTGTTGACGGCGGATTCTGCCGATATGCAACAGACGATACCTGGCTGGTACCCCACTTTGAGAAGATGACCTACGACAACGCACAGCTCTGCGCTGTATATCTGAAAGCCTATCATGTAACCGGAAACAGCTTCTACCGGGATGTCGCCTTTGAAACCCTTGATTTCATGCTGGAGAAGATGCAGCAGAAGCATCTCTTCTATGCTGCCAGTGATGCAGATACCGAAGGAGAGGAGGGGAAATATTTTGTCTATACCTATGAAAAGGCACTCAAGTCCTTTACAAAAGCGGGCATCCCCAAAGAGGCACATGAGCGCCTTGCTGAGGCACTGCACATCACCCCGGATGGCAACTTTGAGAACAAAAATATCGTCAGAGTCGACGACCCTGCCAATACCGATGCCATCCCCTACTACAAAGAGGCCATAGAGGCACTCAAACAGCGCCGTCAGGAGAAGCGAAAATACCCCTTTATCGACAAAAAAATCATCGTCTCATGGAATGCCATGATGATCACATCCCTCTTCAAAGCAGCAAAGGTTGATCCCAAATATCTCAAGCCTGCCATGAAATCACTGGAAAAACTGCTTGAGACAATGTACATCAATTCACAACTCTTCCACTCGACACTGATTGGCAAAACACCAAAAATACACGCCTTCCTCGAAGACTATGCCTATCTTGGTGAAGCCCTCATCGAAGCCTACGAAAGTACGATGGATGAGACCTACCTCATCGTAGCGCAGAAACTGACCAATGCCGCCATAGAGAAGTTCTACAAAAACGGCATCTGGAAATTCTCACGCGGAGAGTTCGAAACCGAAGCGGAGATCTACGACAGCTCCTACCCCTCTTCACTTGCCACCATGGTCGGGCTGCTGCACTCAATCACTTCACTGGTCGATCCTGTCTACAAAAAGTTTGTCTTCAAATCACTTGAGATCCACTCCTACGATGTGATGCGTCAGCCTGTCTCCACCCCAAAGCTGAGCAAAATGGTCATCCGCTATCTGCTTGACGATGTTATCATCAAAGCCAAAGAGGAGAGGCTCAAAGAACACACCACCGACCTTGACACACTCCCCTACCCCTTCACGCTGCTGCGTACCGATACCAACGACGGCTTTATGATCTGCAACACCTCGGCATGTTTCGGACATGAGAAGGATTTTGACGGGGTACGGGAAGTACTGGAAAAACGGCAGCCAAAGTAGATGCGTCTGCTCTTAGCCATACTGCTATGCTCCCTGCTGCATGCAGAATCGATGCAGACAAGAACACGTCTGCTCATGGGTACCTATGCTACACTCACCCTACCCGTCAACCGCAATCTGCTTGCCTCTGAAACCTTTGAACATATTGCAGCCATCGAGCATGCACTCTCTACCTTCGATAAAAACGCATCCCTCTATCGACTCAACCACACACACGGGCCTATCGATGATCCTGTACTTGCCCATGCACTTACTATGGCTGTCGGCTATTACCGAGAGACAGACGGCTACTTCGATGTGACCATAGGCTCCATTACGAAGTTGCTCTACCATTTTGGCGAAACACACCCTGCCTCACCAAGCCGACAAGCGCTGCAAAATGCAGAACGGAACATTGGAGGTATCCATATTGACGGTACTTCCATACGAAGCGACAAGGGCATTGTCATTGACCTTGGCGGTATGGGGAAAGGCTATGCCGTCGACAAAGCCGCCGTTTTTCTGCATAAACACAACGTAAGCCGAGGTATTGTTGCACTCAGTGGTGACATCCGCTGTATCGGGGAGTGTACCATAGGCATACAATCCCCTTTTGAGGAGAGTGTTTTTGCCAAAGCCAAGAGCAAGATTGCCAACCTCTCCGTCTCCACTTCCGGTACCTACCGACGCTACGCAACCAAAAAGAGTGAACACCACCTTATCGATCCAAAACGTGCGACACAGGGAAACGCGTTTGTCTCCGTCACCCTCTTTACCGATGCGAACAACACAACCGCCGATGCCTATGCAACCGCTGTTTCGGTCATGCCAAAAGCAAAAGCACTTGCCTTTTTGCAACAACATCCAGAGATTGGCTATATCCTTGTCGAACCCAACGGAAAGGTCATTGATGCCAACTGGGAAAAGCTGGTAGATCTGACGTGGTGTCTGGAGAAACCGCTGAGGCGGTAGTGATTGGTGTATTGGTGTATTGGTTATTGGTTATTGGGAGAGGGAAATAGCGACGGCACCAAGCAGTATTAGGAAAAGCAGTGCAACTATGGCAAGTGCAGCCAATTTTATCCATCCACTCGTCACAATGCCTGCGATAATAAGTGCGTAGGCGAAGATGTCTGCAAGTGCGGCAATATAGAGCCAGAAGCCAAGATGCATCGAAAAACGCCATGAAATTTTGGTGCTAAAGAGCAGAAAATGCGCGACAATAAAAATGAGTACACCCATGGCAAAGAGATGTGGAGTGGCGATCTCGACAAACTGCTGCCAGCTTTTTACAGCCGGAGTGTGACCAAGTTGCTGCAGTGCAGCAGCCAGACTTCCTGTTTGGGCAAGCCCCTGCGGCAGCAAAAAGAGCCAAACACCGCTTGCAAAAATGAAAAATGCAAACAGCAGCATATAGCCGATAGGAATGCGGTAGTACGGGTAGCGTTTCATGATGCAAACAGCCTTTTGAGTGCAACTGTACCTACAAAAAGTGCAAGCAGATGCCAGATGAAAAAGGCACCTACCCAGCCGTAGAGCCAGAAACTGCCGCCAAAATAGGCAACAACCAGCAGCAGCGGTGCACCCAGTGCAGCAAGAAAGAGACTGTGCAGCACACCTGTGCGTACCTTCTCTTTTTGCATCATACGCAGATAGATCGCTACCAGTATCAGCAACGAAACGAGTGCCATGAAAAGATCGATGTGCACCTGCAGCAACAGACTCTCAAAGAGCATCGGCTCGACAAACGCCTCTTCATCACCAAAAAGTGTCTGTGCAGCCGCCTGCGGGCTTAAGCCTATCAGGTAGCCGTGCAACACGACATCAAGCAGCAAATAGAGAAGCAGCGCTGCCGTAACAGCGATCATCAACTGCCGCAGCAACGGGGTTGGGGCTGCGTCTTTGGAAACAAGAAATTTCATAAATTACTGCTTAATAGCATACTGAAAAACAGCTCTTGCCACACGGGCACCGTCAGTGATGCTGCGTGCCGAAAGTGTCGCGCCGCTGATTGTAGGAACATCGCTTCCCATCTTCAACGGCGCACTTTTTGGCTTCTCTTTAAACTGTCCCATCCAGGTGTCGTTGGGAATGTACTCTGGCGGTTCGCCAAATGCCATGATCTCGGCAAATTTCAGAACCCCCTCCGGGGTAAAGGCATACAGCACCGTCGCTTTCTTCGTACGCACCTTTCTTGCAATAAGTACGCCGTATCCGGCAACAGTGCCACTGCTCTTAAACAGATAGTAGCGATAAACCTTCGTCTCAAGCTTCGCTTTGGCAGCTTTTTGCACTTGCTGAAGCTGATCTTTACTCAGTACAATCTTCTTGGTATCTATGGTATCGATATTGGTAAAACTGCCTTTTACTGCCTGTTCTATCTTTGTATTGACCTTCGCTTCACCTATCTGCACACCCAAACCAAGCAGCAGCACCACAACTACAACCCTTTTCATCAACACCTCCGGTTAAAAGACAAATCCAATCCTTACGGGGAAATGTATCACGATTGTAGTTGTTTTTATCTTATATTTGTCTTCACACACCCACACAATATATTGCGTGAATGCTCACTTTTTATCTACAATCACTATAATACAGTATGATCCAAACCATAGGAAAAGATAATGAAAAAATATCTACTGCTCTCTTTCATACCTTTGCTCTTTCTCTCTGCCTCGGCAGGACAAAGCAGTGTTTGCAAACAGTGCCACCCCACTATCTACCGTGAATACTACCAGTCAGCACACAGAAAAGCATCAGTCTACAACGATCCGGTTCATAGCGCATGGTGGAGGCTGCAGTCAAAGGGAAAAGAAGGGTACACCTGTGCCAAATGCCACACCCCCTCAGACAGCAATGCGCTGAAAAAAGGGGTGCTTACGGAAAACAGCACTCAGAAAGAGGAGCCTATCTCGTGTGTCTACTGCCATACGATTCAAACGATTCAAGAGGATGAACACGCCAACACCAATATCATCACCGGCAAAAAGCGTGAGTTCTTTACCGCTGAACCGTCAAGAAAAGGTACAGGTGTCGCAGCCTTTGAAACACACGCTTCATGGTTCGGGCTCAGCAAATCTGTTGCAAACTCTCCATACCACAAGATCAACTACAACAATACAAACTACTATAATGGCAATGTCTGTATGGGATGCCATGCACACACAGACAACGGGCACGGTTTCGATCTTGTGATGCTTGACGCATACATTGACAAAAAAGACAAAGAGACCTGTATCAGCTGCCATATGCCCCAGATCCCGGGAACAAAAGTAACACTCAAAACCACAAAAACCCATGCCTACCACGGCATTGCCGGCATACACAATATGACTGAAGCACTTGGAAAATACATCGACTTCAACGTCAGCCGCACTGCTGACGGATTTGATATCACTATTGTCAACCATGCCAACCATGCACTCTTTGGTCAGGTATACAGAGAAGGGGTACTCAAAGTCAGCATCAGACGAAACGGTAAAGAGATTACCCTTCCATCCGCCGTATTTACACGGGTATTTGGCAAAGACGGAAAAGAGACCTTGCCGTGGGAAGCAACTCAAACACTGAAGGACTCCCTTGTTTACGGCAAAAAGAGACTGCACTATCCGGTGAAACTGCAAAAGGGAGATACTCTGACACTCATACTCGGTCTCAAAAGGGTCAGTGAAGCGGGTCTTAAAGTGCTGCATCTTCAAAACCACAGTGAGCTTGCCCGGTTTAAACCTTTAAAGTATGGAAGTTTCAGGTTTTGAATGGGACATCAAAAAAGGTAACACTGTACAGAAGGAAGATCACGCTTCACTGAGATTTATTACTCCCCCAAACCACATAGTAGGCTATAATAGTCCTCATGAAAGAGAGTCTCCGAATATTCGCATCTGACCTCAAAGGGGCTTTTGCGGACCTGCTTCCCATTATCATTGTTGTCGCGCTGTTTCAGGGAGCAGTCATTGGGCGTATGCCCGAAAATCTTCTCTCTATTGTGACCGGACTTGTCATTGTTGCTGTGGGACTGGCACTCTTTATACGCGGTCTGGAGCTTGGTATCTTCCCTATAGGCGAGGGGCTTGCTGTCGATTTTGCACGAAAAGGATCGGTCTTCTGGCTGCTGCTCTTTGCCTTTACCATCGGTTTTGCCACCACCGTTGCCGAGCCCGCACTCATTGCCATCTCCCAAAAGGCTGCTTCCATCAGCCACGGACTCATCGATGCATTCTGGCTGCGGATGACCATCGCTTTTTCGGTAGGGTTTGCCATATTGCTTGGTGTACTGCGTATTTTGCTCGGACACCCTATTGCCTACTACATCATCGGCGGATATATTATCGTGGTACTTGTCACCTTTTTCGCGCCAAAGGAGATCATCGGGCTTGCCTATGACAGCGGCGGGGTAACCACCTCTACCGTAACTGTGCCGCTGGTTGCGGCACTTGGCATCGGGCTTGCCTCTTCCATCAAAGGAAGGAACCCCGTTATCGACGGTTTTGGATTGATCGCTTTTGCCTCACTGACCCCGATGATCTTCGTGCAGGTGTACGGCATCATTGTCTATGCCATCGGTGAGAGTGACACCACCTATGCAGCGACGCAGGCAGTGGTCGTGGCAGAAGAGGTCATTACGCAGTTTCACTGGCAGGATATCTTTTGGGATCTGCTTGCTACGATCAAGGATGTCGTCCCTATTCTTGCGGTGATCTTCTTTTTCCAGTACCTTATCATCAAAAAGCCTGTGGCACACCTGCACCGCATCATCATCGGTATCATGATGGTCATTCTTGGGCTTTACGCCTTCATTGTCGGGCTTGAGATGGGGCTTTTCCCCATTGGAGAAACCATAGCATTCGACCTGACAGCCATGAAAAACAATCTGCTGATCTACCTTTTTGCATTTCTCATCGGTTTTTCGACCACCATGGCAGAGCCAAGCCTGCTTGCCATTGCCATCAAAGCCGAAGAGATCAGTGAAGGCAACATCAAACAGACACGTCTGCGTGCCGTTGTCGCACTGGGGGTGGCTGTGGGTATTGCACTGGGTGCCTACCGTATCGTTGCGGGAGACCCTATCCACTACTATATTATTGCAGGCTATCTGCTGGTCATTGGGTTTACCTACTTCGCACCCGACTACATCATCCCCATCGCCTATGACAGCGGCGGGGTGACCACCTCTACGGTAACCGTACCGCTGGTTGCCGCACTGGGGCTTGGACTGGCAGAAAATATCGATAGGCGTAACCCGCTTATTGACGGTTTCGGGCTCATCGCCTTTGCCTCACTTTTTCCGATGCTTACAGTGATGGGATACGGCATTTACGCAGAATATTACAAAAACAAACCCACTACAAAGGAGGAGAGAAGATGAAATTTACCGCACTGGTCGTCGTCATACCCGACAAAGAGGAAGAGGCAGCCATCGAAGAGGCAAAAAAGGCGGGCGCAGGATCGGTGACCATCCTGCACGGGAAGACCATCGGGCTGAAAGAGAAGAAGGTTTTCTTCGGGCTCACCCTCGAAGAGAATGTCTCGGCGCTGCTCTTTGTACTGCCCCGAAAGCTGACCATGAAAGTGATGCGCACGCTTAGAGAGAAGTTCGACCTTGACAGCCACGACAACAGCGGCTTTACTTTCACCTTCCCTCTGAGCCATGTCACAGGACTCGATACGGACGAACTGCACAAGTTCGAAAACGACATCAAAAGTATGATCTAAAAAAGGAGTACCCCATGTTAGTCAAAGATATCATGACCCCCAAATCGAAGCTCATCACCGTTTCACCCATGGCAAGTGTACGGGAGGCACTGAAACTGATGCGTGAGCACAAAGTCCGTTCCGTCGTTGTCGAGAAGACTTCACCTTCGGGTGCCTACGGACTGGTTACGTTCAAGAACATTCTGCAGAGCATTGTAGCAGAAGACGGCGACATCGATCTGCTCAATGTTTACGACATCGCCAACACTCCGGCCATCTCTGTCTCTGCCGAGCTTGATATCAAATATGCTGCCCGTATGATGGTGACAAGTTCCATCAAGCGCCTTCTGGTTATCGACAACAATGAACTCTTCGGCATCCTGACCATGACTGACATTATTGGCATTTTGATGGAGAGTATGGACTGAGGCTACTTTGCCTTCGGGAAGGTCAGAATAAAGGTACTTCCCACCCCCTAGTACCTTTTGCATTTTGGAATTCTGCAATCTCACTTGCTATCTGACAGAACGCATCCGGAGCAAAGCCCCGTATGCTGGCTTCAGCAGCCGGCTCACGCAAGCTGTGCTTGCTCTGTAGAGAGTGAGTGCTACATTCCTTTTGCATTTTGGAATTCTGCAATCTCACTTGCTATCTGACAGAACGCATCCGGAGCAAAGCCCCGTATGCTGGCTTCAGCAGCCGGCTCACGCAAGCTGTGCTTGCTCTGTAGAGAGTGAGTGC
>JALVGO010000252.1:51251-54463 GCA_027029065.1 Sulfurovum sp.
TACATTCCTTTTGCATTTTGGAATTCTGCAATCTCACTCTCTACCATGCCATCTATCATACGTACATAAAGATCATTTATCAGGTTAGGTGAAAGCCCAAGGTCGATCGCCTGCTGCCGTGCACGGGAGATTACATCATTAATCCTCTCTTCCGCTTTTACCTCATCGACACTCGTCTTAAAATGTGCAATCTGCTTAATATAATCATTCCGCTTGGCGATCAGCTTGATGATCTCCTCATCCACTTCGTCTATTTTCTGTCTTGCTTCTTCCAGTGTATTACACATTTGTGCCTTCATACACATCTCCTTTGATATATTCTCTGTTCATTCAACTATAATATATTCTAACCTATAATAGCTTTATGCAAAAGAAAAAACAACAGCGAATTTCACTTCTGACCATTCCCCTGCTTGCGAGTCATCTGCTGTGGGCAGAGAGTCCAACTGAAGACCTCAACTTTTCTATCGACTCACTCTTTCCATCAAGCAAAGATACTGCCTATATTCCCTATGTATTCTCTTCCGACTCTACCGGATTTTCCGGCGGGGTCGGTGTCATAAAAAAAGGGCTTTCCCAGCCACAGACAATCAGTATTGCAACACTCTTCTATGGTGCAGAGCAGGATATCATGACCAACGGTCAGCCCGATACGGCAAATTTTTCCGGTGGGTTTCTCGGTCTGTTTGACTATAAAATACCGGGTACAAACAGAGTACTTCTCTCTATAAGCGGTCTAAAAAGCTACTTTCCAAAAGCCAGATACTATCTCTACAACCATACCAATGATTCCAAAGAAGAGCAGTACATAGAATCAAGCGGAGATGAAGATTTCATCTACGCAACACTCAAGTATGTGCTTCCTTTGGGTGACGGGATGGACAATCCGGAGGGGCTGTATACACTTAAACGGGGGTTTGCCGTAGGCAGAGAGAACTACGGTGGGGGGATACCATTTGTCACAGGACGTACATCATTGGGACTTACCGGTTTTTATGAACACTACACCTTCGACAACGATCTTCCGGGAGCTCCACGTTCAACCAACGGCTTGAAAAAGTGGAATACCAACGGACTGCGTTTTTTTGTTGAACACGACAATACCGACTATGACCTCAACCCTTCAAGAGGATACCAGTTCCGTCTTCAATACTCCAAAGATTTCGGATGGAGTGATGCCAAACAGTCATGGGATTTTCTGGAATTCAAATACAACCACTACATCGATCTTCCCACCTTCTCATTTACACAGCAAAATGTGCTGGCAATGAGCTTTTGGACAGGCTACTCTTTCTCATGGGATCAAGACAGAAAAATCGATGCCAATATCGACGCACACAGACCGCCTCCGTGGGAGGGTGCAAGACTCGGCGGTATCTTCCGGATGAGAGGGTACAATACGAACCGTTTCTCAGATAAAGCAGTTGTCTACGGTACAGCTGAGTATCGTGCCGTGCTAAACTGGAACCCGTTTAGAAAAAGCGACTACCTCCCTGTTGCCATAGACTGGCTTCAGGTAGTCGGCTTTGTAGAAGCAGGTCGTGTCCATGACACCTATAATTTCGATCTGCTTTCCGATATGAAATATGATGCCGGTATCAGTCTCCGTGCTATGGCGGCACAGGTACCTGTACGTGTAGATATCGCTGCAAGCGATGAAGGGGTCAACTTCTGGGTAATGGTCTTCCAGCCGTTTGATTTCTAAAGGTGCGATAGGGATGCCTATTGGTTTCCATTTGCATATCTTCTATTTCTCTACGACACTTCCAAACCATTTTCATTAATAACTGCCTCACTGAAAAAATGTCATAAAAAAAGCCCAACTCCCCTTTCGGGAAACCGGGCTTTGGAGGAAGTAATATAACTTGAAAAAGAGAGGGCAGAGATTTACTCAACCTCTGCGTCGATGACGTCGTCATCGTCTGCTTTCTTCCCTGCGTCACCGCCGGCTGCGCCTTGCTGTCCGCCCTGCTCTTTGGCATAGACCGCTTCAGCCAGTTTGTGTGACTTCTCGGTAAGCGCTTTGACCTTTTCATCAATCTGCTCTTTGGTTGCATTGTCATCTTTGAGTACAGTCTCAAGGTCAGCAATAGCTGCTTCGATGTTCGCTTTTTCACTCGCATCGAAACTGTCACCAAGCTCGTCAAGCGACTTTCTTGTCTGATGGATCAGTGCATCCGCCTGGTTCTTCGCTTCAACGATTGCTTTACGCTTCTCATCTTCTGCTTTGTGCGCCTCTGCATCCTGTACCATCTTCTCGATCTCTTCTTCACTCAGTCCTGACGAACCGGTGATCTTGATCTCCTGAGATTTTCCTGTACCTTTGTCAACCGCAGATACAGTCAGGATACCGTTGGCATCGATATCGAAGGTTACCTCGATCTGAGGTACCCCTCTTGGTGCTGGCGGGATCCCCTGAAGTTCGAACATACCGAGTGACTTGTTGTCTTTGGCAAACTCTCGCTCTCCCTGGAGGACGTGGATGCTTACTGCCGGCTGGTTGTCTTCTGCTGTTGAGAAGATCTGTGATTTCTTCGCAGGGATGGTTGTCCCCTTCTCTATCACTTTTGTCATCACGCCGCCAAGTGTCTCGATACCGAGGCTAAGCGGTGTAACATCCAGCAGAAGTACATCTTTGACATCTCCGGCAAGGACACCACCCTGAATTGCTGCACCGATCGCAACAACCTCATCAGGGTTGACCGATTTGTTCAGCTCTTTGCCAAAGTATGCTTTGACCTTCTCCTGTACCAAAGGTACACGGGTAGATCCACCGACCATAACGACCTCTTTGACATCATTTTTGCTCAAACCTGCATCTTTGAGTACAGATTCGATGGTTGTGATGGTACTCTCAACCAGGTCGGCAATCAGTGACTCGAATTTCGCTCTGGTAATTTTGGTCACCAGGTGTTTTGGTCCGCTTGCATCTGCGGTAATGAATGGCAGGTTGATCTCTGTCTCAGTTGCAGACGAGAGCTCTTTTTTCGCTGTCTCTGCCGCATCTTTGACACGCTGAAGTGCCATCACATCCGCTTTTACATCGATACCGGTTTCAGCTTTGAACTCTTCTGCCACATAATCAATGATGCGGTTATCGAAGTCATCCCCACCGAGGAATGCATCACCACCGGTTGCCAGTACTTCAACCACACCGTCACCTGTTTCAAGCGCAGTGACGTCAAAGGTACCACCACCAAGGTCGTAAACGA
>JALVGO010000253.1 GCA_027029065.1 Sulfurovum sp.
GTATGCCGAAAGACCTCATTGCCTTCGGCATCAAAAAAGATCTGTGTCGGCATCTCTTTGAGCTTGTAGATATCGCGGCTGATGATGCGCTCTTTCTGACCGTCTATCGCGTAGATCTGAAACTCCGGATGCTCTTCAAGTACCTGCGCAAAGATTTTTGACATCGCAATGCAGCTGTAGCAGTGGCTCATCCCAAATGCCAGAATGGTCGGTTTGCCGTTTCCGATGTTGTGCTTGATGTTTTTGTATTCGCTTACAGGCATAGGCTGACGTTCTACCATTTAATACTCCTTATGGGATTATGAAAGGTTTCACTCGATGGCGACAAAGGTGCACTCCACCCGTAGGGCGGCTTTGCCGTTTGCACCTGCCAGAGCTATCGAGTGAAACCGACGGTTTTTCTTAGATCTAAATGATTTATTGGCTATAATTTATCCAATTTATCTTTAAAGGGATGCCATGAAACTGGGTGTCAACATCGACCACATCGCCGTACTTCGGGAAGCCAGAAGGGTTGCCGATCCCGATCCGCTCGATGCACTGAGCATCTGCAAACGTGCCGGAGCCGACCAGATCACTATCCACCTGCGTGAGGACAGACGCCACATGCAGGACAATGATGCAGACAATATCATTGCACTTTCCTCTTTGCCGGTCAATCTTGAATGCGCCATCGAACCAAGCATGATCGACATCGCCTGCGCTCTTCGTCCGCACCGTGTGACCCTTGTACCCGAAAAGCGCCAAGAAGTTACTACCGAAGGGGGACTTGCAGTCACCGGAACACAACCCAAGCTCAAAGAGGCGATCAAACGCCTGCAAGCTGAAGAGATAGAGGTCTCGCTCTTCATCGATCCAACCCTTGATGCCGTACGTGCCGCGGTCGATATGCATGTCGAGTGGATAGAGTTTCATACCGGGAAATATGCCAACATCTACGCCATGCTTTACAGCAACCTTGCCAAAACCCACCACACCATCAAAGCACTCGAGCTCCCCCGAAAAGTCCTCAAACAGATGCTCGATGACGAACTGCGCAATCTTCGGCTGCTCAGCTGCGATGCGATGGAGATGGGTCTCAAGGTTGCTGCCGGACACGGGCTGAACTACCAAAATGTCCAATCTATCGCAGAGATCGAAACCATCGAAGAGCTCAATATCGGACAGAGTATCATCGCCCGATCTGTCTATACAGGTCTGGAGCAGGCGATTTTGGATATGAAGGCGTTGTTGATACGGTAAAGTGCGTTTAGCGTTTAGCGTTTAGCGTTTAGCGTTTAGCGTTTAGCGTTTAGCGTTTAGCGTTTAGCGTTTAGCGTTTAGCGTTTAGCGTTTAGCGTTTAGCGTTTAGCGTTTAGCGTTTAGCGTTTAGCGTTCTATAGAACGATTTCATAATTGACTTTAAAATGTCAAGGAATATTGACAAAAATCACGCATTATCGTGTTTTCTTTTTTTCTTTGCTTCGTTTCTCTTTTTTCTTTGTCACGTGAACAAAGAAAAAAAGAAATGAAGAGAGAAGCCAAACACGGTTAAAATACAAAAGGCAAACAACAATGCAAAAGAAAAAAGTAGCCATCTCTATCGGTGACCTCAACGGCATCGGTATCCAACTCGCACTTGAGAACCACGCACAGATCGCAGCCATGGTCGACCCGATCTACTGCATAGACAATACCATGCTGCAACGCTCAGCCGATCTGCTGCAGATACCAGTGCCCGATGATTTTCAGACCGTAGAAGATATTGCCCCTTCCTTTGCCATTGAACCAGGCATTGTCTCCGCGTCAAGCGGTGCCTACGCCTATGCCTCTTTCGTCAAGGCGGTCGAACTGGCACGTGAAGGCAAGGTCGATGCGGTCACGACACTCCCTATCCACAAAAAAGCATGGGAAGAAGCAGGTGTGAAATACAAAGGGCACACCGATGCCCTGCGTGACTTTTTTGATGCCGATGCCATTATGATGCTGGGCTGCCCCAAAATGTATGTCGCCCTCTTTACCGAACATATCCCCCTCAGGGAGGTAGCCGAGAAGATCAATGAAACAGATCTCACCCGCTTCCTCATCGACTTTTACAACACCGCCAAACCCGCATCCACCGTCGCCGTCCTCGGACTCAACCCCCACGCAGGAGACGACGGCGTACTCGGCAATGAGGAGAAGATCATCCAAAAAGCCATAGACAACGCAACCGCTATATTAAAAAAAGAAACCCTCTCGCTCTTCACTCTTCACTCTTCACTCTTCACTGCACCTTTGGTGCCCGACGTCGCCTTCACCCCCAACGTACGTAAGCACTACACCCACTACATCGCCATGTACCACGACCAGGGACTCGCACCGCTTAAGGCACTCTACTTTGACGAAGGTATCAATGTCTCCCTCAATCTGCCTATACTTCGTACCTCCGTCGATCACGGCACGGCGTTTGATATTGCCTACAGGGGTGTAAAGTTGAATGCGTTGAGTTATTTGAATGCGGTAAAATATATTGTGGGTTAAGGGTTAAGGGTTAAGGGTTAAGGAATTTGTCACAGGCTGCATTATGCAAACCTTATTACTCCCCCAACGAATAAG
Source organism: Sulfurovum sp. (assembly GCA_027029065.1). The sequence continues at coordinate 2,578 of JALVGO010000253.1, forward strand.
CTGAATTTTTGATGCTGCAATTTCGTTCATAATCAAGGCAGATTTTTGAAGGACTCGCCGTAGCGAATTCGAAAAAATCTAACGCCGAGTATGGACGAAAG
>JALVGO010000254.1 GCA_027029065.1 Sulfurovum sp.
AGGGTGGTGTACAGCCCTTTGACAAAGAGAAGGTACAGCAGCTTGCTGCACACCTCAAAGCAAAAAACGTACTGCTCATTGTCGATGAGGTACAGACAGGTGTCTACCGTACCGGTGAGTTCCTTGCAAGCAACCTCTACGAGATAGAACCCGACATCATTACCCTTGCCAAAGGACTTGGCGGCGGTGTGCCCATAGGGGCGGTGATGACAAAGCACAAAGAGATACTCAAAGCCGGTGACCACGGCAGTACTTTTGGCGGGAACTACCTGAGTACAGCGGCAGGCAATGCAGTGCTTGATATTTTACAGGAGCTCTATGAGAGCGGCAGACTCCATGAAACCCTACTCTATTTTGAAGAGAAGCTCAAAGCCGTGGCTGCCAACTATCCTGCACTTTTTGCGCAGGAAGTAGGGCTTGGACTAATGCGCGGGCTGCGTGCGAAAAGTGCAGACATTCAGGGGAGTATCATCAAAAAGAGTCTGGAAACGGGTCTGGTTGTATTGAAAGCAGGGCGCAATACAGTGCGTTTCCTGCCGAGTCTGACCATTAGCAAAGCTGAGATCGATGAAGGGTTTACACGCTTTGAATCGGCACTGAGCAAGGTGGATGCATGAGTCCACGCCCAGGCATGCTTGATGCTGCACTGAAAAGGACAGCTGCTGCTGTGTGCCTGGGTATGGTGTCGGTACAACTCTGGAGTGCCGATGCACTTGAAACGATCCTCTCTCCTACCAAAGAGCAGCTCTTTGACTATCGGTACAGGGCAAATGATCTGCAGAGTGACATGCTCTCCAAGAGCTGGATAAATCCTGTAACAGTCCGGTATGGCAAAGACTACACGACACGTTTTAAAACAGGTACGATTGATACTGCGAATCTCTCTGTCTATATTGACCAGCCGATCTTTCGCTCCGGTGGAATCTACTATGCCATAAAGTATGCCGATGCGCTGCATAAGAGCAATCAGGAGGAGATCACCCTGCAGAAGCGGAAGATGATCGGTGATGCTGTGACGATTTTGTTTCAGCTTAAACGCAACAAGCTTGAGCAGAAGAAGATGCATCTGCAGATCAGAAATGATGCTATTGATATTCGTCAGAAACGGGACAGCTACAATGCAGGACTGATCGACAGCAGTTTCCTTGATCAGGCTATTTTGCGCAAGAGTCAGGATGAGACGGCGCTGCTGCAGCTGCAGTTTAGTGAAATGGAGCTAAGACAGCGTTTTTCACTGATCAGTGACAAGAAACCTGACCAGCTGAAACTGCCGATACTGAAGTTGGTAGAGAAGCCCGTGTATATACAGGAACATCTGGAGCTTAAGCGTGACATTGCCCATGCTGAAGAGATGCACTACAAAGAGAAGGTGACGTGGGCCAAATATCTCCCTACCGTGGCACTGCAGGGGCAGTACAGCAGTGGTGATCTCAATCCGCTCTTTCCCAGCCCGAACCTCAATGAATCGTACTACAATTACGGATTTACCATCTCCATGCCTATCGACATCAATGCCTTTAGTGATGTGGAGCTGAGCAAGGTTGAAAAACTCAGAGCAGCAACCGAGGTGATAGACAAGCGGCACACGGTGAGTGAGGAGTATGACTGGATTGCCAACAGCTTGCATATTCTTGATAAAAAGATCGCTTTGGCACATCAGGATGAAAAGGTATATACAAACCTGTACCGGGTAACCAAAAACCTTGTAAGTGCGGGAGAGAAAACACCGCTGGATGCAGAGGTGATGCACAACTCTTTGCAGATACGCAAACTTGACCAGAAGATCTTTCGTATCGACAAACAGATACAGCTTTTGAAACTCTATATACGGATGGAACATGTACTTTAGCGACTATATGAACGCATGGCTTTACGGTGAAAACGGCTACTACAAAACATTCAATGCCATCGGAAAAGAGGGGGATTTCTATACTGCAGTCAGTACCAGCGCTTTTTTCGGTGCGAGTATTGCCAACTACATCTACCGCATTATAGGGCAGGGGAGCGAAGCGGAAAAAAATGCGTGGCTTATCGAAGTGGGTGCCCATCAGGGGTATCTTCTGTGCGATATGATCCAATGGCTCTATACCCTTGATCCTGCGTTGATCAAAACGATGCGGTTTGGTATTGTAGAGCGTCAGCCCGAAGTCAGAGAGGCTCAGAAAGCCTACATACAATCACGTTTTGGAAATGATGTGGAGGTTGTCCATTTTGATGATATTGCCACAGTCAATGTCGAGCGTGCATTTGTGGTTGCCAATGAGATATTTGATGCCTTTGGGTGTGAACTGCTCAAAGATGAGAAGATAGCGGTGGTAGAAAACCATACAATAGGCTGGGAAGATGCCCCCCAAGCTATGCTGGAGTGGGCGAAAAAACACTATCTCAAGCAGGGAGAGGTCGCTGTAGGATATGAAGCATTTGCAAGCGCAATGGCACAGGGCATCAGGAAGTGTGACTTTATCACCTTTGATTATGGTGAGAAGTATGTGCGTAATGACTTTTCCATAAGAATCTACCGTAAGCATGAAACATTCCCGCTCTTTGATGAAGCTGTCAACCTTTCTGAATCTTTTGGAAGAGACGATATTACCTACGATGTCAATTTTGACCATGTAATAGAGGCGTTTACTGCGGCAGGATTTGAGGAAAAAAGCTACAGTACACAGGCGCGTGCACTGGTGGATTTTGGTATTATCGAGATACTTGAGCAGTTTTCAAAACAGACCAGCCGTGAAAACTATCTTCGTGAAGCGGACAAGATCAAGACACTGATCTCTCCCACCATGATGGGTGACCGCTTCAAGATGCTGCATCTTGCCAAAACAAAGACTACTTCATAGCCTTTAACAGCGCACAGCGTCTCAGTGCTCCCGCTTCCCCTCCAAGCATACGGCTGTAGTGGTCAAATTTTTCTTCCCCGATCATTTCGATACATGCCGCTCTGCTCATGGTCTGCTCTGCTGTAGATGTATCTTGTGTAGCATGGGGCTTGGGGCTTTTTGAAGCGGTTTGCGGATACATGTATTCAGGAGAGAAGTTTGTATCTTCCACCTTTTTGAGGGTGTGTTTTGCTTTGGGTGGTGGTGTCGGTTTTGTCACCTTTTGGGGTTTTGGTGCAACCGGTCTGTATGTGGGTGCAGACTGGTAAAAACATCCGGTGAGCAAAAAGAGTGAAAGTGAAAGTGAAAGAGGTATCCATCGTATCATTGCATATCCTTTTATGCTAAATCAATTCTGCTGATGTATGATTATATCTTAGGTTATCTGCATTGTACAAAAACTATACTTCAATGACAACCACAGCGATAGCAAAACCTCCGTCATGGCTGATAGAAAGAGATGCATTTTTGATCCCGTGAGCCTTTTGTGCCTCTTTACTGAGCTTGAAGTAGGGGGCACCCTTATGGTCTTTGGCGATGATAATGTCATGAAAACCAAGCTGTGAACCGATGCCGCAGCCGAGTGCTTTTGAGATTGCCTCTTTTGCCGCCCAGAAACCTGCAAGGGTTTCGATGCGCCGTGCTACAGCGATCTCTTTTTTAGAGAGAAAGCGCTGTTTGAACTTGATACCGTAGCGTTTGACCAGTTTTTCAACCCGTTCTATCTGTATAATGTCTGTTCCGATTTTCATGTTAACAGTGTAGCGAAAAAAATGTTATAAAAGTCTCTTACACCCAAATCTCGAAATAGAAATTCACGACTTTGCATCATCATCGCATTCACGGACTTTGCATAAAACCATCGCCGAACCTACGGGTGCGACTCAAGTTTTCTGCAAATCCCGTAAATGCGAGCATAACGCAAATTCAAAGAATCCTATTTCGAGATTTGGGTTACAGGGCTATGCATCTAGATAAAGGATACGATAGCCGAGGGTATAGCTGTTTTCGACAATTTTTTCAGTGTAGTCTGTCTCTTTGTAGAGTTTTTTGTTGAGTCGGTAGATAAGCTGGATAAGCTTGTTGTCATGGGAGTTGTCAGGAATCTCATCATTCCAGATATGATAGATCAGCAAATCGTTGGAGACATACTTGTTAATATTTTGGGAGAGGATTTCAACGGTAAGCTTCTCTTTCTTTGTCAGTTTGATTACCTTGTCATTGTAGCGTAGTAACTGGTCTTTACTGTTCCATACAAGGTCTTTTCTGAGGTTTACGATATGGCTGTCACTGAGTTTGTCAATGGTGTTTGTCAGAACTTTGCTCAGTTTGGTGTAGTCGACAGGTTTGACCAGATAGGCTTCAAGCTTGAGATTGACAGCATCAAGCAGCCTTTCTCTGTCGGAATGCCCTGTCAACATGATGATAGGTATTGTTTCATCTTCCTCTCTGATTTGTCTGGCAACTTCAAGCCCGCTCATTTGAGGCATGCAGATATCAAGAATGATTACATCCGGATTTTTTTCATTGTAGACATCCAGTGCCTCTTTCCCGTTTTTGACAATGAGAATGTCATCAAAATAGTCTCGAAGAATATAGAGCAGATTCTCCCGTATCAGAGCATCGTCTTCGGCATACAGTAATGTGTAACTACGCATCTTTTCTCACTTTGTCGCAAAATAGTCAGGCTTGCTGGCTTTGTTCCAAGGTGCGGAACAGGTAATAGACCGATGGACTATCCCATTTCACCTATTTTAGTCTTATTTGGCTTAAATATTAAATTTTAAAATACAACCTATAGGATAGTCACAAAATATCTGTAAAAGATTATATTTTACATCCAATCGACAATTTTTGAGACTTCATCGGCAATAAAACACTTAATTTGGCTCTCTTCGATTGGTTTATTGGGGATGACGGCTTTTTTGAATCCTTGTGTCACCATCTCTTTAAGGCGCTGGGTAAGACCGGAAATTTCCCGTATTTCACCTGTTAATGACACCTCTCCCAGAAAGAGGGTTTCGCTGCTTAGCTCTCTGTTGCGGTAACTGCTCAAGATTGCAGCGATGATCGCCAGGTCGGCAGCGGGTTCAGTAACCTTGATGCCGCCGCTGATGTTGATGAAGACATCATAGGTGCCAAGCGGCAGGTCGAGTTTCTTCTCCAGCAGGGCAAGGAGCATGTTTAGACGGTTGTTATCAAATCCCGTACAGCTGCGTTTGGGGTGTCCGTAGGCTTCGGCAACAAGTGCTTGCACCTCAATGACAATAGGACGGCTACCCTCCATAATGACTGTCAGTGCCGAACCGGACTGGAGTTTCTCTTTGTTGAAAAAACGACCCGCCATGCTTTTAGCATCGTTAAGCCCCTCTTTGTTCATCTCAAAGATGCCCACTTCGTTGGTAGAGCCAAAACGGTTTTTAAAGCCGCGAAGCAGCCGCAGTTCGGAGTTGCTGTCGCCTTCAAAATAGAGTACGGTATCGACCATGTGTTCCAGTACCCGTGGACCTGCGATGGAGCCGTCTTTGGTAATGTGTCCGATGATAAAGATGGGGATGTGCAGACTCTTGGCAATGCGCATCAGTTCAAAGGTGATGGTGCGCACCTGTGTAACCGACCCCGGAGCAGATGGGGTCTCTTCGGAGTAGAGGGTTTGAATGGAGTCTATGACAATAAAGCGGTAGTCTCTGCGGTTGATCTCGGCAATGACGGAGGCAAGGTTGATCTCCGAGAGTAAAAAGAGTTTTTCGTGGTTGGCACCAAGGCGGTTTGCCCGCAGTTTGATCTGCCCGGCAGACTCTTCACCGGAGACGTAGAGCACCTCTTGCTGTTGTGCGGCAAGGTTGCCTGCAATTTTGAGCAGCAGGGTGGACTTCCCGATCCCCGGACTGCCGCCAATGAGCGTGAGTGATCCCGGAACGATGCCGCCGCCAAGCACAAGGTCAAGTTCTTTGCTGCCTGATCCAAAACGCGTGATGTTGTCCTCATCTACTTCGGTGATGGGTTTTGCCTTTGGGATGGCGGGGGCGGAAGAGGATGATGTCGTCTCTTTAAGAAACTTGATCTGTTCGGCGCTTAGTTCGATCATACTCTCCCACTCACCGCAGGAGGTACATTTGCCCATCCATCTTGGCGATTGAAAGCCGCATGCCTGACACTCAAAAAGGGTTTTTTTCTTTGCCACGTTGTCTATCCTGAAGGTAAGTTTGGTGTAGTATATAACAGTTTGGAAGGAGGAGGGGTAAAATATGTCATATTGTCATATTTTACACTGTGGGGGATTTAAAGAAATATCTCATCAAGAATGGTATTGACATACTCATTTGCCTTAAAGCGTATCAGGTCTTCAGGCTGTTCACCTGTACCGATGTAGAAGATGGGCATCTGAAGTTCATCGGCAATGCTCAGTACCGAGCCGCCTTTTGCCGTACCGTCAAGCTTGGTGATGATGATCCCGTCTATGCCGATCATTTCATCAAAGGCTTTTGCCTGATTGATCGAAGAGCTTCCCTGTGTACCGTCGAGGATGAGCATCTTGCGGTGGGGTGCTCCCTCCATGGCTTTGCCGGCAACGCGGATCATCTTCTTAAGCTCCTCACTGAGGTTTGTCTGGGTATGCAGACGTCCTGCCGTGTCGATGATGACATGCTCCAGTCCTCTTGCTTTTGCCGCTTCGATGGTGTCATAGACCACCGCTGAAGGGTCATGCCCCTGTCTTGTAGCAACAAAGGGAATCTCCAGCCTGTTTGCCCACCGGGTCAGCTGTTCGATCGCTGCGGCACGGAAAGTGTCTCCTGCACCGAGAATAACCCCTTTGCCTTCATTTTTGTAACGGTAGGCGAGTTTGGAGATGGTGGTGGTCTTGCCTGCACCGTTGACACCGATGATCATCTCCACATAGGGAACGGCATCGCTTTCCTTCCAGTCGGCCTTGTACTGAAATACAGAGATGAGCGAGTTGAACGCCTGTGTTCGGGTGATGGTGTCAGGCAGTGCTTCAAGCAGACGCTCTACCAGTTCGTAGTTGACATCTGCTTCAAGAAGAATATCTTCAAACTCCTCTTTGGTAACAGCTTTTTTCTTTTCGGGTGCGACCTCTTTGATCGCTTCGGATGTTTTTCCAAATACTTTTTTCAGCATACCGAACATGGGATTCTCCTTTTATTCTAAAATCGTTTTCAGATCGTGTTCTATCATCTCTATGGGGACTGCACCCTCATAGTGTCTCCAGTAGTGACCGCTGCGGTAGATGACTATCATTGGTACAGGAACACTGTCTGGGATGTTGAGCGGTTCAAACAGCTTTTGGACCAGAGGATTGTTCTGGTCGCTGATGGAAATGTAGAAGTTCGCATGATAGTTTTGGATAAAACTGCTGATATCCTGCGTGTACTTCTTGGGATTGAGCAGTATACCGAGTACATAGAGATCGTTGGTATATTTTTTCTGCAGTTGGGAAAGATAGGGTACTTCTCCCTGACACGGCAAAGACCATGGTGTGAAAAAGTAGACCAGGACAACGGGTTGTGAAATATCTTTGAAGACAACCCGTGTGCCGTCGATGGCAACATGCTTCTGCTCTCCTGTCAGACTGTTCAGTGCATACATCTCTCCGGTAGAGGGGTAGAGGGTGGTTGTATTGTCCTCAAGACGGTTTTTGGATGCCTGAAGTTTCTCTTTTGTCAGGGTTTCTGTCTGCTGCTGTGGCTGCTGCGTATGAAACGGATTTTGTTTCTGCTCTTTTTTGTCACACCCTGTTATGATCGCTGTGAGTATAAACAGTATGGCTGTAAAGTGTGTGGCAGTGTGTTTTCTCACATAAATCCTTTCGGCTGTTTTCTGTTAGAGAGATTGTCAGGTATAATAGCATTGCAAAAAAGTTAAA
>JALVGO010000255.1 GCA_027029065.1 Sulfurovum sp.
TTTTTGAAATGCGACAACCGCCTTTTGGGTCTCTTTTCCCCATTTGCCGTCTACTTTCAAATGTACATGCAGTTTCCTGTCCGCATTTAATACCCGCTGCAGATTTTTGATCTCATCTTTGTTGTTTTCACAGAGCTGATCAGGCTGTTTTTCGCACATATCACTGTAGGAGAGGAAAGGTGCTTTAGCAAAAAGGAAAAAAGGAAACAGAAGAACAAGAAACATACGCATCATAGTACAAACCCCAAAAATATATAAATGTCAGGATTCTACACTAAAATAATAAATGAATGATAAACTGCGTTAAGGACACCTCTTCACATCATCATCAAAACTAAGCCTGCCAAACCCCTGCAACTTACTCTTTGCACATATAAGCGCATCTACAAAATCAATATTTTTTCTTTCCATAATTGTGAGTGTTTCATAAAGAATCGGCTTATTGCTGTTAACAACACCGCTAAATGCAAGAATCGTTTTTAAATCATTTATGACTTCTTCTTTGGGAAGTTTATAAAACTTTGTCAAAACAAAAAAAGCCTCCATCAACACACTCTCAAGTATCTCTACTTGCAGTTTTGCAATCTCTATCCGTTTAAAAATTTCTATACTTTGGGCAAGATGTACTTCATGGTCACCTACTAAAAAACGGATGATAACATTGGTATCAAGAAGGTAGACCATATTTTTCTTCCATGGCTGCTTGCATCGCTTTTTCTTTAATGCTTTGAAGATCTTCTTTCGTTGGCATGATTCTACTTTTGTACTTTCCAGCCAACCTGTCGACCATACTTGTGTTTTGTACCGGATAGACCATCGCAAGAATCCGTTTTTTACGCTTATCTACTATCTGCATTGCCTCTGTAAGATTGGAAAATACTGAGCTTTTCTTTTGTATTTCACCAATGCCTATGCTTAACATTATTTTTCCTTTTATATATATCTTATTTATTATATATAAAAAGTATTATGATGTCAAGGGTTTATTATGTACACTTTATCTCTGAGAAAATAAAAAGATGTTTGATCTATTTTTTGGAGTAATAACTTTGTAAACTAAAGTATATTGTTGTGGCATTGAGGGAAATCTGAGGGGGATACCCCTCATAAAAAGTTAGTTACAGCCGCAGCTTCCGCCGCTGTGTCCTCCGCCCTGAGGAGCGCCTGCTGCACCTGCACCGGTGGAGCATGCACTTACACCAGGAGGGGTTGTAGGCTGGATTGCTTCATTGCTTACTCCACCTTCTGCCTGTACTCTGTCGATGAATGAGAGCAGTTTGGTTGCCGCTTCCTGATAGCGTTTTGCTGTCTCTGAGTCAGGCTTGTGGTAAGTAACAGGCATACCGGTATCACCACCTACTCTGATAGCCGGCTCTATCGGGATACGTGCGATCACATCTGTGTCGTACTCTTTGGCTACAGGCTCAGTCGTTCCCATACCGAAGATGTCAGACTCAGTCGAACACTCCGGACAGATAAATCCGCTCATGTTCTCGATAATACCCGCTGTAGGGATGTGAAGCTTCTGGAACATATCAAGCGATCTTCTTGAGTCATCGAGTGAAACCTCCTGCGGTGTGGTAACGGTGATACCCGCAGTCACCGGTACAGACTGTGCCAGTGTCAGCTGTGCGTCACCCGTTCCCGGAGGCATATCGATCACGAGTACATCGAGCTCTGACCAGAGAATGTCTCTGAGGAACTGCTCGATCGCTTTCATGATCATAGAACCTCTCCAGATAAGAGACTGTCCCGGCTCCATCAGTGAACCCATAGACATCACTTCCACACCGTAGGCTTTCAGTGGCAGTACCTTGTTGCCCTGAATTTCGGGTTTTTGATCTTCAAGACCCATCATACGGGGGATGTTCGGGCCGTAGATGTCCGCATCGAGCAGCCCCACTTTTTTACCCTGCATCGCCATTGCGATCGCAAGGTTGACTGAAGTTGTCGATTTGCCGACCCCGCCTTTTCCTGAAGAGACCATCACAAAGCTCTTGACATGCGGTGCAATGTTTTTACCGCTCATAGAGTTACTCATCTGCTTTGGCGGCTGCGGCGCTTTGATGTTGATGTCGATGTTCTCAAAACCCGCTTTTTTCAACTCTGTTGTCGCTTCATCGGTCAGCTGCGCTTTGACCTCATCGGCAGAAGAGGTGATGTCGATCGTCAGTGAGACATTCTTACCCTCTACGTTAATATCTTTTACAAACCCGAATGTTACGATATCTTTCGTAAACCCCGGATAGGTTACATTTTTCAATGCTTCCAGTACGCTCTCTTGTGTCATATGATGACTCCTAAATTAGAAATTTGATACCTGAGTTATACCACCACAATCTTAAACAATGTTGAATCTTTTTGAAAATTAGGAGAATTTTTATCTCATTTTTCTTCCAAAATATAATCAAAATATAGCATTTTTAGTGTGTATTAAAGAAACTCTCAAGCCTTCAGTGAGTATAATCCGTTACAATTTGATACACAAAGAGGTTTATATTGGCTGAAGCAACCCTTGTTCTGCTTGGTGCAGGCAGCTCATCCCGTTTTAAAAGCAGTGTTAAGAAACAGTGGCTTTACAGCGGCGATATACCGCTGTGGCTGCAGGTAGCACAACGTTTTGAGAATACCGGCTTTTTTAATGAGATCATACTTGTCTCTACTGCCGAAGAGATACACCATATGAAACACTTCTGTGAACATACCTTTGTTACGGGAGGTGCCACCAGGCAGGCATCTTTGGCAAATGCGCTTCAATTGGTGACATCTGAGTATGTTATGGTCAGTGACATTGCACGATGCTGCGTGCCTGAAGCCATGATCGCCCGTATCCTTGAGGCAAAAGAGGAGGCAGCCTGCATTGTCCCCATACTTCCGGTAAACGATACGCTCTATATGGATGACACACCCATTGACAGAGAAAAAGTAAAGATCATCCAGACCCCGCAGCTGAGCCATACTGCAACCCTCAAAAAGGCACTCAACACCCAGACAGCATTTACCGATGAGAGCTCTGCTATTGCAGCACTGGGGGAGAAGGTGGCATTTGTTGAAGGCTCACCGCTCGCACATAAACTCACACGCATTGAAGACCTTGACAAACTTCCGTGTATCCAGCCGCCGTCACAGCGTACACTGACCGGATTTGGCATCGACATCCACCCTTTTGAAGCAGGAAAAGTCATGAAACTGTGCGGTGTTACCATTGACACAGACTACGGCTTCAAAGCACACAGTGATGGCGATGTTGCCATCCATGCGCTCATTGATGCACTGCTTGGCGCGGCAGGCATGGGGGACATTGGCGAACTCTATCCCGATACCGAAGAGACGTATGCCGGTGCCGACTCAACAAAGCTTTTGGACGACACAGTAAGACGCATCAGAGCATTTGGTCTAGAGATAGGCAATGTCGATATGACCATTCTTGCCCAAGCCCCAAGACTGCTGCCATATAAAGAGAAGATGCGCAAAACGATCGCTTCTTTGCTTGCCATCCCTGCACACAGAGTCAACATCAAAGCGACAACAGCGGAAAAACTCGGCTTTGTAGGACGAAAAGAGGGGGTCACCGTACATGCGGTTGCAACCCTGAACTATTTTAACTGGAAAAACCCACACAACGGAACATTATCATGAAGATCATTATTGTAGAGAATGAACTCTATCTGGCACAAAGCATTGCATCCAAACTCACAGAGAACGGATTTGAAACAGAGATATACAGCTCCATCAAAGAGGCGATGCAGAGCAGCGGCGATGTCTACCTGCTCTCTACCAATCTGCCCGGACAGAACGTCGCACCGCTCATTACGCAGTTCAAAGAGAAGATCATCATTCTGATGGTAAGCTATATCAACAACGATACGGTAGGCGAACCGCTAAAGCTCGGTGCAAAAGACTACATTGTCAAACCGTTCATGATCGAGGAACTGCTTAGAAAGATCGAACACTATCAGGAGTATCAGGATCTCAAAAAACACACCAGACTCTATCAGGAGTACATGGAGAATCTGCTTCAGGAGATCAAGACCGATTTCGATATCGATTCCATCACTACACCGCTGGTGATTCAGACAAACTACCAGCGGCTAGTGGACAAAGTGGTCTTTGAATATGCCAGAAAACAAGACAGACTGATGACCTTCATCCCCCTTGGCAATCCCGAATGGAAAAACAAACTGCAGGAAGCTTCTACAAAATCACTGCTCTACATCACAGAGATACACACCCTGAAAAAAGCAGACAGAGAATACCTGTTTGAGACTATCCAATCCCGGGACTTCATCCTGTGCAGCACAGATGAGCTGGAGTCACCCTACGATACTATAGAACTCAATACCGACTCCAAGCTCTACGACCAGAATGAGATTCTGACCATTGATGACTATGTCAAATTCATTGTCAACTCTTTCCAGTACAAGTTCCCCGATACGGAACTGAGCAAAAAGCTGGGGATCTCCAGAAAGAGCCTTTGGGAAAAACGCAAAAAGTACGGACTTTTTAAAAAGAAATAAGCGATCCATATAATCAAGGATGATCCATGCAGAACAAATCACTCTATATCGATACTGAAGCACTCTCCACCCTCGCACTGGTTCAGGCAGGGCTGATCGCCCCTGTGGACAGGCTGATGAACGAAGCCGAAGCCAAAGAGGTGGACCAAACACAGTTTTACAAAGGGGTGCCTTTTCCTTTTGCTTTTGTACTCGCACCCAAAGGGCAAAAAAATGCAAAAGTGCTTAAAAGCGTAAAAAAGGGAGAAACGGTCGATCTGATCAATGAGGGGAAAAAGGTTGGTGAACTGACCGTAGAAGAGACCTTCCCCATCGATCCCAAACAGCGTCTTTACAACATTTACGGTACATCTGACCCTTCTCACCCCGGTGTCAAGAACACCACATCCCGTCTTGGCGAGATTGCAGTCTCTGGTCCCTACCGTGTAGAATATCCGCTTATCGAAGACAATATCAACCGTATCAACCAGATGATCACCCGCACCGGTGCAAAGTTCGTCAGCTCCATGATGATCGCCGCCAACCCGCTCAACCGTGCCCATGAGCGGATGATCCGCCAGGCCATCAGCGATTCGGATCTGCTGGTGATCTTCCTGAGGAAGCCTTTCACAAATGACGGTCTGCGTTACGACATCCGCTACAATGCACTCAACCGTTTTATAGACAACTTCATCCCCCGCAACAAAGTGATCATCATCCCGTTTGAGAACACCTACATCTTTGCAGGATACAACGAACTGATCCTCGATGCGCTGCTTGCGAAAAACTACGGCTGCCATCAGCTTGTGGTGGGGAAAAACCATGGCGGGTTGGGACTCTACTATGACCAAAACCGCCTCAACTCCGTCTTTGACCACTGTAAAAATATCGACATCCACATTAAAACTGTCGATGAGTATGTCTACTGCGATACCTGCAAAACACTGGTCAGTACCACCACCTGTCCGCACGGTCAACACCACCATGTCCACTACCACAGCGAGTCGATCATGAAGCTGATCCAAAGCGGTCTCATGCCCCCGCCTATTCTGGTGCGCAAAGAGGTCTCTGCAAACATTCTCGCCTCACTCTTTCCTGACCGTTTCGAGAACCTTCAGCAGATGCACTACTCCCTCATGCCCGGTTCAGGACTGTTGGAGCAGCAGAGCGAGGAGCAGTTCTATCTCAAACTCATTGAACTCTACCAGACTTCATCACTGACATAAAAAGGTTTCCGATGAAAAAACAGACATCCTTCGTAACACTTTTTGGCATAGGAGAACTTTCCAGTGCTCCCGTGATCGCATCTACCCTTTCCCTCGTTACAGCTGCGGGCATACTCTACACACTCGGCATGGAGACTCTCTTCATGCTTACACTGCTCTTTGCCATTGTCGGCATTTTCGAATCCAACAAATACCTCTCTTTGGAGAGTGCAAAAAAAGATCATATTGTGATTGATGATCTTGTCGGTACATGGCTTGCTGTAATGACCACACTCCCTACCGCAGCAGCACTGCCCTTCCCCTACGCTACATGGGGCGGCATGGTACTTGCTGCAGTTGCCTATTGGCTCTTTGCAACATGGAAACCATCCACCATCGGATGGATGTACCACAATCTCAAAGGGGGTCTTGGGGTGATGCTAAGCAGTGTCATTGCCGGCATTGCCGGAGGGTTGCTGTGTGTCGTTGTCTTGATGGGTGTGGGAAAGCTTTTCTAATGTCTTTTAAAAGCGTTTTTTGATCGGATAACTTACGCACACTGTGTTTTGTAATCTGCAAATAGACTCTCTACCGGTATATGAAGCTGCTTATGCAAGTTTCTTATCATCTCAATGGTGAGTTTTCTTTTTCTGTTAAGTATCTCAGATACCCTTGATTTGCTCCCGATCATGACAACCAAATCTTTCTGCTTCAACCCTTCCTGCTCCATTCTGAACTTAATTGCTTCAATAGGATCTGGCGCTTCTATCTTGTGATGCTGCTCTTCGTAAGCTTCAACCAAAGTTGTCAAGACTTCCAGTGCATCCATTTGCGGCGTATTCGGCTTGGCATCCATCAGACTTTCAATGTATGCCAATGCCTGTAGATAATCTTCTTCGTTTTTGATGGGTCTGATATGCATGTTACAACTCCTCGATATTGATTTTGTCATACTGTTTATGGGTTCCAATAAACTTAATAAACACAATTTTCGCATAATAGTTTATCGTTACTATCAATCTATACTTGTTTCCGGCTATATTGAAAACAACTTTCGTATCTCCGACAATACTGGCACTTCGATACATCTCTTTTATCTCATTCAGATTATTCCAATCGAGTTTCAGCACCTCTTTATGCCAAGACTCCAAAGCACTTTTACTATCCCGATACTTTGGTTGTTCATAAAAATCTTTTAGTGTTTTTTTGGAAATAATTCGCATAAAAACATTGTAGCAAAGTTCCCATTAGTGAAACATTAATCTTTCTGCTCTATAACTGCCCAACACAGTTTCTCCCATATCTTCACCATCGCCAGTGTATCCAAACGGCAGTAGTCCAGCAAATCTTGCCTTATCTGCTCTCTCATGCTTTGATCTTTGAGCAGATGCAAACGGGCAAACGTATCCATGGCATCACCGCCGTTTTGAACGCTGCCAAGCTTTTTGTAGTCCAGTTCCGGATCATCAGGGAAGAGTGCGGGGAGTACAGCCTTGATGGAAAAACTGCCGTTGAAGTCAGGATGATAGTAGCCTTTTTCTCTAAACGGGACAATAAGGTCAGAAAACCTGTCATTGAGTGCCAAAAGCGCTTTGGCATACTGAGGAGCAAAAAGTGCCAAATCTTTGATTCTGCCTATCTCAAAAGATTGGTTGTAAGCGATGATGCTTCCTGTGGGTGTGATGTCGGTAAGCATTTGCTTGACGAATGGCTCTCTGGGATCTTCGTTTTCATCTCCCAAAAACGCTTTATGCTCCAATGTCCCATCTTCATGCAATATATGCAGCGAATACTGGAACGGGATCTGCTGGTAGGGTCTTTGGTTATCAAATCTTGGTATGGCATCTTGGAAAGTCTCAAAATCAAAGAAGTTGATCGGATAGGTGATCTGATCGAGAAATGCTTTGATGGTCGGCTTATCGATGGTCACGGTACCGTTTTGGTAGGCTTCGACCTGTAGCGTCTGTGTCTCATTGAGCGGTATCTCTTGTGCAATGATGTCATCATAAGAGACGATCCCTTTCTTGT
>JALVGO010000256.1 GCA_027029065.1 Sulfurovum sp.
AACCCCGCTTCTGTTTTCGTCGGACGGGTTAACTGCCCCATCACCATAAGTACCGGAGTGGCATACGCTGCCTTGTGCAAAAAATCACGGCGGCGCTTATCCGCTTCGGATCCTTTTATACCTTTCTCATTTCGTGCCATACAGTCTCTCCTGCCAAATTTTGATCTTTTTGAAGGCAGTCTGGCGATCTTGCTCTCCCCAAACAAAACCCATGACTTTCCGAACCTGCTTTACAGCAGGGGGCATTTGATTTTGATAAAATGGACAGTATTTTACATATTTCAATATAAGAAACAGTTTAACCTGCCAAACAAAAAGATAGGAATTTATATATTTAAACGCTTTTTGCTTATTTTGCTATGAGCAGAAGACATGGAAGAGGCTGGTGAAAGAAAGTCCCCCGGTGGTCCAGGTGGACCGCCTGATCCATCAGCATACGCAGATTCTGGAAGTGCCAAATGCCCAAGAGATACAAACACCGGTGCAGTATAAGCAGCCTTTTTCAAAAAGCCTCGCCTGCTTACCGTTTTTTGATTCAGTACTTTGTTTTCTGTCATAATTACTTAATACCTATCTCTGGTGGATGGGACAAGTCAAACATCTGCTGCTTTTTATTCAACTGGCTGCGTTGATGCAATACCTGTTTGCTTCTATTCTTAACATTTACTGCAGTAACAACACTTCTTTGTGCTTTTTTGACAATAACTACATCAGGTTCTACAATCCACTCAAATATCCTCTCATGTACACCATCCATGCTGAACAGATAATACTGTGCTATATCATCAACTACAGCAGCCACCTCTTTACCAGTTTTGGTATCGACCAGTTTCATACGGTACATCAGAGGATTGTGCAGTGAACGGTACTCTCTGTAACGCTGTCTGTCTTCTGTATCAAGATAGGGATCAAGCACATAAATACCCCTCCATCCAAGCCGTATGGTTGCATTTGTATCACTACATCGTACCACAAAGCGCCAAACTACTCGGCTATCTTGTTCATAGCATTGAAAACTGCTCTTATAGTTTCCCTCTTCCACACCTTTAGGGTTTCGAAATACCACATCCAAATAGTGGCTCCCGTATGGAGGAAGCGCCTTAAGTGTATGTCTCATAACAGCATCACTTTCATCGAGTTCTCCAAGCTGTGCATCAGAAGAACGCATCACATTCAAAACATCTTCCGCCACAATCCGAATATACCAATTGGGAGGTATCTTTTCAATATATTCTGCCTTAACACCACTCAACTCTCCTTCGGGAATGTCATTCTGTTTTCCATGATCCGTACTGTTATCATCCGTATCATTACTATCTGACATAGGTATTATTGGATGCAGCGTATAGGAAGCACCTGCTTTTTGCCCCTCAGTATTGGAGCAGCCGGACAATACCATCATACCTATGGCTAAGACTATTGTTATTGCTTCAATTTTTCGCATCCTCTACTCCTTCGGGATCAAAAGCTTCACGCTTTTGTCTTTTGTCGGTCCCTTGAGCTGTACCCAGAACCCTTTATAGGGCTCAAGCTTACAGCCTCCCGGTGTTGTATCGTCACAGGTGGTGTATCCGTTACTGTTGGCATCACCATTACCAGGGTTGTATTGCCATATCTGTTTGGCGGCATAGCCTGCTGCCTCAACATCACTTGGCGTATAAACCGTACCATCAATAACAAACCGACAATCTGCCCAGTCTACAGGCGACTTGCCCACAAACCCTGTCATATTGTAGCGGTAGGGACCTGTACCATCATCACCATCAACGGAAAAATCATGCGTAATACTTTTCAGATCAATCTCCACACATCGACTGGCTGTACAGGCTGGATTGGAAGCGTTATAATCTATCTGTAATGCACCATTCTCACTCCAACTTCCTGCTATCTTGCTTCCAAGCCAGTATCCTTTACCAAATTCCAAGGTATCGGTACTGGCAAGGTAGGTGTACCAACTGCTGTTATTTATATCACTGTAATCTCTACGGTAGATACGCCAGTCTGTCCCATAGGTACCGTTCATATCATCACCAAAAATATCGGCAACGGTCGTTTTGGTATTGTTAGGATTTCTAAATTCTGCTGGAATGCCTACCAACTCCCACTTATTTGCACTGACTGATGCGGTGCAGATTGGGCAGGTACGATCTGTGCCATCATAATTTTTACCATTGCTTTCATTCTGATAAAGTTCAAAAACTTCATTAGCACTTAGTGCACGATTCCAAAACTTTACTTCATCTACATTTCCTTTCAGCGTTCCATCTTTGGGATCATCAAAAGCTATTCTTATCGGATCATTACTGTCTGTAATACCATTACTATCACTACTACTTCCTATCTCTATACCATTTTTATACAAGATCAATGATGACCCATTATAAACACCCGCAATATGTGTCCAACCATCACTAGGTTTCAATGTTGTTTCGACATTGGTTCCAAAAGACATGTTCATATAAAAACGCAATGTATCGCTGGCAATATTATTTGGATTGACAAATCCCCAGCCATCATCCCAGTTCCAAGCTTTACTTTTGGTTAATATAGTAGCATACTTTTCCATCTGCTGATTAAGTTTTACCCAAAAAGAAATAGTAATAGCCCCCCCATTTGCATTACCTGCTGTAGTATCATCTGTTGAAACCTGATCCTGGGCTGCCCAAAATGCACCATAGTTACATATCGGTGGACTACTACTGTTTATCGTGATAGCTGCACTATTATAAGATGTTGCGTTATACCCATTGGGACTTTCATCTTTAACATCACCCATTATACCATTCGAATTACCCAGCCAATAGCATTCATCCATACGGTATTCCAATGCAACACAGCTTATTTTAATACGTTTGCTTCCATCATAATTTTTTCCGTCTTTTTCATTCTGGTAAATCGTATTAAGCTCACTTTGACTCAATGCCGTATCGTAAAACTTCACCTCGTCCATTCTTCCAGGGAAAGCGGAGTTTGCATAATAGCTCTGTGTAGCGCCCCCAGCACTGTCTTGTCCAAGAAGTAAATACTGAATACTAAGCGGATCTGTTCCCTCCGGCACTGTTTGACAGTCATAACCAGTATCATTAATAGCAACACAAGCTGTATTCCCAGTTTTTGTT
The DNA here is from genome assembly GCA_027029065.1 of Sulfurovum sp. Next base: position 3,120 of record JALVGO010000256.1, read on the forward strand.
AATGCTAGAAATGTCCATGTATTAACAGGGATATCATTCGCAGTCAAAGAGAAATTAATTTGATTACTGTTACTATTGTTACCATTACCATCATATTTCAAATTAAGATTGTTTGCATTATATGTTATACGGAAAAGCAGATCATCTTCATCTGTATTGGGACCGTTTTCTGCAGACAAAAATGTCTGCCTTCTTTGCAGTGCTGTTGTGAGATAGAGCCAAACAGTAAATGTGAAGTCTGTTTTCCCATTTAAAATTGCAGGAGGAAGTGAAATGGCACTGTCGGTTACACCATTTTGGTTGAATGCCCCTGATCTGTTGATCTGTCCCATGAAAACAGTCGTAGTGGTTCCGGGAATATCTACTTTGGCATTATAATTTCCACTCTCATCTACTACTTCTCCTGCTGTACCATTCCAATCACACTCATCCATATAGTATTCTGCGATCGGTACAGCACCTAAAAGCATTTTTGCAAATAATAGTGACAACAATATTATTTTCTTCATCTCTACTCCTCCTTTAAAAATAAGAGTTTCATATTCCTATCCTTTCATCGATTCTACTATAGCTGTAAGAAATAAAATTGCTCCACTCTCCTTCTTCTATCTCAACAGTGATAACGGTACTCGCATCAAACTAAATAGTACTTTTTTTCATCATTTTTTCTCTTCATTTCTGCTCTAAATACTCTATTATAACATAATCAACTACCCCGACCCAAGGGTACAGGGTATGAAGTTGTTATAAATTTATCATTAAGCCGTAACCCTCGATAAATTATTATCTCACAAGGTACAACCTAAAGGTCGGGAAATTATTCCCACTTAAGGTTCATGAAGATCTAACGCCGTATATAACGAAAGTGTGCACCTTCAGGGGAGTAATAATAAAACACGTATAAGAGGGATCACAACCCTCTACAGCAGATGCCCCATCTGCTCTTTTTTCGTCTTCAGATAGGCTTCATTATGAGGGTTGGGAGCAATCTGTATCGGCAAACGTGCTACAATCTCAATGTCCGAAAGGCTCTCTATCTTTGCCGGGTTGTTGGTCAGCAGCTTCAGTCGTTTGATCCCCATATGGTGCAAGATAAACTCTACGATCTCATAGGTGCGCTCATCGGCACGGAAACCGAGCTGATGGTTTGCCGCTACCGTATCGAGCCCCTGATCCTGCAAGGCATAGGCATTGACCTTGTTAAGCAGTCCGATATTGCGCCCTTCCTGACGGTGGTATATCACCATACCGCCCTCTTTTGCAATCAGGTTAAGTGCAAAATCGAGCTGTTCTCCACAGTCACACTTGACCGAACCAATGGCATCACCGGTAAGGCACTCAGAGTGCACCCTGACAATGGGGGTATCAAGTCTGTGCAGGTTTTCGGTAAAGATAGCGAGGTGCTCTTTGCCAAGATCATCCTTGAATGCCTGTATCTGAAAGGTACCGTGTTTGGTCGGCAGGGTTGCGGTTTGTGAGATCTCTATGTTTTTCATGGCAAGATTATACAGTAAGAATTAGGAATTAGGAATTAGGAATTAGGAATTTTTAGTTAAAATGGTGAAAATTATTTATTTGAGGCTACAAAATGTTTACAAGATTTAGACGAAAAAGAATCCATCCGGTACTTCGTGATCTGCTGCAGGAGACGACACTGAGTGTCAATGACTTCATCTATCCGCTTTTTGCCAAGAGCGGTGAGGGGATCAAAGAGGAGGTTGCCTCGATGCCCGGTGTCTATCAGATGAGTATTGACGAAATTGTCAAGGAGTGTGACAACCTCAAAGCACTCGGTATCAAATCGATCATTCTTTTCGGTATTCCTGATGTCAAAGATTCTGTCGGCAGTGATGCGATGTGTGAACACGGCATCATCGCACAGACAGTCAGAGCGGTCAAAGCTGCTCACCCCGATATGCTTGTTGTTACAGACCTCTGTTTCTGCGAATATACCGACCATGGACACTGCGGCGTACTTGACCCTGTGCTTGAAACGGTTGACAATGACATCACCCTTGACAACCTCGCCAAGCAAGCTGTCATCCATGCCAAAGCGGGAGCCGATATGATCGCCCCAAGCGGGATGATGGACGGGATGATCACCGCCATCCGAGAGGGTCTAGACGGTGCAGGGTTTGTCAACCTGCCCATTATGAGCTACTCTACCAAGTTCGCCTCCGCCTACTACGGTCCTTTCCGCGATGTGGCAGAGAGCAGCCCAAGCTTTGGAGACAGACGAAGCTACCAGATGAACCCCGCCAACCGCCGCGAAGCGATCGCCGAATCGGTCGCCGACGAGATGGAGGGTGCAGACATCCTCATGGTCAAACCCGCCCTTGCCTATATGGATGTCATCCGAGACGTACGGGAAAACACCACCCTCCCGCTTGCTGTTTATAATGTCAGCGGCGAATACAGTATGCTCAAGATGGCCGCCAAAGCCGGTGTCATCGACTACGAACGCGTCATGATGGAGACCCTGCTCGGTTTCAAACGCGCAGGCGCGGACATCATCATCACCTACCATGCCAAGGAAGCGGCGGTGTTGTTGCAAAAATAACTACCCATGAACCTCAAAAACAAAACCGCCGCTTTTTTTGCCATACTTATCTTCCTGCTAATTGGCTTTATCCTCTACCAGAGTCTTAAAGCCCCCGTCTCTGTGGTCATACAGGCAGGACATGAGGGGCGTACCTGCGGCAATACCGGAGCAGTCTGTAAAAACTATAAAGAGGTGGAGTGGAATATCAAGGTTGCCGATATGGCAGCAAAACAGCTTGAAGCATGGGGGATTGATGTTAAACGTGTACCTGCCGATACACCGCCACTGCGTGCGAAAATAGCTGTAGCCATCCACTTTGACTCTGCAAAACAGCGTTGCCGTTCAGGAGCATCTGTAGGCTATCCGGACAACAATGCTTCACGCACTTTTGCACAACACTGGAAAGCGATCTACAAACCCTACTTTCCTTTCGTGTGGCATGCAGATAATTTTACAGAGAATCTGAAAAACTATTATGCGTATCATGTTATCAGTGCAGAAAAATTTGTGGTGCTGGAGCTGGGGGAGATTACTTGTCAGAAACAGACAGCATGGCTCAAACCAAGACTGCATAAAGTTGCCATGCTTATTGCCTATGCTGTCGCATCAGAGTTGGGAAGAGAAGTACCCAAACCTTCTTCTCTCCCAAAATAGTTCTATATCCTGCTTTTACAAATCATAATTAATACCGGGGTAAGTCCACATATCATCCCTATCGGTATCAAGGTTACTGCCATACCCCGAATTTCCGTTTTTACTGTGATCACCCTCTATGAAAGAATCAAGGTGCTCATGCATATGTTTTACTGCTTCATCCTTTGTTGCAATATTGACTGCTTGTGCCTGATCAAGCAATTGCATCACCTGATCTTCGGTCATACTATGCATGTCGGCATGAATATCTTCCAAACGTTCTGCACAATGTGGATCGATCGTAATAGCAATATGAATATCACCATCATCATCCAACGACTGAAGGAAAATACCCATATTCTCTACCTGTGTATTGTAGGTATCTCTCGGTACACCAAGAAGATCCTGCGGTGTCACATAACCATCAGCAGGTACACTATGAATTGTTCCGAGTACTACACCTCCTACACGGAATGTAACAGGATAGGTATGACACTCAAAACTTCCATCTGCTTCCGTTTTTCCCTGAACAGTACCACAATGGTAGTCTGCCCCTGCTACAGGAGCATCCACCAATTTTCCATGAACATCTGCTGTTGCAGAAGAAGTTTCCGATGAACTTCCTCCACAAGCACTTAGCAACAATGCTGCAGTCACCAAAACAACTATATTGACATACAGTTTCATGTTCTATCCTTTATTAAAAATTGTTGCCCTATGGCATACATTTCAATTGTAAGTGAAAAGCATTACCTTTTTATTAACTCATATAATAATATTGTTAAGTTACAATAATTTAAGGTATGGAGATTTTCTCTAAAAGTTCGATTTATCCTTATTTATGGTAGAATATTCTCTTCTAAATTTCAATGTATGCCTTTTTCCAGAAAAAGGGCACTACTGAGGACAGTCCTATGAGACACTTTTTAACACTGGCAGACTTTTCAAAAGAGGAACTGCTGGAGATGATCGAACTTGCGGTCAAGATCAAGGCACAGACAAAACGCAGAGAGTTTGTTCCCTATATGGAGCGACAGACCCTCGGTATGATCTTTGAAAAGAGCTCGACACGTACCCGTGTGAGTTTTGAAACCGGTATCTATCAACTTGGCGGTGTGGGGCTCTTCCTCTCTGCCAACGACATTCAGCTTGGACGCGGTGAGCCTATGAAAGATACCGCCCGCGTCATTAGCCGTATGGTCGACATGGTGATGATCCGTACCTTTGAGCAGAGTAAGCTTGAAGAGTTTGCCGCCTACTCCAAAGTGCCTGTTATTAATGGACTTACAGACAGCTACCACCCGGTACAACTCATGACAGACTATCTGACCATGATGGAGTTTGGCAAGACAGACAACCCTGTCTGTGCCTATGTGGGTGACGGCAACAACATGGCGCACTCTTGGCTGATGCTCGC
>JALVGO010000257.1 GCA_027029065.1 Sulfurovum sp.
TAGGAATTAGGAATTAGGAATTAGGAATTAGGAATTAGGAATTAGGAATTAGGAATTAGGAATTAGGAATTAGGAATTAGGAATTAGGAATTAGGAATTAGGAATTAGGAATTAGGAATTAGGAATTTTAATTGAAATGGTGGTTTGTGTCAAGGGATTTAAGATTCTCTTTATCGATTCATATTTCCTGTAGGGTGTTGTGCACCACAGGCACTTCCTTTGGTCACCCTCACAACACCATTTGTGTATTTGCTCATTGATGCGTGGTGTTGTCAGGGAACAACACCCTACAACTGCATACATAAAAATCGAACCAAACTACACAAAACTCGGTGCATCATTCGCAAATAAAATCAAATCCCCCGGCATCGTCTGCTCCACAAGCATCTGCTCCATCTCCCCTTTGCTTGCAAGCTTCACCAGTTTCTCGGCATCGACATGTGCTTTAAATATGGCATAGTTCAGATCACCGGTTACCACTACCACATCAAACACTTCGTTGGCACGTTTGGCAACCTGCTCGTTGAGGGCATCGTCCACCTCTACCAGTCCTGGGGTGATGACTACTTTTCTACCCTCATAGGTTGATGCCAGATCAAACGATGCCATCATACCGTCAATGTTGCCGTTGAAGCTGTCATCAAGGATCACTTTGCCACCGGCATCGATGCGCTGCAGGCGGTGATCTACCGGTTTGAGGGTTGAGAGCCCTTTTTGTATCTCTTCATCACTCAAGCCCATCTGCTTTGCTACCAATACCGCGGCAGCAAGGTTCATAGCATTAAACGCACCTAAGATATTGGCATGGTAACGGGTACTGTTGAGGGTGAAGCTCGTACCTTCCAGTGTCGCCTCAACATCACCAATAATAAATTCGGGCATAGGCAGATCGGGGTGTGCTTGTGCCACTTCGCCCGTACCATAGACATGCACTTTGTCATTCTCAGGCTTGACCATGGCGCTTTCGTGTATCCATGCCTGCTCAAGCCGGTTTGTCTGCATGATCTCCATTTTGGTATTGCGGATGTTCTCCATCGTTTTGAAGTACTCAATATGCGCAGGACCAATCTTGCCCACTACCACGTAGTGCGGGTTGACAAAGGTAGCAATTTCGGCAATATCCCCCTCGCCTCTGGCACCCATCTCGACCACATAAACCTCCGTATTTTCAGGCAGGTCATCGTTAATATCTTTCATCACACCCCCAAGTGTATTGACCGAACGAGGTGTAGCGTAGGTACTGTAGCGGCTGCTTAGCAGATGGGCGATGAAGTTTTTGATGCTTGTCTTGCCGTAGCTTGCCGTGATCCCTACCACTTTGAGATTTTCCATCTGCGCTATCTTGCCTTTGGCTTTACGCTTAAATCCGTTAAAGAGAATCTTTTCAATAAAGACAGAGATACCGTAAGCAATGAAGATCGGTATCAGCACACCGTGATGTCCTAGTGCCAATGCCATAAAAATCCCAATGAGCAGCAGTGCCGCATAAAAGCGCTTTACCCGTCCTGTCCATACCAACGGTTTGTCAAGCCCCCGGTACCAGCTGTAAAGCAGCCCAAGGTAGGCGATGACAACCACAAAAGCGTAACTGCTTGCATAATCTACAAGCATATAGAGCGCATACGGCACTAAAAAGTAGGCAAAGTGCCACCACGCCTTGGTATGGTGAAAGACCACACGCTCAAGTTTGTAGCTGTACCACTGCAGGTTGGTAATGGCGTAGTAGCCCATGGCGATGAGAAAGATAACATAAAAAGCGAGGTTGAGCAGTTGCATTAGTCGGTTTCCTTACATTGGTCTAAGATGGTCTGCGTAATAAACGGCGCATGGTGTAAAAAGAAGAAGTGATCCCCCTCAAGCGGGTAAAGTGAACTCTTCGCAATAAGCTTACTGATCTTCTCTGCCGTCCAAAGCGGTGTTGCCGTATCGGCTTTGCCCCAAAAAAGCAATACTTTGCCTGTAACGTTGGAGAAGTGGTGTTCAAAGTCTTCGTTCACTACATTTTTAAAGGTTTCGTACATCTCATGGCTCATCCCCTCGACATCCTTGGAGGCGAAAATCCTGCCGAGCTTCGCAATACCGACTGCTCTGAGCAGTTTTGTCAGTGCAATCTTTGCACGCACGCCAAAAGGTTTGGGTACAAGAATGCCCGAACTTGAAAGCAGTATCAGACAGGGCGGGTTGAGCAGTGTTGCTACCTTGCCACCAAAAGAGTGCCCCATGATGATATTGGGTGTGACATCGAGTGTTTCAAGAAACAGTTTGACAATAGCAGCATAGTCCTCTGTCTGAAGTACTGTGTCGTTGCTGCTGTTGCCAAATCCGGGCATATCGAGGTAGATGTGTCTGTAACCCGGAAGCTGCTTGCCAAACGCTTGCTTCATGATCTCTTTGTTGCTTCCCCATCCATGCAGAACCAGTACACTCTTTAGTGCCGAGGGGTTGACAAGTTCGTAAGAAAGGGCGTAGGTATGCCCCTTGTAAAGTATCTCTTTGGATGCCATGTTTCACCATTTTGTTGAGTTGGCATATTTTACCATATTCATTGGCGGTTTTCCCCAAACTCAATCATTTGGATTAAATATTTGCTTCTCCAATCACATACTTTCCATCCACCACCTCCACTTCCGGCGGTACCTCCTCCGCCTCAAAGTAGTCATACCCCTCTTTAAGCTCCATCCAGAAGTCATACCAGCGGTTTTCACTGTAGGTATCCATCGTTTCATCTTCCATCCTGAATGGAAAAATGTGCACCGGTACATAAGGCTGTCCGTTTCGCAGTGCCGCAGCAACCAAGCCATATATCTCCTCAATTTTGGCATCAGTCATCGCATAACAGCCAACCGAAACACAGTTGCCGTGTACCATCAGATATGAACCGGTACGGTGATGGGCTCGGTCATAGGCATTGGGGTATCCAAGATTGAACGCAAGATGGAATTTGCTGTGGGGGTTGAGCTGTCTTGGGTAAACACGGTAGAAGCCCTCGGGTGCCTGTTTGTCCCCCTCTCTGAGCTTTGGTCCCAAGTGCCCGGAGTAGGCACAGATGGCATAGTCTTTCAGATGTATGTACCGTTCCTCCTTTTTGATCCAGACTTCCAGCAGTGCCTCTTTTTTAAAGATACGGATGAACACTGCATCACCCATCTGTGTACCCGTTGCTTCCAGACGTGCTTGAAGCGGTGTATAGCGGTACTGCGCTTCTTCAAGATACTCCTGCATGGCTACCTCCTGTGACATTCGCAAAATCTCCTCCAGACTCAGACTTTTAGACGATATATTCTCATCTATATCCAATGTCTTTGTCAATGTCAAAGAGACATTCTCTTCAACAGAAAGATCGGATTTTGGCAGGTTTTGTGTACGCTCTGTATGCATTTGGGGTATTGAAACCTGTTTTGGAGGCGTATAGACCGGCAGGTAAAGGTAGAAAAGCGATAAAGAAGCAAGCAGCAGTCCAAGCACAAGGATATCGACTATGACAAGCCATACCCTTTTGCCCATCTGCTACTCTCTAAAGTTCAGCTTCTGCAGCCTGTCGTATCCGTAGACATCCTTAAATGTATGGATCGATCCGTCATCTTCAATATAGACGGTAAGGTAGGCTGTGTGTACAGGAAGAGGTTTCACGATCTTGATAAAATGGGTTTCGAGAGAGTCATACATCTCCTGCGCTTCGGGCAGTGGTGTAGCCGTATAGTGTTCTATGATATATGCCAGCATCTCTTTTGGTCTTTCAAGACGGACACACCCGTGACTGTAGCATCTGAATGAACGTTTGAAAAGGTACTTCGACTGTGTATCGTGCATATAGACAGAGTGTCTGTTGGGGAAAAGAAACTTGACACGTCCCAACCCATTCTTTTTGGAAGGTACTTCAATGAACTTAAACGGAACCTCCCCTTTGCCACCGACATACGCCTGGGCGTCAAGCTCAGAAAAATGTAATGCCGGAGATTTCAAGTTGTAGTCACGACGGATCACCATACGGTGTTTTTTAAGATAATCCGGGTCTTTCAGGGTTTTTGGGATCACCTCGTTTCGGGCAATGCTGTCAGGCACATTCCACTGAGGGTTGAGGACAACATACTGAAGGTCTTGTGAGAAGATTGGTGTCTGCATGTGACGCTTGCCCACAACCACTTTCATTTTGACTGCTGTTTTACTATTCTCTATAATCCTGACTGTATATTCAGGAATGTTCACCAGTGCATAGTTTTTGCTCTCTATAGGTTTCATCAGCTTAACCCGCTCAATATTGAGACGGATGTTGTGCAGCAAGACAGGAGAGGTATTCTCCTGTTTTTTCAGCGTATGGTACGCATTGACAAGTCTGCCAAACTCTCTGTAGGGCGGTACATAGGGCTGGAGTATCTTCTCTATACTCTGCCCTGCCCTAAGCTGCATACGGATAGTATTGGCATCGACATGCTGTTTGTAGAAAGTATAGTCTGTTTTGAACTTGTCGGACTTTCTTGCTTCCTGTGCCTGCTCAAAGGAGGCAATGTCGATACAGCCGTTTGCAAGGTTGTTCGCGTAGTCTATCAGCAGTCTGCTCATCAGACGTGAGTCTTCACTGCTGCGTACCTTCTCATAGAGTGCCCTGTCGTTACAGATGGACATATAAGCATCATTCTCGAGTATTTCCAGAAACGCTTCTTTCTGTGATGAGTGCCATCCCTCACTGTCAGGTGTGCCGATACATCCGCTTAACACTACGGCAAATACCGCTGTCAATACCGTTTTGATTTTCATTGTTTTCCTCTCCCCAAACTTTTTGCACAGACAAACGCACTTGAGAATGCCCACTGAAAGTTGTAGCCCCCAAGCCGTCCTGTCACATCCAGTACTTCCCCGACAAAGTAAAGCCCTTTCTTGCGCCTGCTCATCATCGTTTCAGGGTCGACCTCATCTGTTAAAACACCGCCTCTGGTCACTTCAGCCTTGCTGTAGCCAAATGTCCCTGCCGGTGCAAAACAATACGTGTGCAACCCTTTCAGCCGATCGACAGCCTCTTTCGAAAGATGTTTCGCCGCTTTGTCTTCTATGCCAAATTGTAGCAAAAATGCCTTAGTAAGACGTTTTGGCATCGGCAGTAGAGAGCCGATATGTTTATGGCTGTTTTGCACAGTGTGCCATGAAAATCCGGGAAGAAAGTCAATCATGATCTGCCCCTTTTCCCAATAGAGTGATGCATCAAGTACTGCCGGACCGCTGATGCCTTTGTGGGCAAAAAGCAGTGAACCCCGACACAAATGTTCTCCTACCCGTATCTCTACTTCTGTCGAGATACCGGCAAGTGCCTTAAAGAAAAACTGCTCTTTTTGTACTGTCAGCCCTACCAGTGCCGGTGCTGTTCTGACAACAGAGTGTCCGAACTTTTCCGCCACTTCGTATCCGATACCGCTTGCTCCCAGTTTAGGAAAACTCAATCCGCCTGAAGCAACGACAACATTGGGAGCAGTCAAAGTGCGCTTATTGGTTTTTACATAAAAAATATCACCCCTTTTATGAACCTCAGTTACCTTCTCCTGATACAAAAAACGCTGCTTTTGACTCTGTTTGAGCAAAATGGCAAGCAGCTCCTGTGACGACTCCGGGCAAAAGTACTGATGTGCTTTGCGCAGCACAGGCTGCAGCCCCTGACGCTCCAGCCATGCAAGCAGTGCCTTTTCATCAAACCGCTTTAATACCTTTTCAACAAATACCGCATCCCCGCGATAGTATGAAGCATCCATCACTGCATTGGTGATGTTGCATTTGCCACCTCCGGAGATCCGTATCTTCTCTCCCGCTTTGGCGTTCGCCTCTACAATGACAGCGTGACCGGGAGGCAGCAGTGAAGCAAGCATCAACGCACCAGCACCACCTCCAATGATAATCGTTTTGTGTTCCATAGCACGCATTATACCCAATGAAGGCTACACGCAGGCTACTTTTATTGACCCATGCAAGAATTATGTTAGAATTAAAATATGAGAAACGGACTGACACTTCTTTTACTGATACCATTTTCACTTCCTGCTGCCAATCTGTTTATCGTGACAGACAAAAGCGGAAAAGTAGAACAGAAGAAAACACTTGTCCATCATGAAAATGCCTGTCTTACCCAAAAAGCATCCGAATTTTCCTTGCAGGCAATGTATGACGAACTACACAAAGCAGAGCGTCTGGCACGTGCGGCACAGGCAGCCAAAGAGGCGGTAAAACAGATTGCCAAGGCAAGTACCGACGCACAGAAAAAAGGTATGGCATATCATCTTAGTGACAATGAGAAAGAGGCTCTGCTCAAATATGCCAAATACTTCAAAGGCGGCAGGTACAAGTGGGGCGGTACGACACCCGAAGGGTTTGACTGTTCAGGATATGTGCAGTATCTCTACAAAAAGCACGGTATCAACCTGCCAAGAACCGCGCTTTCCCAGTCCAAAACCGGTACACCCGTTCAACCGGACAACCTGCAAAAAGGCGATCTCGTCTTTTTCCTAACAGACAAGAAGCGGGGTATCCCCGTCACCCATGTCGGCATCTATCTTGGCAACGGTGAATTCATCCATGCCGCTTCCAAAAAAAAAGGTATCATCATCTCACCGCTTGACCACGGACACTACCACCAATGCTATGTAGGTGCACGGCGCATTCTTCCTTCTGCCGGGTAAATTAGAAGCCTCATTTGGTATAATTCGCAAAACAATTCAAGAGAGTGACATGCATATCAAACCAGACTGTATCACCTGCATTATGAACCAGACACTCAAGGTAACGAAACTGCTTGACCTTGATGATGAAACAAGCAAAAAGCTGCTTGACAGCACTGCTGCGATTCTGATAGAGAGTGACATGCAGATGACCCCACCGCAGATCGCCAAAGCAACCTACGGTAAAATTGCCGAACTTACCGGTATTGCCGACCCTGTTGCAAAGGCAAAGGAAGCAGCAACGCAGCTGGCTCTACAAGTTGATACTTCCATCGTGAACACGCTGCATGATGCCGTCAAGTTTGCTGTCATCGGCAATGTCATCGACTTTGGAGCACAGCAGCAGCTTGAACTTGATGAAACCATCCGGTCACACTTCCACAAAACATTCGGCATCGATGATTTTTCTGCGTTTGAACAAGCCCTCAAACGTGCCAAAAGCATGGTATACATCGGTGACAATACAGGAGAGCATGTTTTTGACAAACTGCTTATCCAAAAGATCAAAGAACACTACAACATCGAGATATACTATTTTGTACGCGGCACACCCATTATCAATGATGTCACCGTAAAAGAGGGAGCTCTGCTTTCCGATGTTGCCACCATCATCGACACGGGTGTACCGACACCCGGTTTTGACCTGCAATACGCAAACACCCGATCACACACCCTTTTTCAGAATGCCGATATTGTCCTTGCCAAGGGGATGGGTAACTACGAAAGCCTCTATGATGTCTGTGACAGAAAGGTATTTTACCTCTTCATTGTCAAATGCAATGTTGTCTCAAATGCCATCGGTCAACCGGTTGGGGAGTTGGTATTTACTGAGCACTGAGCACTGAGCACTGAGCACTGAGCACTGAGCACATAAAATGCAACCTAAATTTCTTTACTATGTCAAGGAAATATGACAAAAGTCACGCATTATCGTGTTTTCTTTTTTTCTTTGCTTCGTTTCTCTTTTTTCTTTGTCACGAGAACAAAGAAAAAAAGAAATGAAGAGAGGCAC
>JALVGO010000258.1 GCA_027029065.1 Sulfurovum sp.
ACTCACTCATATCCAGTCGCTCAAAATGCACATGCAGTGTCTGCGCAAGCTGTGTTGCCAGTGCCGTCTTTCCGACCCCTGTGGGTCCCACAAAGAGGAATGAGCCGATGGGACGGTTCTCACCGTTGAGCCCGGCATAGGAACGCTTGATCGCCGTTGCCAACACTCCGATCGCCTCATCCTGCCCGATAATATGTGTTTTGAGATCCTTTTCAAGGCTTTTAAGCTTTTTCGTATCGTCCGTACCGATCACCGTGGAAGGGAGTTTAAGCATCTTGGCTACACTCTCTTCAATGTCAGCAGGCACAACAGTAATACCTTCTTTGCCGCGCAGCATAAAATGCGCGCCCACCTCATCGATGATATCCATCGCCTTATCCGGCAAAAAACGGTCATGAAGATACTTGACACTCAGATCAATCGCACTCTGAAGCGCTTCGTCTGTAAAGCTGATCTTGTGGAACTGCTCATACTTCTCCTGTACCCCTTTGAGGATGGTAAAGGTATCTTCAATGCTTGGCTCCTCCACATCGATCTTGGCAAAACGGCGGCTGAGTGCTTTGTCCTTGTCAAAAAAGTTCCTGAACTCCTGATAGGTCGTCGCACCGATACACTTGAGCTCTCCGCGGGCAAGGGCAGGCTTGAGAAGATTGCTCGCATCCATGCTGCCTCCACTGGTCGCACCCGCACCAACCATGGTATGAATCTCGTCAATGAAGAGAATCGCATCTTCTTGCTGTGTCAACTCTTTAATGATACCTTTGAGCCGTTTTTCAAAATCTCCACGATACTTGGTACCTGCAACCAGCGCACCCATATCGAGTGCATAGACTTTCGCATTTTTGAGAATATCGGGTACGTCCCCTTCGCTTATCTTCAGTGCCAGCCCTTCGGCGATGGCAGTCTTTCCGACACCGGGTTCCCCCACCAGCAGCGGGTTGTTCTTTTTCCGGCGGCAGAGCGTCTGCATGACACGGTCGATCTCATCGACACGTCCTATCACCGGGTCTATTTTACCCTTTTTGGCAAGAGAAACGAGCTCCATGGTAAACTGCTCCAGCAGGGTCTCTTCTCTATCGCTTTTTGAGGGTACCGTCTCGGTCTCACTATGTGCATGGGAGATCACTTCCAAAATATCCACCCGGGCAATTCCCTCTTTTTTCATCAGATAGACCGCATAGGCATGCTCCTGCATAAAGATCGCCGCGAGCATATCCCCTACCTTTGCCTCAGTACGTCCGGCAGAGTGGATATGTGTCATCATATCATTGATAGCACGGGAGAGTGCCACTGTCTCAAACGGCTCAACTGCCTCCTTGAGCGTAGGGATGGTTTTGTGAATATGGGCTTCGATTCCTTCTTCAAGCCGCTTGACATCCGCACCAAGCAGGTCAAATATCTCCTGCCCTTTTTCCGAACGTACGATCGCCAAAAAAACATGTTCTACGGTCAGGTACTCATGCCGGTTCTCTTTGGCATACGTTACCGCCTCTTTAAATACATCGTTCAATGCTACACTGATCATCTATGCATCCTCTTCCATCGTTGCAAGCAGGGGGAACTCGTTGCGCTTGGCAAGCTGTCTTACCTGCTCCACTTTCATTTGGGCGATCTCATACGTATATACACCGCAGATCGCCTTGCCCTTTTCGTGTATCTGCAGCATGATCTGCTCAGCCTGACTGTGGTTCTTGTGGAAAATATCCATCAACACCTCTACCACAAAATCCATACTGGTATAGTCATCATTGTGCAACAGCACTTTGAACATCTGCGGTTCCTGCAGGTCAAGTGCTACATCGAGTTCTTCTTCATACTTTGGCATTTATGCTAAAATTCCTTATTCAAATTAAATTCTATAATCGTCTATATTATACAAAAAATCGGGAGAAAAGCAAGTGAAGAGCCTTTTTATTACCGCTACCGGGACAAATGTAGGAAAGACGCACACCACCCTCAAACTCATTGAAACACTCGCAGCACAGGGCATGCACCCCGGGGTTTACAAACCGGTCGAAACAGGTGTGAGCGATACACCGGCTGATGCCGCAGCACTGCTTCAAGCATGCCAGAGTGTCAACCCTGCCTTTGAAGGATTGTCAACCGATGACATCACCGCTTACACCTTCGCACTGCCTGCTGCACCGTTTTGTGCAGATACAGACGGTACTATCGACCTTCAGTACATTGTTGACAAACATGACATGCTGTTGAAAAAATGTGACATACTGCTTGTCGAGGGAGCCGGAGGGCTAATGGTTCCATTGACAGAAACCTACCTGACGGTACACCTCATCAAAGAGCTTGATGCCCGGGCACTGCTGGTAACCCCCAGCCGTCTTGGGTGTATCAACGATACCCTTCTCTCCATGATGGCACTGCGCAGTTTTGACATCCCTTTTGACTGGTGTGTCAACCTTTACGAAGACAGAGAAGATTTTGCAAAGGTTACACAGCCCTATTATGATGCTGTGTTTGAAGGGTGGTGGAGTGTAGAAGAAGGTTTGGAACAGTACCTTTCAAGACTACTGCAAAATTAACTGGTAGACAGCCGGGAAAAACCCATAGTATGCAGCACTGAAATAAGGAGTATCTGTAAAATTTGGATGTGCTGCCCAGCTATTAAATGCAGCCAACGATGAAGGTGAAGA
>JALVGO010000259.1 GCA_027029065.1 Sulfurovum sp.
ATAAAGATGTTGAAAATCTACAAGCAAGGCTACTCTCAGCATAGCATTGTTAAAGTGTTAGGTATATCATAACCTGTTGTGTATGGTGTAGCGAAGAGGAGTAGAAAATGAGTTGTCGTTGTCACCTCTACCCCTGAAACACGCTTGGATAGCCCAACACTATCAAGAAGACAAGGAAGCCATAGAAGCATTTTTAACACAGCCTGTAGATACAACCCAACTTCAAGAACTCAAAAAGGCATCTTCACTGGTAGAGGCACCCAACAGCGATCACAAACCAGATATGCAAAAACTTCAAAAGATGTTAGAAGATATTACCGATATAAAGAAAAGAAACAAACAGATACTCAAAGCCATAGAGCAAGGCTACTCTCAGCACATGATTGCTAAAGTATTGGGTATCTCACAGCAGGCTGTTGGCGGTGTGGTGAAGAGGAGCAGGAAATGAGTTGTCATTGTTACCTCCTATACCTTTAAGCCCCATATCCCACTTTTGGGAGTCATCTCTTCTATATTTTGATAATTCCAAAATTGTTCAGCATCATAAAGACAATAGCAGCCGGTGCAATATACCGTAGACTAAATCGCCACACATTGTAAAGTGTAACCGGTACACGGTGGTGTTTTCGCATCTCTTCACGGGTATGCTCAGGCAGCACATAGCCGACAAAGATCGCGATCAGAAGTCCTCCGACAGGCAAAAGAATGGAGTCTGTCGAGAATTCCAGTGCATCAAAGAGCGGTGTACCGCCGATGCTGAAAATAGTACCATATGCTTTTGTGTAGCTCAAAATTGCACCGATACCTATGATGAAATAGAGCGAGGTGTTTACAATCACCGCTTTTGGACGGCTCCAGTGAAACCGCTGAATGAAATATTCAACGGCAGGTTCTGTCAGTGAAATGGCAGAAGTGAGTCCCGCAAAGGCAAGTCCTATGAAGAATACGGCAGCAAGTATCGTACCGGTCGTGCCAATCTGTGAGAGGACAATAGGGAGTGTTTTGAACACAAGCCCCGGCCCTTGTCCCGGTTCGGCATCAAACTGAAAGATAAAGCTGTAGAGCATTACACCTGCCACCAATGCAATCAGTGTATCAAGAAAGGTGACCCAGAAGGCTGCTTTGAAAACAGACTGTTTATGGCTCATAGAAGCTGCGTAGGTGATCATGGTACCCAGACCTATGGAGAGGGTGAAGAAAGCGTGTCCTACCGCCCTTACGATCGCTTCTGAGTTGAGTTTGCTCCAGTCGGGTTCAAACATAAACGTTATTGCCTTGCCAAATCCGTCAAACTGCATGGCATAGACCAGCAGTCCAAGCAGAATCGCCATCAGCATCGGCATGAGAATGAGGTTTGCCTTTTCGATACCGGACTTGATCCCTCCCATGAGTACCACTGCTACGAACAGGGTGGCAAGCAGATGCCAGAGTGTGGCAGTTACAGGGGAGAGACCTACCAGTCCGTCAAAGGTACTCTTTGCCGCTTCCATGGTGGAGGGAAGTCCACCCGTTGCAGAGAGGTAGATATAGTGAAATATCCATCCTATTACCACAGAATAGAAAGTCATGATGATCATCCCGCTGACAAACATAAACCCGGCATATTTCCAGCTTTTTTTGCCCTCCGGTGCCACAAGCTCAAAACTGGTTACAGCATCCCTGCCGCCTTTGTATCCGATAAACATTTCGGCAGCCAAAATGGAAAACCCTATCATCATTACGGTGACAAGATAGACAAATACGAATGCGCCGCCTCCGTACATACCTGTGATATACGGAAACTTCCAAATATTCCCCAGACCGACTGCTGCACCTGCCGCAGCCAAAACAAATCCGATCCGGCTAAACCGTGCTTTTGCCATACATGCTCCTTTGGCGAAAGATTAGATGATATGATTTTATCACAGGTTGGGAAAATATCTCTCACATCAGCACTTTTTCTCATAAATTTGGCGAATAAACAAAAAAATGATACAAATTGTGAAAAAGCTATTGACATTTAAAAAAGTTTCGACTATAATTGCAGTCCTTTTTGAGACGGAGTGTAGCGCAGTCTGGTAGCGCACCTGGTTTGGGACCAGGGGGTCGAAGGTTCGAGTCCTTTCACTCCGACCATTTTTTATTTTCATCAATCAGCTAACATTTTGAATACAGTTTTTGTTCAAATAGCGTTTTGATACGGTATATGGTAGGCGTAGTTCAGTTGGTAGAGCGCCAGTTTGTGGCACTGGTTGTCGCGGGTTCGAGTCCCGTCGCCTACCCCATTATTAATCAGTAGCCCTGCCGAAGCGCCAGTAGCTCAATTGGATAGAGCATCAGACTTCGGATCTGAGGGTTAGGGGTTCGACTCCTCTCTGGCGTACCATTGATTATCGACTTCAGCAGTCGGCTCATGTGACTGGTCACATTATGATTGCAGATACTTGGTAGCTTTTTATTTTTGATGCACTCGTAGCTCAGCTGGATAGAGCACCCGCCTTCTAAGCGGGCGGTCTCAGGTTCGAATCCTGACGGGTGTACCACCCTTTATTTTTTATTGTTTCGTAAAACAATCACATGCGGATGTGGTGGAATTGGTAGACACGCCAGACTTAGGATCTGGTGCCTAACGGTGTGGAGGTTCGAGTCCTCTCATCCGCACCACG
>JALVGO010000260.1 GCA_027029065.1 Sulfurovum sp.
CTCATGAGGAAAGCCGGCCAGTAGATGGCGTGGAAACGGAGGATATCTTTGCCTATGAGGTGTACGCGCGCAGGCCAGAAGTCCATCTTCGCTTCATCGGTACCGTAGCCAAGTGCCGTGACGTAGTTCATAAGCGCATCAAGCCAGACATACATGACATGTTTGGGGTCGTTGAGCTCTTTGGGGAGTTTCACACCCCAGTCAAAACTGGTACGGGTGATGGAGAGATCTTCGAGTCCCCCCTCGACAAAGCGTATGACTTCGTTGCGTTTGCTGCGCGGCAGGATGCACTCAGGATGGGCGTCGTACCATGCCAGCAGCTTCTCCTGATAGGCAGAGAGACGGAAAAAGTAGCTCTCTTCTTCGACAACGGTGGTCGGTTTACCGCACTCGGGGCAGAACTCGCCGTCGACAAGCTGGATCTCGGGGAAAAAGGTTTCACAGGAGATACAGTAGTGTCCCTTGTAGACATCTTTGTAGATGTCACCGTTGTCATACATGACCTTGAAGGCTTTCTGCACCCCTTTCATGTGGTCTTCATCGGTTGTACGGATGAACTTGTCATAACTGATGCCAAAGTCATCCCAGAGGTTCTTGAAGGTTGCCGAGATCTCGTCGGCGTACTCCTGCGGGCTTTTGCCTCTGGCTTTTGCGGACTCTTCTATCTTCTGTCCGTGTTCGTCCGTACCGGTCAGGAAGAAGGTCTCAAGACCGCTCATACGAGAGTAGCGTGCCAGTGCATCGGCGATGATGGTAGTGTAAGCGTGACCGATATGGGCGATGTCATTGACATAGTAGATAGGGGTGGTGATGTAGGCTTTGTGGCAAGATGACATAGATAAGATTCCTTAAACAAATGAGTTTTTGATAGCGGATATTTTAGCCAAAGTGTGCTGTGGTATGGGTAAATTAGGGGCTGATGATAAATATGTTTGGATATTAGAATAATTTATAGAATAAAGTGTTAAAATAGGCTCATGTATATCCTTTATATTCTTCAATGTGCAGATGATACACTTTACACAGGGATCACAACTGATCTTGAACGACGTATAACAGAACACAACAGTTCAACAAAAGGGGCACGCTATACACGCACACGGCGTCCGGTAAAACTGGTTTACAGTGAAGTGCATGAAGACAGAAGCAGTGCTTCCAAAAGAGAGTATCATATTAAAAAGAGTATGACAAAAGCACAGAAGCTCGCGTTAATTGAAAGTATGCTATAGTGTTTTATACTTATTACTCCCCCATCAAATAATCCGAAAGTTTGAGAGAACGATACGAGGCAAGATGTGCGTAAATAAATCTGAAGGACTACCCATAGGTAATTCAAAGATTTTTTTGTGTGCAGGTTGTCTCGTATCGTTCTCCCCGAAGGGTGCAGCACTTTCGCCCATACTCGGTGTTAGATTTTCTTGAATTCGCTTTAGCGAGTCCTGCGAAAATCTGCCTTGATTATGAACGAAATTGCTGCATCAAACATTCGGGTTGTTTAATGGTGGAGTAATGAAAATATGAAAGGTGTTTGGGATGGCAGAGAAGAGAGATGACAGCTCCTACTCATCTGATGAAAAGCGCCGCATATTGCAGGAACTTGATGAACGTCGGAAGCGGGAGCAAAAAGCAAAAGAGGCTATAAAAGCATATCTTTCGGATAAAAAGATCTATACCTACAAAGGCAAAGAGTACTATAAGGTTAAGGATTACAAACAGAGCTTCTATGTACCGCGTGAAATGATGGAGTCTCTTGCCGATACGATCCGAGATGTTGAGCTTGAAAGAAGTGGATACACAGCAAACCGGAGACAAAAAGGGTTTATCAAGTGGGATATGAGAAGCAAGCGTATCTTGATATCATTAAGCAATGTACGCGTCTACTACAAGCCGTTTGAGATCGAAAAGGCGTGAGTTGTTTAAAACTCAAACCCTCCGCCGGTACCTTTGTTCATGCTGTCGTAGACCGCTTTGACGTAGGCATCACGTAGTTCACATTCCAGAAACTTCTCACACTTTGAGCAGCTTTGCAGCTGATGCTCCTGCTGGCACTTCCGCAGCTCTTCTGTTTTCAGACGCAGGGCGATCTGCCACTGGTCAAGTACCTCTTTGGCCATCAGCTTTTGATCCCGTAGGCAGTTTTGAGTTTCTCTATCTCGTAGTTGGAGCCGAAGAAGCATGGGCTGGTGTCATGCGGATGGGAAGGTACCAGCTCCATCAGACGTTTTCCTTTGTCATTGATCGCCTGGCCGCCGGCCTGCTCGTAGATAAACGCAAATGGGATCACCTCAAAGAGCTGTCTGAGTTTTCCATTTGGTTTGTCTGTCGTACCGGGGTAGGAGAAGATACCGCCGCCTTTGAGAAGGATTTGGTGCAGGTCTGGTACCATGCCGCCGGAGTAGCGCAGGCGGTACCCTTCGGCAAAGAGGTCATCGATGAAGCTTTTGTGGTAGTCGCACCAGTGCTGCTGTGTACCTCCCGGAGCGTTAAGTTTGCCTTTCTCCTGCAAGATCACATCTTTGCAGACAAGGTTGAAAAAGCCCTCCTGTGCACGGTAGTGCTTGGGGCGTTCTCCTTTGACTGCACGCATGATCTCGATACGCGGACCGTAGACCACATAGGCAGAAGCGACAAGGTTTTCCGCTTTGAGTTCCCCTTCATAGATGCCGAAGATAGAACCGACAGAGAGGTTGACATCGGCAAGGCTGGAACCATCAAGCGGATCGTAGCAGATGGTGTATTTGCCATCTTCATGCAGCAGCAGCTCTCCCTCTTTCTCTTCACTTACAAGTGACTTGACCAGCGGCACATGTTTGAACGCCTCTTCGATGATGTAGTCGCTTTTGACATCGAGCTTGAGCTGATCCTCTCCGGAGGAGTTTTCGGTATCGCAGTAGCCAAGGTCTTCAGTTTTGATGGCATGGTCTATCTTGAGTGCACACTGTTCAATGGTTTCAAATATGGTCAGCATTCTGTTTCCTTCTGTTTATATGGCTTTAGCATGGGTATCGATCCAAGCAAGTATGGCATCGAGATCGTTAAGATCGAGGATGTCGATCGTCTCAGGGATGGTATAGTTTGACAGCTTGACACTTCCGTCTACGGCAATAGCCTCCGAGTATGGGAAATAGCTTTCGTCTATTTCGTTCCTAAAGATGGCAATGCGCGGCAGCGGCAGTGTTTTGAGCCCCTCGACGAGTAAAATATCGAAGTCGTTGACCATACTGACGATCTCATCAAGCCGTTTTTCCCTGTGGGAGAAGTAGGTGGTACGGGTAGGGGAGGTAACGACCACTTCGGCACCTGTCTGGAAAAAACGGTAACTGTCTTTGCCTTCTACATCGAAGTTCGCTTTGTCTTTCGGATCGTTTTTGATGATGGCGACTTTCCGGGTCGTAACAAGGGCTTTGGCGACCTTTTCGACCAGTGTAGTCTTTCCGCTCCCGGAGGGACCTGTAAATGCAACGGCAACTCTTGTTCTCACGTGCTTCTATCCTTGGTTTGTAATACGGGATTATACATCAACCTTTATTGAAAGTATGTTAAAATCAGCCAAACAATACAAGGGGTATGTATGATGCGTGGAACACTATTGGGTATGACAGCGGTCGTTCTCCTTGTGGGGTGTACATCTCCTGAGCGTGTCAAACTTCTTCACACCTACGAAAAAGAGAAAACCTACCACAAACGTCTTATCAAAACAGAAAAAGTGCAGCTCTATGAAGGCAACCTGACCAAAGTGACCCTGACAGCTACCTATCTGAACAGAAATTCACGTGCCAAAGAGGGAGAGAAAGACTCTTTTATCAACTATATGAACCCGTTTGAAATATTTGAGGACAGAGAAAAGCGTACATCCAAAGAGGATGAGCGTTTTA
Organism: Sulfurovum sp.; assembly: GCA_027029065.1. The sequence goes on from JALVGO010000260.1 coordinate 3,876, forward strand.
TTGTCGGTATTTACGTCGATGATGAAGGGATGGAAGATGAACCGTTGTACGATTTTAACCTAACGCTCAACAAAAAGGAACCAAAACATATTCAGCCGCTCTCACATAACGACAAGAGACTCAAAAATATCTCTTTTGTAGCAGAGTGGAGCCAGTTTTTTCTTGTAACATTCCCGCATATAGATTCTGATCGGTTGACGATGGAGTTTGTGAGTGAGCAATATGGAAACGGTGTTTTGCATTTTGCAAAGAAAGCAAAGTATGTCTATACCAAAAAAGCGTTTTAGAGAAGTTCGCTATTTTCTAAAACGGTCAGTCTGGTAGGGGTCGGTCAGTGTTTTGATGAACGGCAGCAGCCGCATCGGTTTACCAAGCATATTCATATAGATCACATAATTTGTCATCACACGTTTCCCATACTCTCTTGCCTGTGCATTTTTCATCTTCTCCATACTCAGATAGGGTTCGAACGGCCCCGGTCTGAAGTTCCCTTTCTTTCGGATGAGCCGTTTTGTAAAGCCTATGCCACCGTTGTATGCGTATGCGATAAAGAGCGGGTGGTAGAGATATTTTGTCAGATAGTCAAGGTGTACATTGGCATACTCTATGGCTTTGTGCGGGTTGAAGATGTCGTCATAGTCTATGGTTTCGCCTTTTTGCTTGGCGATATGGTCTATGAGAAACGGCATGAACTGCATCATACCAAGGGCAAAGGAACGGGAGATGGCTGCCGGGATGAAGCGGCTCTCCTGTCTGGCAATGGCGTAAATAAGCGCCTGTCTTTCAATAGGATACTTTGACATAAAATCCCGGTAGGGCATCGGGAAGTAGGATTTGGTGTAGTTGCAGGCACGTGCTTTGATGTAAGTATGCATACCGATGGTCTCTTCGGACTCACAGTCATCTGCGAGATCTTCAAGATCGGCATGTTTATTGAATATCTTCTCTTTCATCTTCGCCCAGTCTATCGGATCTGTCGCATCGATCCCCCAGATGCTGCTTTTGTCTATTTTGGGTGAGACAATGGTTTTAGGGTATTTGTCATGGGTAATATCTGAAGCGAGCAGACGGTACATATTGATATGTCCGCTTTGCTCCTTCATCACCTCAAGATGATGTTTGTTTTTTGTCACGAGGTAGAGCCAGAAGAGACATTTGTCTTTCTCCCAGCGTTCATTGTAGATGCGATATGCCGCATTGAAAAATTCTGCTGCACGCTTTGGTTGCCCGCGCTGTACATGGGCAATCCCTTTTTTGAATGCAAAATTGCCCTGTGCCCTGTTCTCCCACTTTTTTGCTTCACTCAGATAGTATTTTGGCATGGTAGGTTTGATGTTTGGGTAGGCGCCGGTCTTTTTGCGATACGCCTCTTTGAGCTTCTTGTTCAGGTGGCTTACTTCACGGATGATGGCGCGTGCCTGTGATTTGTTGGTACTTGGCTGCTTTAGAAAACGCCAGATGTAGTAGTCTTTTTCAAGACTCAACGGCATATTGTGTATTTGTGAATAGCTGAAGGTCTTTGCTTCGAGTGTCTGCAAAAAAGGGATGCAGACAAAAAGCAGAAGAGAGAAAGCACGCAGCGGGAAGCGGATCATGGTTTAGCCCAGGAAAAGACGCATGATGAAAATGTCAATAAACTGCAAACCGAAAATGATGATGATCGGAGAGAGGTCGAGACCTGAGATGATCACGAACGGGAACTTGCGTCTGATCCACATGTAAACCGGCTCTGTCAGACGGTAGAGTGCCTGTACAATTGGGTTGCTAGGGTCTGGACGTACAAAGCTCAGCAGTGCCGAGATGATGATGATCCAGATATACAGATTGATGACCATGTGAACAAGCTGAACCAGTGAATAGATAAATGCGTCGATCATGAGATAACCTCCAGTAGGTAAGATTTGATATACGGATAGAGGGCATCGAGTGCAGGTCCCTCTGTTTGGTTGGTAAGCAGCTTTCTAAGCGGTGCTGCAAGTGCATTGCCTGAAAGCCCGCTCTCTTTGACAAGGTATGCTTCAAAGGCTTCATAGGTGTCTATCATGGGGGCTTCCCATATGATATTTTTTAATATATTCATCTTCTTACCCATTTCTCCATCAAACGATTTGGGAGAGAAGAGGGGGCGTATGGCAGCTTCAAGTTCACTGACAGTACTGGCTTCCTCAGTTTCAAGATAGACTTTTGCCAGTTTCCCAATAGCCGCATCGGCAAACCCAAAGAGCATCGAGAGCCGTCTGTCATCCATCTTCAGCAGATGTTCACAGTTGAGCCTGCGCAGCACTTCCATCTCAAACACCGCCGGGGTATGCGGTATCTGTTCAAGGTCAAACCACGCTATGGCTTCAGGCAGGGTGAAAAAGGTCTGTTCGCTCTTGGGGTTGCTAAGCAGAATAAGGTAGTTAATGATAGCATCGGGGATGTACCCCTCTTCAAAAAGTGCTTTAAGCAATGGTGCATTGTCAATGCCCGGAAGATGCGCATAAGCAGTCTCTTGGGCATACCCCAGTGCTTTTTTGATGTGTATCTCTTTTGGTGTATTGCCAATGTAGCGTGCATGCCGGATGAGGGTGGTGATGTTGCTGAGCATATCATCACATGCGGATGCAAAGAGAGCGGTTGGTGCTGCATCGCTTCCCAGTATCACAGGCTCTCCTGTCTCTTCGGGTGTTGCGCTATGCTCTCCAGAGATGATGTCGGTAAAAGAGATGGTCTTCTTTGGGGCTTTGAGGCGTACCACAAAGGGGGTTCCCTCTGCCTTGAGACGGCTGTAGGTATCTTCTGTCATTTCCGTACACGTGCTGTTGCAGGCTATGCTGTCGGTATCGGTACAGGTACAGACAAAGGCTTTCTGCTCTTCAAGAAGCCTGAGTGCGAGTGTCTGATGGATGCTCTGATGCTCACTCTGATGATAGACCTGCTCATGTGTCAAAGAGAATTTCTCCAGAATTTGCATAAACTCGGTATCTTTGCCTTCGATATTGCGCGCTTTGTCGGTGTCGTCCATGCGTATCAAAAAAGGCTCACCGCGTTTGTGGGCGACAATGAAGTTCACGATGGCGATACGCAGATCGTCAATGGTCATATCTCCCGTTGGTGAAAGGGCAAATCTCAGCATGCATACAACTCCATAATATTTTGAAATGATATTATAATAGGTTTGGATTAATCATACCAACTGATTTAACTCTATTTCGATAAAATACGTCCAATATTAATTGAGACCTCTGAAGGCTTTCGTATTGGTCAGGTAGCTCTAGCAGTCGCAAACGGCAAAGCCGCCCTGCGGGTTGGGTGCTCCTTTGTCGCCACCTGACCAATACGAATAAATTTATTTTTGGGGTAGCTAAAGGTTGAAACAAAATGAGTGAAACAAAAAAAGATTTTCTACGCGCCATTGTTGAAGAGGATTTGAAAGCGGGTAAATATGAGGCGGTACATACCCGTTTCCCTCCTGAGCCAAACGGATTTCCGCATATCGGTCATGCCAAGTCGATCGTACTGAACTTCGGTATTGCACGCGACTTCAAAGGGCAATGTAACCTCAGAATGGACGATACCGATCCGACCAAAGAGGATATGAAGTATGTCGAAGCGCTTAAAGATGCGGTCAAATGGCTGGGGTTTGACTGGGGCAAGAAGGTCTACTTTACCTCTGACTACTTTGGTAAACTCTACGACTATGCTGTTGAACTGATCAAGATGGAGAAGGCGTATGTTGACAGCCTCAACGAAGAGGAGATACGCGAGTACCGCGGTACGGTCACCGAGCCCGGGCGACGCAGCAAGTATGCCCAGCGCAGCGTGGAGGAGAACCTCGACCTGTTTGAGCGCATGAAAAACGGCGAGTTTGAAGAGGGGGCGCATGTACTGCGCGCAAAGATAGACATGAGCTCATCCAATATGAAAATGCGTGATCCGCTGCTCTACCGCATCCGTCACGCCAGCCACTACCGTGTGGGCGAGGGGTGGCATGTCTACCCCATGTACGACTTTGCGCACTGTCTTTCAGACTACATGGAGGGCATTACCCACTCTCTGTGTACGCTGGAGTTTGAGAACAACCGCGACATCTACGACTGGGTCATCGAGACACTGGGGCTCAAGCCGCCACGTCCGTATCAGTATGAGTTTGCCCGCCTAAACATGAACTACACAGTCATGAGCAAGCGTAAACTGCTCGAACTGGTAGAGGGCGGTTATGTCAACGGCTGGGATGACCCGCGCCTACCTACCATTGCCGGCTACAAACGCCGAGGCTATACACCGGAGTCCATCATCACCTTCTGTGAGCAGATCGGGGTTGCCAAAGCCAACTCCACAGTCGATGTCGCGCAGCTTGAGTTCTGCATCCGTGATGACCTGAACACCAAGGTACCGCGTGTGATGTGTGTGCTTGATCCGCTCAAAGTAACCATAGAAAACTATGAGGGTAGTGAACTGCTCGATGCCTCCTACTACCCGCACGATGTGCCAAAAGAGGGCTCAAGAAAACTGCGGTTTTCCAATGAGATCTACATCGACCGTGCCGACTTTAGCGAAAATCCGCCAAAAGGCTACTACCGCCTCACACCCGACCAGCCTGTCAGACTCAAGCACGCCTACATCATCGCCTGTAAAGAGGTGATTAAAGATGCGCAAGGTAACATCGTTGAGATTAAAGCGGAGTACTATCCAGACTCCAAAAGCGGTTCAGACACCAGCGGCATCAAAGTACGCAGTGCCATCCAGTGGGTCGATGCCACTGCTGCAAAAAAGGTTGAAGTACGGCTCTATGACAGACTCTTTAAGTGTGAAGCCCCGGAAGGGCTTGAAGACCTCAACCCGGACTCATTGAAGATCATAAAAGATGCGCTTGTGGAGCCTGCCGTGATCGAAGAGAAGCCCGATGTACGCTTCCAGTTCGAGCGAGAGGGGTACTTCTATGCAGATCCGGTAGATTACCGTGATGATGCACCGGTATTCAACAAGATTGTCGGGCTTAAAGACTCATGGGCGAAAAAAGAGAAGCCAAAACCTAAGCCTGCAAAAAAGCAAAAACAGCCAAAATCGGTACAAAAAGAGGGTGAAGTTGCCCCTATGAGTGCCCAAGAGCAGGGCAGATACGACCGCTTCACCCATGAGTTCAAACTCAACCCTGAAGTTGCCAATACCCTTGCGCGTGACGAGAAACTGGCATACTTCTTTGACGAAGCCGTTGCCGCCTATGAAAGCCCAATAACCATCGCCAACATCATTGCCAATGATGTTGCGCGTGTGTTCAAAGAAAATGGCAGCGAAAACCTCACCTTTACGCCCAAAGAGGTGGCCCAGCTTGCCAAAATGCTCGATGAGGAGACGATCTCAAGCAAGATTGCCAAACAGGTCTTTGAAGAGATGACCGCCACAGGAAAATCCCCAGAGGTCATTGTCGAAGAGAAAGGGCTAAAGCAGATCAGCGATCCTGCCGAGATAGCCCCGATCATCGATGAGATCATCATACAAAACCCTGACAATGTCGCCAAGTACAAAGCAGGTAACCAAAAACTCTTCGGTTTCTTTGTCGGACAGGTGCTCAAAGCTACCGGTGGTAAGGCGAATCCGAAGGTGGTGAATGATCTTGTGAGGGAGAAGTTGGAGGCTTAGGATCAGCCACCATTAGATAACATCTCTTCAATCTTGGCTTTGTTCAGCTTTAGAATCTTTTTATAGTCAAGCCCCATATTGGGAATTGTGTAAACTTCAAGTTCTCCAATCGGAGCATAATGCTCTTGATAGGCGGGTATAAACTCATCAAAAGCGATAACTTCTCCCGAAGAGTCGATAGCTACGTGGATTTTTTTACCGGGTTTCATAATATTGTGGATAGATTGGGCAAAATCATCTTTGCAGACTGTATGACCCGGTAAGAGCAGTGTAAGTTCTTGATTAAAAGTTTTGGTGTCAAAACAGTCAAACTTTTCGATCATTTCAAAATAACGTTCCATATCGACAATTGCTTCTGATTTGAGCTTTGTCAAAATTTTCTCTTTCTTTTCAGCGACAGCATAATCGACAAAATCACGAATCGTTGCTTTTTCCCGATATTTGAGTTTTTTGGCAATAATCTCTTGAGGAGTTTGTACTTTGATGTTTTCTATACCAAAAACATCGCGATAGTGATAAGGTGAGGATGTGAGTGCAGGCGAATAGACGAAGTCTATTTTGAGCGTGCCACCTTCCAAATAAAAGGTAATACCGGTTGGTGATGCAGCAACTTCCAATTCGCTTGTACCGAGATTTTGTGTAATCTCTTTTTGGGCTGTAATGATCGTTTGTATGCCACTGTAGTCTTCTGAAAATATATCGATGTCATAGGACATACGATGCCCGTAATAAAGTGAAGATAGTGCAGTACCACCGCCAAATGACCAGTCGGAAACACCATAATCCTGCAAAATTTGGTAGGCGACATGGAAAAGCTCTTTTTGCGTGGAAAAATTGTAAGTCATCACAGTAAAGAAGGAATATCTCTTAAGTCGTATCCTCTCTCATTGAGGATGTGATAGATGTGAATCACATCGGAACGACTGATGTGCTCATGCTCCATAAATGAACGGATTAATGCAGGATTGGCTTCGTTAAAGAGTCTTAAATAGAGATAGATGTATGACTCATTAAATGATGAAAGGAGTGAGCGCAGCATCAATGTGTTAACATGCCCACTGCGGTCATAGGAATAGTTGCAAAAGCCAACCAGTGCATGCACAGGGCTACCTTGCGGTGTCGGTGTCGGTTCGGTAGAGTTGCGCCGTCTATACTGAAGCATATCCGCCTCCTTTCATTCAGATTGTTTTTGATTATTATAGCATAGTTTTGCAGAGGAGAGATTTGTTTAACTTTTAAAGCCCAAAATAGAGATAAAAGAGAAACTGCCAAAAATTTACAGTAAAGACTTAGTGGAGATACTCTTTATGCATCCTTCGGTATATTTCAGCAAATATACCGAAAAAACACGAAAATTTCGGCATATTTTTTTAACATACCGAAAAAACAGAAAAAATTCGACATATTGCATTTGGTATGGTAAGCAACAATATCCAACTTTTATGAAAATTACCCTACTTTTTACCCACTGCCTTCTGCAGCGGTGAAGGGCCGGTAGATTTGGTGTAGGATGTTTTGACGCCTTTCTCACTGACTATGGTCAGTTTGTTGTTATCGAGATAGGTGATGGTGTTGATGCGTATGGGGTTGCCTTTGAGGCGGGATTGATAGGTGCTTGCAAGTGCTTCAAGGGACTGTTGGGTGATGGTGCGTGAGACCTCTTTGGCAAAGGGGACTTCTATTTTTTGAATGACCACGACAAGCGTTGTTACATGTCGTTTCCAGATGCCCGAAGCCTTGACCTGAAGGTCTTTAATGAAGTGTTCACCTTTTTTGAGGCTGACAAGGATGGTGATCTCGAAGGTGTGGTCGGCTTTGAGGTTGAGAAACTCTTTTTCTGTCACACGGGTACGGTTTTCGCTTGTGGCTTTTGTTTCTGTGCGCCAGTCACCGACTGTCATGTCGTGTACGGGCTGTGCGCTGAGTGTGGCTATGCATGAAAAGAGCAGCAGAAAAGATCGCATGGGACGTTTCTATTGAAGATACTGCTCAAGCGTGTACTTGAGATCTTCATCCAGATCGAGGTTTTTGTACATCCACTGCAAATAGCCCATGTCTTCACGTGAGACCTCTTCAATGCTTCGGTCTTTGTATTTGCCAAAGCGGAAGGTTTTGAGCAGTACCGGTGTCTGGGTCAGTTCCGCCATCTTCTGCATGGGGTTCTCGCCGGGGAACTTCTGCTGTGTCAGCTGTACCAGTTTGGAAAGCAGCAGTTTCATCACCAGCACATCTCCTATGGCATCATGGGCTTTGATGGTGATGCCCATCTTCTTGGCCTCTTCCTCTTCGTTTTTGTAGAGCTCGAGTGCATAACGAAGGTACTGCAGGCGGTGTGCGGGGGAGTCCGGCAGCAGGTGTTTGGCAACCCGTACCGTGTCGATAAGCGTATAACGGTTGACAAAGCCCTCTTTTTCAAGCATACCCAGGTCAAACGATATGTTGTGTGCGATCAGGTAGTTCTCCGGTGCATTGTAGCGCTCTACTGTTTTGGCAAAGGTGGTCTCGCTGTAAGGTGCTTTGTCGGCGATGATCTCCGGCGTAATGTTGTGTACCTCCATTGCTTCGATGCTGATGGGTACTGTAGTGGAGCAGAGTTCATCGATGACTTCGATATTGTCTCTGTCGTGGACGACCATCGCACCGACTTGAATGATGCGGTCATTTTCCTGATTGCCTGTGGTCTCTGTGTCGAAAAGGACATAAACTGCCATAAGATTCCTTCTATGTGTGAGGGGTAGTGCATCAAGATGGGGAGCCAGGCTCACCAATCTATATTAGAATTTGTAGGAGAAGCCGATATTCCAGGAATCAAGGTCGGTATTGGTAATGACACCTTCGCTTTCACCAAGGTTTGTATAGTCGACAAAAGCACCAAGGCTTTGTGTAATATTGAGTTTAATTCCGGCACCCCATGTAAAAAGTGTATCATTGTTGTTGCTACCAAGGAGTGCATTGGCAGTATAGTCATTGGCGGCAACGCCAAGCAGTGCATAGAGATTGAACATAGCAATCTTGTACTGTGGTTTGGCATAAACGGCAAAAGTTTCCGCTTTATATGCTCCGCTAAGAGGTGTATCGCCTACATAGTACTCGTATCCAGCTTCTGAAGCATTGAGATAGTAGCGTCCCTCTATACCAAAATATTCATTGATATCATAACCTGCAAGAAAGAGGATACTGTCGGTAGATAGGTTAAGAAGGTCTTTGTCGATATTACGTCCGTCAAATGCCAGATCGATATTGGTATTAGCATATCCTGCTCCTAAATAAAGACCATTTTCATCAGCAATTGTGGGAGCAGTACATAGTGTCAATACTGTTAGTGAGGCAAAGAACAGATTCTTTTTCATTATGGTATTCCTTATAATTATATAATGTCTCATTCCGGTGGTACGCATAAGATCAGCCCGGATATTCTTATTACTCCCCCAACGAATAAGCTGAATTTTTGATGCTGCAATTTCGTTCATAATCAAGGCAGATTTTTGAAGGACTCGCCGTAGCGAATTCGAAAAAATCTAACGCCGAGTATGGACGAAAGTGCAGCACCCTTCGGGGAGAGCGATACGAAACGATCTGCACGCAAAAAAAACTTTGAATTACCTACGGGTAGTCCTGCAGATTTTTTCACGTACATATCGCCTCGTCTCGCTCTCTCAAAAATTCAGCTTATTCGTTGGGGGAGTAATAAAAAAAGTATAGCAGAAGAAACATATATTTTTACCTATACACTGCTTCGATTCTAATTTCAAATTCTAATGGTATAATTGTCCACAGTTATTACGAGGAGGGATGAACCCATGACAATGGACGAGATGGTCGTTGAACATATGATGAATCCGAAGAATTACGGTACGCTTGCGACGGCAAATGGAGAAGGGATGGGCAAAAACCCTCTCAACGGTGAAAAGGTTGTTATCTATATCCATGTCAAAGAGGATGAGGAGAAACCCTATATAGATGATATTGCATTTCAGGCAATCGGCTGTACAACCACCATCGTTGCTGGGTCGATGCTGACAGAAGAGGCAAAAGGGCTTACCATCGATGGCGCACGCAATCTGGTAGCGGCAACCATGCAGCTGCTTGAAAAGCTGCCCCCTGAAGATGCCGCCTGTTCGGAGATGGTCGCACTGGCAATCAAAGCGGCGGTCGATACCTATGAAAAACGCAAAGAGGAGGCAGACTATCCGATGATCACCTACCAAATAGCCAATGACTGTACCCCAAAAGAGGAGGAAACCAATGAAAACACTGCTGATTAAGACCCATGAAGCATGGCTGGAGATGCTTATGGCAGGCTTTATGAGCCATACCCAGAACAAACAGGTGCTGTTTGATTTTTCAGATATCCTCTTCAGGCACTTTACCTGGATAGAGCATGAGCTGATCCGTATAGGGGAGTCGTATGACTATGAGCGTGACAACATTCCCATCAAGGTCTCCAGACTCGATGATATGCTCAAAGCCATTACCTCCCGTCTGCTTGAGATTGACCTTCAACTGCTTGGGCTCGAAGACAAAGAGCTTGCCGGGCGTATCAAGAGTGACATAAGCTACATGACCGGGGTACTCCACCGCATGAACGATGAAGTGGTGACTGCATTTAGCATGGAACGACAGTTCCCCGGTGCAGACCTGACCGATGAAGCCAGAGATGCACTGACCCTCTTTTTGTTTGATGAGAGCTACAAAGAGTATGAACTGATTATGATCTACAACTACCTCAAAGCACACAGTGACGATGCCTACCTAAACCGCATTTTCCAGATACTCATCGATGAGAGCTTCTTTCATCTGAAGTGTTTTGGGGATATGATGGCAAAGATGGGTATTTTGGCTGTGCCGCGTGTGGTGATGAAAGAGCTCTATCAGGTCGAAGATGTGGTACAGTTTATCAAAGACGGCATTAACGAGGAACTTGCCGCCAAAGAGGAGTGCCGCAAACTCTCTGAAGCAGTCGGCAATGACTCTCAGGAACTGGCAGACTTCTTTACCTTTATCAACAATCAGGAGAACTACCATATTGCGCTCATGACCGATGCACTTGCGCACTATGCAAAGGAAGGCAATGGGTAAACGGCACTTTACATCCGCACTCTCACAGGCTTTTGGCAGGTTCGCCTCCAAACCGTTTCCGGCGATTGTTCAGCATATCATCAATGCCTCCTATGTTAAACTCATGGGGCTTGATATGTCCGAGTTCAGGGCACCTTCAAGCTACCCGACACTCAATGCGCTCTTTACCCGTGCACTGGAAAAACCGAGAAAACTTCCGGAAGATCCAAATGTACTCATTAGCGGTGTGGATGCGCTGATCACAGACTATGGCACCATAGAGGAGGGCAGAGCCTACCAGATCAAAGGGATGGCATACAGCATTGAAAAACTGTTTGGCAGCCACCATACTGAAGCGGCAAAAGCGGTGGATGGCGGGGAGTTCATGAATTTTTACCTCTCCCCCAGAGACTACCACCGCTACCATATGCCTATGACACTGCACATCCACTCCCTGACACATATTCCGGGCAAGCTCTACCCTGTGAACTTTCCGCTGCTGCGCAATAAAAAAGAGCTGTTTATCGAGAATGAGCGGGTGGTCATAGCGTGCAGCGATGAAAAAGGAAGGGTACATGTACTGGTACTTGTGGGTGCGCTCAATGTCGGGAAAATGGCAGTGACGTTTGAACCGCGTGTACGTACCAACTCAGAGATAAGAGAACCGCAGCACTATACCTATGATGACCTGACACTCAGCAGGGGTGAACTCTTTGGCTGGTTTGAGATGGGCTCGACAATCTTGACATTCTCACAAAAGGGTGCTATTGTACCTGAAGTTGCGATCAACCAGAAGGTCTCTTTTGGTGACCGGGTAGGATATCTTCAGTAAAGGAATAATCATGTTGGTGGTAAAAGAGATACAGGAATACGCACAGATACGTACCAAAGCACGTGCCTATCTCTGCTATATCATGAGCAGAAATATTTCCCAGAGTTTCGATACCGACGAGGGTGCGACACTCGATATGGTCATTGGCAAGATCAAAAACCTGTTGGAAGCGATTCCTTATGCGGAAGTGATCTACGCTATTGACGGTCATGGTATCCAGATGGTCGACAATATCTCCAAAAATCCGAAACTCAACGGTATTGGCAAAGGAGAGGACAGAAGCGACCGTGCCTACTACTATAAAACCCTCAAAGAGCACCGGTGTATATTGACAGATCCATACCCTTCCCTTGTAAGCAATGACCTTGTCGTAACGGCTTCTTTTCCTATTTATGATATTCACAATAAACTGGTTGCCATTATCTGTATAGATATTACGTTAAAGAATATTTTGAAGATGGTACACCCCAGTTCCATTGACTCGACATTCGGTACCGCAAGCAAATGGGTCTATTCGGCATTTTCTGTGGCACTCTTTGCTGTGGCACTGCTGCTGTTTGTTAAAGCGATTTTGAGTTTCATGCATTTTGGGGTCGATTTTGCCCATATCAATATTGCGGAAATATTCAAATCGACCATTTTGCTGACCCTTTCGCTTGCGATCGTCGATCTGGTCAAGGCGATCTTTGAGGAGGAGGTGCTTGGCAGGGTGAAAAAGCGTGATACCTCTGAAGATTCGCATCAAACGATGATACGGTTTCTTGGCTCCATCATTATCGCACTCTCCATTGAGGCGTTGATGCTGGTATTCAAATTCGCCCTGACCGATCCGGGAAAACTGATGTATGCGGTCTACCTGCTTTTGGGTATTACCTCTCTGATCATGGGACTTTCGGTCTATCTGAAGGTCAACCAGAAAGACAGGCATAACAAATAATGCATCGTTATGAACTGATTATTTTTGATATGGACGGCACGCTGGTAAACTCTTCCATTACCATTGCCAACGCCATCAACTATGTGCGTAAGCAGCTTGGGTTTGCGCCTATGGATACACAGATAATCCTTGCAAAGGTCAATGATCCGACGATCAACCCAGCACAGTTTTTTTACCACGCAAGAACATTTGAACATGACCATGAACGGTGGTTTTCGGAGTACTACACGCGTCACCATGACAAAGAGCTTGTACTTTACGATGGTATAAGAGAGATGCTTGAAACCTTGAGAGAAGAGGGGTACAAGCTGGCAGTCGCTACCAATGCCTACCGCAAATCGACCATAGAGTCACTGACACATCTTGGCATCTATGTGATGTTCGATGCGATCGCCTGTTATGATGATGTCCATAAAGGCAAACCTTATCCGGATATGCTGCTGAAGCTGTTGGATGAGCTTCATGTACCTAAAGAGAAGGCACTCTTTATTGGGGATGGTCCGCGTGACGAACAGGCTGCAAAACGGGCGGGTATCGACTACCTTATGGTTGAGTGGGGCTTTACCGAGCATGGACACGACAATGTGATCCATACGGTTGAGGAACTGAAAGAGAAACTGCTTGGATGATCAGATATCATCACGATAGACATCGGTGATGTCGAAGTCGTAGTCTGGTTCGATTACCGGAATACTTTTAAGTGCCTCTTGGTTCACTTCATGTTCGGAAAGATTGTATTCATCCCCCTGATAGAACTTCTGCTCTTTGGCATACTTCTTCTCTCTTTCTATCTGCTCCTGAAGCTCTTTTTTAAGCCGTGCATCTTTTGAAGCATTGTTTTCTTTGTGTTGTTGTGTACTGTTATGTTCTGATTTTTTGGTTGTTGATTGATTATGCTCTGCATATACCAATGTGCTGCACATTACAATCGATAAAAGAAGAGAGAAGCCCAATTTCATAATTGTTCCTTATTATATTATTAATATTTGATTATACTGTAAAATGGTTTGCCTTTCAAGCTTTTATACAAAAATTTGGCTTCAATCAAAAAGAGCTATAATACATTACACAAGAGACGACAAATCCAGATAGTGGAGAGATGATGCAGGATCGATATGTAGCCGATGTAGGGGATTTTGGAAAGTTCCAGCTTTTCAGATACCTTTTCAACCATCCCGAAAGTCCGTTTGACAAAAAACGGCTTGCCCAGATATGGTTTTTGCATTCGGGTGAGGGTGAGCGAAACAATGACGGCAGGCATATCGACTACTTTGAACGGATGTCCGGTTCCGATGAATATCTTGAAACATCTCTGATGTCTATTTTGATGAGAGACAAGCGTGAAGTAGAGGAGCTCGAGCGTCTCAAACTGCTTCCCAATGCCTCATTTTTCTATGATGAAGTGCCAAGAGCCTACGAAGACAGGCAACAGTGGCTCCAAAAAGCGTTATGGTTCGCGCATCAAAACGAGATTGTCGCTGTCGCACCGGATAACGGCATGGCACTACGATGCAACCGGGAAGAGCAGCGTTTTGAGATGCTGAGACTTGAGGCACATTACCGTCAGAAGGTCTATCCTCACAAATATATCTTTTCCGATGAAATAGGGCGCTTTTTTGCACTACCTTCCACTGAGATCGTGATTATCTATCAGCATCTTGGACGCTGTATGGCGCATGACAGACAGATATCGGTGTTGCTTGATCAGCTACGGGAAACATACCGCTATGTCAGTGCCATCAAGCACACACCGTACAGCCCAAGGGTCTTTTATTTTCTTTGCAAAAGCAATATTATATTAGAAAATATTAATTATCGCCTTGAAGATTTCGCAACACGTCACAGTCAGTTTTGGACATATTTTAGACAATAGTTTCTGTTGTTTTATGGGAATAATAGTGTAAGATAATGAAAAAATAAGGAATAGATATGAAAAGAATAATCACAGGTTTTGTTTTATTGGCTTCATCGAGTCCTTTGTATGCGTCTGAGGTCGTCGCAGGTGAGGCTATGCCGTATCTGGCACTGGTTGGGGTCGGTACCGCTTTTGTATTGTTTGTACTTTGGTCACTCTGCCGCTCTAAGCTTAAAGAGACTGCTGCGGCACTGGCAGAGAAAGAGGAAAAGGTAACATGGTTTCGTCAGATCACCGCACAAAATGAGCAGGCGAAGATCAAGCATGAGCATGAGATGGAAAAAAAGGTGCTTGAGTTGACACATACGGTTGAGACACTTGAACGCAAAGTCAAAGAGGGTACCAAAAATCAGGTTGTCGCCAAGATAGAAGCACAGCAGCGAAAACGGGAAAATGCACTTTTCCGTGCCGGTTTGACTCAGTAGGAGAGCCCAGATGCAACAGGAAAAGAGAAACACAGCAGTGCTTACGCCGGCAGAAACAGAGACAGGAAACACAGAACAGCCATTGTCTACAGCTGCCTCTGCCGAGCTCTACCGCCATGTAAGCATGGTGGTGCGTGAGGTTGAAAACCGTTACCGTGAAGGGATATTGGCATATATTGATGTACTGGCACGCTATGAGGAGGAGATTGGTGCGCTTGGGCAAAAACTCTCTGAAGCAAAAGCAGCTGCCGCTCCAGAGGAGGCGAAGCTGACCATCTTTGCCGAAGATGTGCGCATAGAAGAGCGACTGCTTGAACGGCTCAACAGCGAGTTTTTGCAGAAGATCGCCGACTATGAAGCGTTTGAACATGAGTACTCTCCACTGATAGAAGAGGGGAATGCCGATCTGCTCAAACGCAGCAAGCTTGGAGAGATAGCACGTTTGCATGACGAGATAGAAGAGGGGGAGATGAAGTTGCTTTCACTGGAGCTTGAACGCCTCAACCAGATCGAAAAACTCGAGCCCATCCGCTCCGAGATCGCACGCATTGAGCATGCACTTGCCGAACTTGAGCGTAAAAAAAGGTATTTTGAGACGACACATCTCCAGCAGATGCACCTGCGACCCAATACCGACACTCTGCTGCCAGCCTCTTCACCAGATACCCCTACAGAGGAGAGCAAGTCATAATATGACATTTTGACATATTTTTGCATCTTTTTTTGCTGCTGTTCTACAATAACAGCATGAAACCGATCCACCAACTGCACAATCATGACAAACCAAGAGAGAAGCTTGCTGCCAAAGGTGCGCAGGCACTGAAGAATGAAGAGCTGATGGCACTGCTGCTTGGACGCGGTGTTCAGGGCAAAGATGTCCGCAAGCTTGCCAGAGAGATAACGGCACTGCTGGACAAAGGGCTTGAAGATCTCACGCTTGAATCGCTTTGCAGCATCCATGGTCTTGGCAGGGCAAAAGCCTCTCAGATACTCGCCGCCATAGAGCTTGGCAAACGCTATCTCATCCACTCCAACCGGCGTATAACCGATGCTGCAGAAGTCTATCGGGAACTCAAAGCCTTTGCCGACCGTGCACAGGAGTACTTTCTAACCATCACCCTTGACGGTGCCTCACACATCATAGAGACACGCACCGTGTTTATCGGTACACTCAACCAGTCACTCGTCCACCCCAGAGAGGTCTTTGCCGATGCCATTGCTGACAGGGCTGCGGGCATCATCATCGCCCACAACCACCCCAGCGGCACCCTCGAGCCGAGTCAGGCAGATATCCAGATCACCCGCCGCCTCGGTGATGTCGCCAAACTTGTCGGCATCGAACTTCTCGATCATGTGATCTTAACGAAGGAGGGGTATTACTCTTTTTCGGATGAGGGGTTGTTGTGAAGCCCAAATCTCGAAATAGAAATTCATGACTTTGCATCATCATCGTATTCACGGACTTCACATAAAATCATCGCCGAACCTACGGGTGCGACTTAAATTTTCTGCAAACCCCGTAAATACGAGCATAACGCAAATTCAAAGAATCCTATTTCGAGATTTGGGTGAAGTATACGTATTGCAAATATGAACCAAAAATGGTACAATAGTCATGTCTAAAAAAATTACAGTACTGTTCTATAAAACCAAAACAGGCAATGAACCGGTGCGTGAGTGGCTATTGTCACTCTCAAAAGAGGATAAACAGCGTATTGGTGTAGATATCAAAACAGTAGAATATGGTTGGCCTATTGGTATGCCCGTTTCCCGTTCTTTAGGGAAAGGATTGTATGAAGTGAGGAGCCATATCTCAGATAAACGTATAGCCAGAGTTATTTTTACAATCATTGACAATTATATGATTTTGCTCAATGGCTTTGTAAAGAAAACACAAAAGACTCCCAAAGAAGAGATTGCTTTGGCATTGAAAAGAATGAAGGAGATAGAATGAATCTTGAACAACAGGCGATCGGTTCTGCATTTGATGATTTTCTGGAAGAAGAAGATCTTCTTTCTGAAGTAGAGGCGTTGGCAGCCAAGAGGGTGATAGCGTACCAGATTGCAGAATCAATGAAGCAGAAAAATATGACAAAAACAGAGATGGCAAAGCGCATGGGAACAAGCAGGTCATCACTCAACAGACTTTTGGATCCGCTTAACACTTCTGTATCTTTGGCAACCATAGAGAGTGCGGTATCAGCACTTGGGAAACGGTTGCGTATACAGATAGTTTGATTAACACCCCATTTACCTTACCCCAGTACCATAAACATATCTAAAAGAAAAAGGATCTAACAGATGAAAAAAGTATTACTCAGTTCGATTGCAGCACTTTCGCTGCTGATGGTTTCTGCCCAGGCAGAGGGAATGAAGTGCGGAGCAGGGAAGTGTGGCGGTGCCATGAAGCAGGGCATGATGCAAAAAGCGAAGAAGATGCACAAAAAGCGTATGAACTCACCGTTTCTCATCAAGCATGGTCTGCCGCATCTGACGAAGATGGTAGCAAAAAGCTGGGATGATCCGAAACTGGCATTGACTGCCGATCAGAAAGCCAAACTGATGGAAGTACGTAAAACAACTATGAGCGGCGTGAAAAAACTAAAGCCTGAAGTAATGAAGCTGAGAAAAGAGATCATCGAAGCGAGCAAAGCAGGTACCAAAGCAGATGCCCTGAAAGCCAAAGTAGAAAAGCTCGCATCACTTGAAGCCGAGGCAACCATGGTACATCTTAACTGTATCGACAGTACCAAAGCAGTACTTACCAAAGCACAGTATGACTACCTGATGCAAAAACGCAAAGGGCATATGAAGAAGATGCAAGAAAAGATGATCTGAAAGGATCACCATGAACTCACAAAATATTTTACGTATTACACTGTTTATCTCGGTGCTGGCATTCAATCCGGCTGTAGCGCAGACCCTTTCTCAGCGTACACTCAGCGCACTTGCTACACAAAAGCAGAACGGACTCGGTGCAGAGATAGCCAAACATCTTGAAGCCAAAGG
>JALVGO010000261.1 GCA_027029065.1 Sulfurovum sp.
AGCTCCTGCGACGACAGCTCCATCGCCATCACCGAGATAGATACCCGTAAGGTGCTCTACCACAAAAAGATCTCCCAGGAAGCCGAGCATGCCCGCTATGGCGGTGTGGTACCCGAACTGGCATCTCGTCTACATGCGGTTGCCCTGCCAAATATCCTTGAAGAGACCAAACCCTACTTTGAGCGACTCAAAGCCGTTGCCGTCACCAATCAGCCGGGGCTGGGGGTGACCCTGCTTGAGGGGATCGCTATGGCAAAGACACTGGCATCACTGCTTCATATTCCTCTCATCCCTGTGCACCATCTTAAAGGGCATATCTACTCACTCTTTATCGAAAAACCGACCCGTTTTCCGCTGCTGGTACTGCTGATCTCCGGCGGACATACGATGGTACTAAGAGTCGAAAGTTTTGAGAAGATGGATATCCTTGCCACCTCGATGGATGACAGCGTGGGAGAAAGCTTTGACAAGACTGCCAAGATGATGGGGCTGGGCTACCCTGGCGGACCGATCATCGAACAGCTTGCCAAAGAGGGAGACGAGAACCGTTTTGACCTCCCCGTACCGCTTCGCAACTCCAAACTGATCGCTTTTTCGCTCTCCGGACTTAAAAATGCTGTGCGCCTTACCATCGAAAAGTGCGGTGGGGCTGAAGCAATGAGCCATCAGGACAAATGTGACCTTGCCGCTTCTTTCCAAAAAGCGGTCAAACTGCATCTGCTCCAAAAGAGCAAAAAAATCTTCAAATCTGAACCCATCAAAGACTTCGCCATCGTCGGCGGTGCCTCAGCCAATATCTACCTCAGAAATGCCTACGAAAAGCTCTGCAATGAGTTTGGCAAAATCATGCACACCGCACCTTTAGAGTACTGTTCGGATAATGCCGCCATGATCGGGAGGTATGCACTCGATGCCTATGAAAGAAAATGCTTTATCGATCCAAATGAAATAGACCTTGTCAGCACGAAAAAACTGGGAGCAGGAACGATGCTCTGAGAGTGAGAAAAACGCATTTAAAATATAAACCAAACAACTTTTCCATGTCAAGGAAATATGATAAAAAAACACGCGTTATCGTGTTTTCTTTTTTTCTTTGCTTCGTTTCTCTTTTTTCTTTGTCACGTAAACAAAGAAAAAAAGAAATGAAGAAGAACGTTAGCACAAAATCTCCCTCTAAATAGCAAAAATATTCTGCCATAAAAACGAATAATAAACCACAAAAAAAGTATAATAGATGCATAATCAGGATGCCAAAAACCACTTTTGCACCAAGTCTCCCAAAGTTCCTCCCAAATGCCCATAACATCACGCTTCCTATAAGTTTATTTCGATAAAATATATACAATTTATACACTAAAAACGGAGTCTCAGTATGGCAGAATACGGCGCAAGTAACATCAAAGTCCTCAAGGGGCTTGAAGCAGTACGGAAAAGACCGGGAATGTACATTGGTGACACCTCTACCAAAGGGCTTCACCACCTTGTTTACGAAGTAGTTGACAACTCCATCGATGAAGCAATGGCAGGATATTGTGATACTATCAAAGTCACCCTTACCAAAGCCGGTTCAGCGATCATCGAAGATAACGGACGGGGGATCCCTGTTGCAGAACACCCTACAGAGAAAATTTCTGCAGCAACGGTGGTACTGACTGTCCTGCATGCCGGAGGTAAATTTGACAAAGATACCTACAAAGTCTCAGGAGGTCTGCACGGAGTTGGGGTCTCTGTTGTCAATGCACTCTCCAAAAACCTCCACATGACCATCTTCCGTGACGGTAATATCCATGAGCAGGACTTTGAGATGGGTATCCCCCAAGGTCCTCTTGAAATCACCGGCACCACACGCAAAACCGGTACCAAAATCGAATTCTGGCCGGATGACTCCATTTTTACAGAAAGCGTAGCATTCCAAAAAGAGATCCTGATGAAGCGTTTCAGGGAGCTCTGCTACCTCAATCCGCGTATCACCATCGAATTCAAAGATGAACGGGACGGTACCAAAGAGAAGTACCACTTCGAAGGGGGTATCAAGCAATTCGTTGAAGATATGAATGCCAAAAATCCCATCTCCAACGCACAGTTCTTCCAGGGGAAAATGGATGATATCGAGATCGATATCGCACTGATGTACAACGACTCCGACAGCGAAAAGACCCTCTCCTTTGTCAACAACATCAAAACACCCGAAGGGGGAACCCATGAAGCGGGCTTCAGGGCAGGACTGACCCGATCCCTCTCCAGCTACATCTCCAAAAATGCCAATGCCAAAGAGAAAAATACCAAGATCACCGGAGAGGACTGCAAAGAGGGACTGGTCGCCATCGTCTCCGTACGGGTGCCCGAACCGCAGTTCGAGGGGCAGACCAAAGGGAAACTGGGCTCAAGCTATGTGCGACCGCTGGTACAGAAGTTTTTCACTGAGAGATTCAACAAATACCTCGAAGAGAACCCCATCGAGGCCAAAGCGATCATGGCACAGGTGCTGCTGGCCGCTAAAGGACGGGATGCCGCTAAACGCGCCCGTGACCTTGTCAAACGCAAAGACTCCATGAGTGTCGGTACCCTACCGGGCAAACTGGCAGACTGCCAGAGCAAAGATCC
>JALVGO010000262.1 GCA_027029065.1 Sulfurovum sp.
TCCTGTCTTTTTCCCGCCTTGGTCTGACATCGCGTAATCGAAGAAACTGGGTGTTGACATCGTTTTTTCTCCTCCTCTTTTGTGTTAGGGTATTTTAGCATTTTTGCTTGGGTTTTTCAGAGGGCTCTATTTGCATTATTGAAAAGAGTATAGCAGGTTTTTGATACTCTTGCGATATAATGCGCAAAACCAAACAGGCAAAAGAGATGACAAAGTGTACGATTAAGAGCATTGTCCGGCAGCTTATGCAGTACCGGAAAGAGTTGATATTTGGTAATATTATAGCCATTGCAGCTACGCTTCTGATCGTTACCGTACCGCTTTTTATCCCGATACTTGTCGATGAACTGCTGCTTGGAAAAGACCACCATTTTATATCTTGGATCTCTCAGCATCTCTGGCAGACAGATACCAAAGGGTATGTACTTGGCATACTGGGGCTTATTTTGCTGCTGCGTCTGCTCAGTACACTGCTGTCGATCTGGCAAACCAAGATATTTGTTTTCATATCAAAAAATATTACTTATCGTCTGCGCACATCTCTGCTGGAGCACCTCAAAGGGGTTTCACTCAAAGCGTATGAGACCATGCGGGTAGGGGCAGTTACCTCCAAGCTGGTAACAGACGTAGAGACGATAGACGGTTTTGTCGCTACCACCATCTCCAAACTGATCGTCTCTTCACTGATCCTGATCTTTTCAGCGGTGATTTTGCTCTGGATACACTGGCAGCTGGCGCTCTTTATTTTACTGACCAATCCGGTGGTGGTACTCTTTACGGTCAAACTCTCACGCAACATCGGAAAACTCAAAAAAGAGGAGAACAGGGCAGTTGAGCTGTTTCAGTCGAGTCTGAGTGAGACACTCGAACTCTTTCATCAGATAAAGGCAGCAAACAAAGAGGCGTACTTTTTCAAAGAGAGTGAGAAAAAAGCCAAAGAGCTTCGTGAACATGCCCGAAACTACGGCTATAAGAGCGATGCTGCCATGAAGCTCTCCTACCTTGTTTTTCTCTCCGGCTATGAGGTCTTCCGTGCAGTGAGCATTCTTGCCGTTGCCTACTCCGATCTCTCTGTAGGGCTGATGCTGGCGATCTTCTCCTACCTTTGGGTCATGGTTTCTCCAACACAGGATCTGATCAATTTTCAGTATGTACTCGCTACAGCCAAAGCGGCATGCGGGCGGATCAATACGATTTTTGAGATGGAGCGTGAACCTTCCGTAAAGGAGACGGTTAACCCGTTTTTACAGGCTGATGCTGTTGCGATCGAGGTGCAGGGACTAAGCTTCGCATACCAGAGCGGACAAAACTATATATTAGAAAATATCAATATGAAGATACCTGCCGGCTCCAAGGTGGCGATCGTGGGAGCCAGCGGCAGCGGTAAGACTACCCTGGCAAATATTCTGGTAGGATTTTACCCGTTTGATGAAGGGTGCATAACCTACAACGGTGTCTCACACAGTGCGCTTCCTCTCGCGTTGATACGGGAAAATATTTATCTGATATTGCAACATCCTAAACTCTTTAATGATACAATGCGGTTTAATCTTACCCTTGGCAACACCTATAGCGATGCAGAGATTGCAGAAGCGATCCATATTGCACAGCTTGGAGATGTCATAGCACGGTTGGATAACGAACTCGATACCATGGTTGGGAAAGAGGGGATCAAACTCAGCGGCGGTCAGCGCCAGCGTGTTGCCATCGCCCGTATGGTGTTGGCGAACCCCAAAGCGGTGATCTTTGACGAATCGACATCGGCACTCGATGTGCATACCGAAGCGAAGCTTTTTGAAGCGCTTCATACATTTTTGAAGGGTCGAACCGTTATCACCATTGCGCACAGGCTAAGTACCATCAAAAGTGCAGAGCTGATCTATGTGCTTGAAGAGGGACGCGTGGTTGACAGCGGATCACCCGAAGCGCTGCTTGCCAAGGATGAGAGTTACTTTAGCGGAATGATATAGCAGCAAGAGCATAAAGATGCTTTTGGGTTTGGCTGTCTGGTTCCAAAGGAAATAGATAGATGGATATTTTTCAGGCGGTGATCATTGGGGTCATCGAGGGGTTTACGGAGTTTTTGCCCATCTCTTCGACTGGGCATATGATTGTCGCTTCCAAATTTTTGGGTGTAGCGGAAAATGATCTTACCAAGGCCTATGAAGTGATCATCCAGTTTGCCGCTATTTTGGCGGTAATACTGATCTACCGTGACAAGATCAGCTTCAAAAAAATTGACTTGTGGAGCAAACTGCTTCTTGCCTTTCTGCCGCTTGCAATTGTAGGCTTCATCTTCAAAGATACCATCAAATCACTTTTTAATGTACAGACGGTGGCATGGATGTTCATTGTCGGCGGTATTGTGTTTCTTGTGGTCGAGTATTTCTACCGTGAAAAGCCGACCCATGTCAAGGATGTCGAGCAGACCACATGGCAGCAGGCACTCTGGATAGGTATTGCACAGATATTCTCTTTGGTTCCGGGTACCAGCCGTGCCGGTGCAACGATTGTCGGCGGACTGCTTGCCGGGCTGGACAGAAAAGCCTCTGCGGAGTTTAGCTTCCTGCTTGCCGTTCCGGTGATGGCGGCAGTCAGCGGCTATGATCTGCTCAAACACTACCATGAGTTTGCCTCGGCAAACTGGGGAGCATTTGCGGTAGGATTTGTAGTGGCATTTGTGGTAGCCTATGCAACGATCAAACTCTTTTTGGCATTTTTGCAGCGCTTTACCTTTGTGCCGTTTGGTATCTACCGTATCGTCTTGGGGGTGGTACTGCTATTGATGCTGTAGTGAGTGGATTTACCAAGTCTCCCATGGGAGCTTTGGATAAGTTCAAAACAACTTTTGAACGAAATTTTGCAGGGCAGACAACTGCCTAAAGGAAGACAATGAAATTCAGTGAATTTAACTTTCACCGTGATCTTGCCAAAGGGGTGAAGATCGCAGGCTTCAGGGAACCCAGTCCCATTCAGGAGATGGCGATTCCTATCGTAGAAGAGGGCAGAGACCTTGTTGCACAGGCACATACGGGTACGGGGAAAACAGCGGCATTCGGATTGCCGATGATGGACAAGATCGCCAAAGGTGAGATTGAACGTGCACTGGTCATTACCCCTACGCGTGAACTGGCGACACAGGTGAGTGACGAGTTGTACCACCTTGGGCGCTTTGCCGGCATCCGGACACTTACCGTGTATGGCGGAGTAGGCTACGGACGGCAGATCGCGCTGATCCACAAAGGTGTGCAGATAGTGGTAGCGACACCGGGACGGCTGAAAGACCTTTACAAAAAAGGGAAGATCGATACCTTTAACCCTGAAATTGTGGTGCTCGATGAAGCGGATGAGATGCTCGATATGGGCTTTTTGGATGAGATCAAGGAGATATTTGACTATATTCCCCAAAACCGTCAGACACTGCTCTTCTCTGCGACCATGCCAGAACCCATCAAAGAGCTTGCCAACCATATTCTCTACAATCCGGAGTTCATTTCGGTCATTGGTGAGGAGGAGACGACCAACAATGTCATCGAACAGCGCTACTATGTGATCAACGAATCGCAGCGTGATGAGGCGATCGTCAAACTGCTTGAGACAGAAGAGACCAACAAGTGTATCATCTTCTGCCGCATGAAGCGGGAGGTGGACAGACTGACTGAGCATCTTCAGGCACTTGGGTACAATGCTGCTGGACTGCATGGTGACCTTGAGCAGCAGGATCGCGAAGTGATCATCAAATCCTACCGTAGAGGCGAGACCAAGATCATGGTAGCGACAGATGTTGCCGCCCGGGGACTCGATGTCAAGGATGTCACCCATGTCTTCAACTATCATATTCCATTTGATCCGCAAAGTTATGTACACCGCATCGGGCGTACGGGGCGTGCAGGTAAAAGCGGTCAGGCGATCACACTGGTGACGACTGAGGAGTTCAGGGAACTGCAGCGTATTCAAAAAGAGGTGGGTGCCCAGATGCGACTTGCCACCATTGAAGGCGGTGAAGGGCTTGATGAAGCAAGCATCGAATACCTTGTCGATCAGATCCGCTCGGTACCGGTACATACACAGGCACAGGAGGTGATTGCGGCGATATCAGATATGGATAGGGAACTGCTGCTTGAGAAGCTGGTTTCTGCCTTTATTGAACGTGAAGATCATAATATCGGAAGTCAGATAGGGTTTGACCAGGCACAGGTTGATGCCATGCTTGAGAGCTATGAGAGTGAACAGAGAGCTACCCGAAATAACAATCGTCGAAAAAAGAGAAGATAATCGGTGCTTTTTAACTGCGCACAAGCAAAACTGTTTTAAAATTTGTAAACCAAATAATAAGGTGTCCAAATGGAAATAAATATTGTGGGTGAAGCCCTAAAGTTCATGGTTCTTGGAATGCTGATCGTTTTCGTGTTCCTGTTGGTCCTTGTCCAGGTGATGAAGCTTCAGGCAAAGCTGATCAACAAGTACTTCCCGGAAAAAGCACCGGAGGTACCAACTTCCACTCCTTCTTCCAATGCAGCACAGGATGATGCGCATCATGTCGCTGCAATTGTTGCTGCAGTTGCAGAATTCCGTAAAAATAAATCGTAAACAAGGTTTGATAGATGGCTAAAAAATATATTGATGTAATGGATACGACCTTTAGAGACGGCTTCCAGTCTGTCTTTGGCGGTCGTGTACTGATGGATGATTTCTTTCCGGCAGTTGAAGCTGCCAAACAGGCGGGTATTACCCACTTCGAGTTTGGAGGCGGTGCGCGTTTTCAGTCGCTTTTCTTCTATTTGCAGGAGAATGCGTTTGAGATGATGGACGGATTCCGTGAGATCGTAGGACCTGAAGCGAACCTTCAGATACTTTCACGCGGTATCAACACGGTCATGCTTGATACCGGAAGCCGTGAGATGATCGACCTCTTTGCAAAGATGTTTGCAAAGCACGGCACAACGACGGTCAGAAACTTCGATGCACTCAATGATGTCAACAACCTCGAATACTCTGCCGAGTGTATCAAAAAACACGGCATGAACCACGAAGTGGTCGTAACGATGATGGATCTCCCTCCAGGATGCAAAGGGGCACACGATGTACCTTTCTATGAAAAGACACTGAGAAATATCCTTGACAGCGGCATCGAGTTTGATTCTGTCTGTTTCAAAGATGCTTCCGGTACGGCAAACCCGCACAAAGTCTATGAAACCATCGCAATGGCACGTAAACTGCTTGGTGAGAGTGTCCACCTCAGACTCCATACCCATGAGACAGCCGGTGTATCTGTTGCTTCCTATCTTGCAGCGCTGGAAGCGGGTGCAAACGGTATCGATATGGCGGCAAGCCCTGTCAGCGGCGGTACCTCACAGCCTGACATCCTGACAATGCTGCATGCAACGAAGGGAACCAACTACAACCTTGGTGATCTTAAGCTTGACAAGATTCTCAAGTATGAAGAGCGACTCAAAGAGTGCCTTGCTGACTATATGATCCCGCCTGAGGCAACACAGGTCAGTCCGCTTATTCCATTCTCACCAATGCCTGGCGGTGCGCTGACTGCCAATACGCAGATGATGAGAGACAATGGCGACCTCGACAAGTTTGATGAAGTGATCAAAGCAATGAAAGAGGTGGTTGAACGCGGAGGTTACGGTACTTCTGTTACACCGGTCAGCCAGTTCTACTGGCAGCAGGCATATGCGAACGTCATGTTCGGACCATGGAAGCAGATCGCTCCGGGATACGGGAAAATGGTACTTGGCTACTTCGGCAAAACACCGGTCGAGCCGGATCGTGAGATCGTAGAGCTTGCAAGCCAGAAACTCAAGCTCGACCCAACAACAGAGAATCCGCTCGATATCGCTGACAGAGATGAGAACAAGTCTATTGCACACTGGAAAAAAGTACTTGAAGATGAAGGACTCGAGACAACGGAAGAGAATATCTTCATTGCAGCGGCATGTGATCAGAAGGGTATTGCGTTCCTCAAGGGTGAGTCACCGTTGATGGTAAGAAAAGGTAAAGAAAACAATTGTGGAGAAGGAAATATGGCAGGAAATTATACAGTAGTGGTTGATGGCAAGAAGTACAGTGTTCAGATAGCAGAGGGAGATGCAGATATTCAGATTTCTGAAGCGGCACCGACAACGTCTGCACCGGCAGCAGCGGCAACACCAGCACCGGCAAACGGTGTAGGCAGTGTTGAGATCCATTCGCAGACTCCGGGAAATGTCTGGAAAATCCTGAAAAATCCGGGAGATACTGTTGCAGAGGGTGATGTGATCATGATCCTTGAAGCGATGAAGATGGAGATCGATATTGCGGCACCACAGGCGGGTACAATCAAGTCGATCAATGTCAATGTCAATGACGCGGTAGCAGACGGACAGCTTTTGGCAACAATGGAGTAATCATGAAGATCAAACATCTGTTACTCTCTATATTCTTTGTATTCGCATTTCTTGGCACTGCCTCTGCAGTTGCCTCAGAGCATGAAGGCGGTGTAAAGAAATTTATGACGCAAGAGCAGTTGATCGCGCAGGAGAAGGCAACTTACCATCCTAAAAGCGTGACTGAACTTATCCAGAGTTTCTTCACAACTACCGGACTCTATGCTATTCTGAACCCCAAAGAGGGCGTTAAGAATGGTCAGGGTGTAGAGATGAGCAAATTTGCACAGAGCTGGGGACGTGTGATCATGTTTATCATTGTCTTTATCCTCTTCTATCTGGCGATTGCAAAGGGATTCGAGCCGTTGCTGCTGCTTCCTATCGCTTTTGGAGGGCTGCTTGCGAATATTCCGGTCGCCAATATGAGCGGTCCTCACGGGATGCTTGGAATCATTTACAATATGGGTATTGCCAATGAGTTCTTCCCGCTGTTGATCTTTATGGGTGTTGGTGCAATGACTGACTTTGGTCCGCTGCTTGCCAATCCGAAAACTGCACTGCTTGGCGGTGCGGCACAGTTTGGGATATTTGGTTCACTAGTCGGTGCGGCGGCACTTTCCCAATATACCGGTATGGTTGACTTTACACTGAAGCAGTGTTCAGCCATCTCTATTATCGGTGGTGCGGACGGCCCGACATCGATCTTCATTGCTTCAGCACTTGCACCGGAGATGCTTGGAGCCATTGCGGTTGCAGCATACTCCTATATGGCGCTTGTACCGGTGATTCAGCCTCCGATCATGAAGGCGCTGACAACGGAAGAAGAACGTAAAATCGTGATGAAAACAGGAAGAAAGGTACACAGACTTGAAAAACTTGTATTCCCTGTTGTTGTTATTATGATGATCGCACTGGTACTGCCTGATGCTGCACCACTGATGGGAGCATTTGCATTTGGTAACTTTGCCAAAGAGTCCGGTGTTGTGGACAGGCTCTCCAATGAGATGCAAAACTCACTGATCAATGTGGTAACGATCTTCCTTGGTTTTGGTGTCGGTATGACGCTTCAGGCAGACAAGTTCCTTGTTGCCGAGACAATGGGAATCATGGTTATTGGACTACTGGCATTTGCTGCCGGTACGGCTGCGGGTGTACTGATGGCGAAACTTATGAACAAGTTCTCTGAAGAGCCTATCAACCCATTGATCGGTTCAGCCGGGGTTTCTGCTGTACCGATGGCGGCAAGGGTATCGAGCAAAGTCGGCTCAGATGCGAAGCCCGGTAATATTTTGCTGATGCATGCTATGGGGCCAAACGTGGCAGGGGTTATCGGTTCTGCGGTTGCAGCCGGTGTCCTGCTCTCAATATTTAAATAGATTTAAAGATAGAGTAAGGCTTCTTGCTCTATCATTCGCCGCATAGAGTATAAGTCAAAAAAAGTACTTTTTCTGACTTATGCTTTAGGGCATACATTTTTGACATATAAAGAGGATACTATGAGTACCAGAACGCCCAACGGACTTGACAAGCTGGGATTGAAAGATATCAAAGATATCTATTACAATTTGAGTTATGATGAGTTGCAAGCGCATGAGATCAACAGGGGTGAGTGCAAGATCTCTACTTCAGGCACAGCAATGTGTGACACAGGGATATTTACAGGACGCAGTCCGAAAGACAAATACTTTGTCGATCAGTCGCCCTCAAATGAACACATCGCATGGGGTGACGTGAACAGACCGATCAAAAAAGAGATCTATGAAGAGCTTTTTGATCTGACTAAAAAACAGCTTTCTGGTAAAAATATTTATATTATGGATGTCTTTACAGGGGCAAGCAAAGCAAGCCGCCGTTCTATCCGCTTTGTTACAGAAGTAGCATGGCAGGCACACTTTGTTAAAAATATGTTTATCCGCCCTACCGAAGAGGAGCTTGAGAACTTTGAACCTGACTTTACTGTTTACAATGCCTGTAAAGCAGTAGATGAAAAATACAAAGAGCATGGACTCAACTCTGATGTGTTTGTAGTATTTAACATCGAAGACAATGTCTCTATTATCGGGGGTACATGGTACGGTGGTGAGATGAAAAAAGGTATCTTCTCCATGATGAACTATTGGCTTCCTCTGGAGGGTAAACTCTCTATGCACTGTTCTGCCAATGTCGGGAAAGAGGGGGATGTCTGTCTTTTCTTCGGACTCTCAGGAACAGGGAAAACCACACTCTCTACCGATCCAAACCGTGCACTTATCGGTGATGATGAACATGGATGGGATGATAATGGTGTCTTCAACTTCGAAGGCGGCTGTTATGCAAAAGTGATCAACCTTGATCCGAAATCCGAGCCTGAGATTTACGGTGCCATTACCAAAGACGCACTCCTTGAGAATGTCGTGGCTGACGAGAACGGCAATGTGGACTATACGGACGGTTCAAAAACGGAAAATACCCGTGTCTCCTACCCAATCGAGCATATCGAAAACCACAAGCCTGATCTTCAGGCTGGACATCCAAACAATATCATTTTCCTTACTGCCGATGCATTCGGTGTACTGCCTCCGGTGAGCAAACTGACCAAAGAACAGGCAATGTACTACTTCCTAAGCGGATACACTGCAAAAGTTGCCGGTACAGAGCGTGGTATCACCGAACCGGTAGCGACCTTCTCCGCATGTTTTGGTGAAGCGTTCCTGCCGTTGCATCCGACTGTTTATGCCAAGCTGCTTGGTGAGAAGATCGATAAGCACAAGGTAAACGTCTATCTTGTCAATACAGGTTGGACTGGCGGACCGTACGGGGTAGGAAAACGTATGAGTATCAAAGACACACGTGCGTGTATTGACGGTATTTTGAACGGTTCTATTAACGATGCAGAGTTTGAAATACTGCCTACCTTTAATCTTCAGATACCAAAATCACTTGATGGTGTTCAGGACAACACTGTACTCAACCCAAGAAACACATGGGAAGATAAGGCTGAGTATGATGCAAGTCTTGCAAAACTTGCCAAAATGTTCAAGGAGAACTTCCACCGCTACGATGACAAAGGCGGTGAGTTTGACTTCGCTTCTGCAGGACCGCAACTCTAAAACATATGTTAAAATAGGAGCGATTAGCTCTTATTTTATTCTAAGTATGATAGTGTATAGTTTCATCATAAAAATTACTACAGAAAAAGGTACAATATGGCTTTGAATTACAATAAAATACGCAGCTTTTGTCGTGTATTCAGAATTATTCTCGGAACAGCACTTATTATTGCAGCATTTGTTATTGAAGCAGGGTGGTCAAAGTGGCTCTATTTGGGTATTATCCCTCTTATTGCCGGGATCGCGAACTTCTGTCCGTTGTGTATGATTACCAAAAAGTGTGATATCCCTGAAAAATAGTACTGCAAACAGGAGACAAATGCTACTTTTGTCTCTTTCTTTCTCTCTCAAATTCAAGTATAATGCGTCAAAAATTTTAAGAAGGATAGCGTGATGGATAAGTTCATACACTATCTTCAGACACGTACGGAAGAGGAATTGCACCCCTCTGAAATTGCCAATCTTCTTAAAGATATGAGTGATGCCCATTTTGACGAGGCGGTACAGTCTATCCCCAAAGAGTTGATTGCCGATGTTGCGCTGGAACTGCCTGACCGCTATTTTGGTGATGTGGTCGAGAACTTTACTCCTGAAGAGATTGCAGAGTCACTTTCGGAGATGGAATCAGATGACCAGACTGACTTTATCCGTGAGCTTGAAGAGCATGACGATTCCATAGCCAAAGAGGTATTCGACCAGCTGGACAAAGAGGATCAGCAGGATATTCTTCAGCTTAAGCAGTATGATGAGGATGAAGCGGGTGCTTACATGCAGGTGGAGGTCTACTCTGCCAAACTCGACCAGAAAGTCAAAGATGTCATCAAAGAGTTTGCAGAACTCAAACGTAAAGGTGAGCTTGAAAATATCAATTACCTTTTTGTTACGGATGAGGATGGCTACCTGCGCTACGGTGTAGGGCTTGATGATCTGATCGTGTTTGATATGGAGAGGACACTTCGTGAGAATATTCAGGAGAACCCTGAAAAGTTCAAACCGGTTATCGGACATGACCACGATGACATCAAAGAGATCGTACAGAAGTTTCAGGAGTATGACCTCAACTCCATGCCGATCGTGGACGAATATGGCAAACTGCTGGGGCGTATTACCTCCGATGACATCTATGATCTCATCAGCGAACATGCAACAGATCAGATGTACCATCTGGCAGGGGTCAGTGACGATGCTGAAGAGGATGATGATCTGATCAAAGCGGGTAAAGCACGTGCGATCTGGCTTGGTATCAACCTGCTCACAGCGATAGCTGCTTCTTTGGTGATCGGACTCTTTGAGAGTACGCTTCAGAGTTATGTGGCACTTGCTGTTTTAATGCCGATTGTCGCTTCGATGGGAGGTAATGCCGGAACGCAGTCGCTTACTGTCGTTGTACGTCAGCTTGCGCTTGGTGAGATTGCCAAACACGATGCATTTAGAACCATCAAAAAAGAGGTGCTTCTCTCACTTGCCAACGGACTTCTTTTTGCTATAATCATAGGAGTTATCGCATCGATATGGTTCGACAAGGGGATGCTTGGCGTTGTGATCGCATTGGCAATGGTGATCAATCTGCTCAGTGCAGGCTTTTTTGGCTCTGTCATCCCTCTGGCACTGAAAAAGTTCGGTATCGATCCGGCGATAGGCAGTACAGTGATCTTGACCACTGTGACTGATATCGTCGGATTTTTTGCATTTTTGGGTCTTGCGACCGTTATCTTACTCTAAAAGGATTGTATAGCACTATGGACTTGTTAGTCATCTATTTTCTCGGGGCGGTGATCGTCTCGTTCGTCTGTTCGGTACTGGAGTCGGTACTGCTCTCTGTAACCATGCCTTTTGTATCAGTACTTGAGAAAGAGAAACCAAAAGCAGGGGCGTTACTTAAACAGCATAAACACAATATTAACAAATCGATAGCCTCAATTCTCATACTCAATACTGTTGCCAATACAGTCGGAGCGGCGGCTGTCGGTGCACAGGCAGAACGTGTATTTGGTTCGGGAGCACTCTTCTGGGTCTCTGCCATCTTGACCTTTGCGATCCTCTTTTTCGGTGAGATCATTCCCAAAACGATTGGTGCAACCTACTGGAAACAGCTGGCACCGCTTGCCGCATATATGATTCGTTTCTTTATCTGGTTTACCTATCCTATTATTATTTTGACACTTTTTGTTACCAACCGCATTAAAAAAGGTGATGAAGGGCACAGCCTCAGTAAAGAAGAACTGCTTGAGAGCGCGCTGCTGAGTGAAGATGAAGGGGTACTGGATGAGCAGGAGTCGGATATCATCGAAAATATCCTCAAACTTGACGATATCAAAGTACATGATATCCTTACCCCAAGAAGTGTTGTTTTTGCCTTGGAACACAACCGTACTATTGCCGATGTCATCAAAAATGAACCCGATATTTTCAAATACTCCCGAATACCGGTCTATGAAGGCAATATTGAGAATGTCACCGGGATGATCCTGACAAAACAGCTTTTTGGTCAGGCATTGCAGGATGACAGCAAGTCTATTAAAGATATCGAAAAGGATATCTACCGTATCAATGAGCAGGTACCTGTTTCATGGGCACTTGATCTTTTTATTGAGAAGAAAGAGCATATGTTCCTTGTCCTTGACAAGTATGATCAGGTTGAGGGTATTGTGACGTTGGAAGATTGTGTCGAGACTATCTTGGGGGTGGAGATCGTTGATGAGAGTGATGCGCATGTGGATATGCGTGAATTGGCAAAACTGAAAATGCGTCTTCAGAGAAGACATCAGAAAAAAGATTTGAACCTGCATTAAGTATGGCAGTACAAAAGGAGTATGTGTGGCAAAGGTGACACAGGGCAGATCGTTTGCCGCACTGAAACTGAATGATATCCTTCTTGATATACTTGAGAAGCAGGGGTACCGTGAACCTACTCCCATACAGCATAGGCTTGTGCCTGCACTGCTTCAGGGAGCCAATGCTACAGTTTCGGCACAGACAGGGAGCGGAAAAACACTTGCTTTTCTGCTTCCTGCCTATGAAAAAATGATGCCTGCAACGATACCTCCCGCACACCACTACCCAAAACTCTTTGTGCTCTCTCCGACCAAAGAGCTTGCACAGCAGATCTATGAGGTGAGCAGACCATTCTCTGAAGCATTGGGAATGCGGGGTGTCCTGCTTCAGGGAGGCGGTAAGCGCCATGAAGAGACACGAAAGCTCAAACAGGGTGTGGATGTGATCATCGCTACGCCACAGCGGGCACTGGAGCACATTGAAGCGAAACATATCGACATCAAGGCTGTCAGGCATTTTATTGTCGATGAGGCGGATATGATGTTTGATATGGGGTTTGTCAGTTATCTTGAAAAGATATTTGCTATTCTCTCCTCAGGAGCGCAAAAGGTGGTTGTCTCCGCAACCATTACGCCAAGGGTGGTGAAACTAGCAAAATCCTACATTCAGCCATTAAGACGTATTGAACTTGACCCTCCCGGCATGATCGCAGAGACGATCAGTCAGCATCTCTATCCGGTCGTAAAGAGCCAAAAAGAGGCACTGCTCAGCTGGCTTATCTCTACCCATGATATTAAAAAGGCTTTGGTATTTGTACGTAAAAAAGAGCTGGCGGACGGTGTTGCTCAGAGTCTTGAGTCGTGGGGGTACAAGGTCGGTATTTTGCACGGTGAACGCATGCATGGTGAGCGAAAACGGGCACTGCTTGCTTTTAGAGAAGGACGCATCTCGATGCTTGTTGCTACAGACATCGCAGCACGAGGATTGGACATTCCCGATCTGGATGTGGTCATCAACTACGATATTCCCCATCTCAAACATGACTTTATCCACCGTGTCGGACGTACAGGTAGAGCGGGTAAAGAGGGGGTAGCCATGACGCTGGTAAGCCCCGATGAGATTGAGCAGCTGCATGACCTTCACAAAGTACTTGGCAGCAAGATCAAAGAGGTAATACTATCCGATTTCGCCCCCAAAGAGGTGAAAGCAAGAGGCTACCTCATACAAGCGCCACAACGCCGAAGAGGATGTACAAAACCCAATGCAAAAAAGCACGACATCTCTCCTCTCAATAAGAAAGGGAAAAAACGCAAGACGACCAAGCGGGACGGGTTTAAAGTACTTGATGCGAAAAAACGTCAAGACACTAAGTCACGTAAGAGAAAATAGTATCCAGTCAAGGACTATACATTGTTCAATAAAAAATATATTATTTTTCTTTTCATGGGTTATCTGAATATACAAGCAGAAACGTTAGGCTCTGTGTATGTATTTTCTCAAAATTCTCAAAGTTTCTATGCCGGTGTTCACTATAAATTTAATGAACAGATTGTAAATAAACAGTATCAAAAATGGAAAAAATATGATACAGGTCGCTATGTGTACATTTTAGATGGAAATGCGACAAACTATCCATTATCAAGGCTAAAAAGAAAACTTGTTTTTGTGGCTGATCACAGTTTGGAGTGGAGTGTTGATCTGGGCGATATTGAAGAAGGAAAAGAGCATATCCAAAAGCACTCTTATCATATCAAACAAATAAAAAGTAAAAAATTGCTTTGTGGTATGTTTTTGCAAAGTCAAAAGTTTTCTAATCAACTTTTTTCATTGGATTATATGTTCCCGACAGTACGACAGTTAAGTAGAAGGCACACATGTAAAAAAATAAAATTTGCATATGAGTTTGATCCTCTGTATGGCTATGTAACTTTTGAAGAAAAAAAGTGTATGGGGATCCCTAATTATAATACTATTGTCAATTATGTGTATGGAGTACTTCTCTTGCCCGAAAATGAAGCGTATACCGATAAGGTTATGCATAAAATATTGTCCAAATACAAAAAAGCATTTGAGTGTGCAAAGAGAATAGAGCGGAGAAAAGTGAAAACTGATACCAATCTCACCAGACTGGAACAAGCTGTAGGCAAAGAAAGGCTGGAATGTTTGGACAGATATTTGGTATGGGATGAAAATGTGTCGAAGTAGTAGAAGGAATGTGGATATAGCATTAAAAGCCATATTGCCATATATGCTTGCTACAGTTTTTTCTTTTAATGTATTGTATGCTGATACACATAGCAGATATATAGAAAAGACTATAATAAGTAGTGAGGAGAAAAAAGATATTAATACTGTATATGAAATTAAACCATCAGATCTGGATTTTGACATATCTGAAGTAGAACAAGCATATAAAAAATGGAAGGTATTAAATACAGGTACGTATACGTATATATGTAGACCACATAGTATGATGGGGCGTAATGTTGAAGCAATTTTAGCCGTAAAAGATGATAAAATCGTGCTAAGAATGCTTTTAACAAAGCCGTACTCTAAAATATCTGTTTTACACCACACCTTTCATTCTGTTCAAAATTTCTCACCAAAAATGCGTAGAGATGGTAGCATTTTACGTGCACATTTAAATTGTAACATAGATGATATTTTTAATAAGGTTTTACATGGATATTACAAAAAGAGTTTTTATGATAATTACAAAATCAATATAAAATATGATACAAAATATGGTTTTATCTCAGACTTAGTAGCCAAAAAACTTTCTACAAAAGTACGCCTTTACACAGATTCATACTCTTGGGATATTCATATGTATAAACTTTTAATGATTCCTAAAAATGTTCAATACACAGATGAAACACTGAGACTTATTTTGGATAAATACAAGCAAACATGGGAATGCGAAAAAAGGTTATTGTCTTCTAAAAAAACGAATGATGAACAAAATCTTACATTGTTGGAAAAAGCCGTCGGCAAAGAAAAACTGGAATGTTTAGACAGATATTTGGTATGGGATGAGAATGAGTCGAAGTAGTTTTCAGTCGTTTTACTATAGACGGATACAACGATTCCGATACACAACATATTATAGTGAGCCAAGGATTTGTAATTGTTAGGTAAAATAAAATATGTTGTCGTATTTTTTCTGCACTGTGTATATGTCCAAGCAGATACTTTAGCAACTTTTCAAGTGATAATGCCTAAATTTCCGTCTGTTTATTATGATGTTCATTATGAATTTAATGAATCTTTTTTAAATAAACAGTATCAAAAATGGAAAAAATATGATACAGGTCGCTATGTGTACATTTTAGATGGAAATGCGACAAACTATCCATTATCAAGGCTAAAAAGAAAACTTGTTTTTGTGGCTGATCACAGTTTGGAGTGGAGTGTTGATCTGGGCGATATTGAAGAAGGAAAAGAGCATATCCAAAAGCACTCTTATCATATCAAACAAATAAAAAGTAAAAAATTGCTTTGTGGTATGTTTTTGCAAAGTCAAAAGTTTTCTAATCAACTTTTTTCATTGGATTATATGTTCCCGACAGTACGACAGTTAAGTAGAAGGCACACATGTAAAAAAATAAAATTTGCATATGAGTTTGATCCTCTGTATGGCTATGTAACTTTTGAAGAAAAAAAGTGTATGGGGATCCCTAATTATAATACTATTGTCAATTATGTGTATGGAGTACTTCTCTTGCCCGAAAATGAAGCGTATACCGATAAGGTTATGCATAAAATATTGTCCAAATACAAAAAAGCATTTGAGTGTGCAAAGAGAATAGAGCGGAGAAAAGTGAAAACTGATACCAATCTCACCAGACTGGAACAAGCTGTAGGCAAAGAAAGGCTGGAATGTTTGGACAGATATTTGGTATGGGATGAGAATGCGTCGAAGTAATATTTACATGATATCTAACAGTAATCAAAGTTGCTTTACTAAACTTACAGAATGGCGATGTGCTTTTCTCTGCTCGCACTCGATCCGGTCTCTGTGACCATTAATGATCCAGAGTGTGTTTCAAAAACCTTCCCAAACTATTTTGACCTACTCAAAACAGTAAGCCTCTTCTAATTTAAAAAACTTATACTATAATATTCCTATATCTCATTAAAAAAGGGGAAAATTATGTTAGAAATGATTAGAGGGGGAGGCGATTAGAACTTTATCTTTCTTGGTTCTCTTTTTGTCCATAAACAGTTTTTCGTATGCAAATGATTGTCCAAAGTGGCTTCTTTTGCCGGCACTGGATGGTTTGGTTGTGGTTGTACCTATCTATGATGCAAATATTACAGAGCCTGATCTTGATTGTGACGGTATCATAGACAGTTTGGATCCTGACATCGATGGAGACGGTGTACCAAATGAAGAAGATGCATTTCCGAGAGACAAAACAGAGTCTGTCGATACAGATGGTGACGGCATAGGCAACAATGCTGACCTTGATGATGACAATGACGGGTATTCGGATGCTGATGAGATCGCTTACGGTTCTGATCCGTTGGATCCCAACAGTACCCCTGCACCGGTAAGCAATGAGGGGTTCAAGGTTTCACCGTTGACAGGTACAAGCAGTCAGGTTGCTTTTACCATAGCGCTAACACACAAACCCGACAGCAACGTAACGCTTCACTACAGCAGTGAGGATGAAAGCGTAGCCAAACCGACCACCTCTACCATGACATTCACCCCGGATACCTGGTATAGGGAACAGATTGTCAGGGTAGATATATTCAACCCCAACAGCAGTACAGAAATAGTCTTTGACCCGACAATAAGCGATGATGGAAACTACAGCAACAGAAGACTCGAACCAGTACCCATAGTCTCCCATCAGTTGCTTTTGTTCCCGCCTAAAGATACCATTGTCTATTCTGAATTTAATATGTCTATCCCTGTTACCATGGCATATGTGGGAGACCATGAACACAATATCACCGTTACACTCGATACGGCACCAAACGGTATGACATTGGATGCAAAAAACGGCAGAGTGTTATGGAACCCGCCTGTATCTATGGAAGGACAGGATGTCACTGTGGGCATTACTGTAAGCGATACGCAAATAGAAAAAACACTTACCTTTGACCTTCATGTCGCACAACCTACATTGCTTGCTACCTCTGTCGTAAACGATAAACTTGTTATTACCGACAACAATGCGTCTTTAAGAGGACTGCGTATCGAAGCACTGGATGGTGCGGTATTGACAGACTACAGGCTATACACACTTTCCCCGGCAGATACCCCTGCATTTTCACAGGGTGAGTCTGTGGTGGGTGAAGCCCTTCTTATAAAAGGAAACATTGGTAAAAAGGTGAAAGTTACCCTGCCGCTGCAAGGCTTGGTAGCTACAGACGAACTGCTCTCTTTCCATACCAAAAGCTATTTCGGTGCTGGGAACTGGAGACGGGTGGATTATGATTATAACTTTACAGGAACACTGGATCAGCCGGTGTATGAGTTGAACAGTGAGGCATTTGCAGGGGTATTGGCATTTACCAAAACACCATCTGCACAGCAAGTACATAAGTCTAACAAACAAGCAAATCGCAAGCAGACAAGAACACTGGGGAGTAGCGTTACGTGTAGCCCTGTATCATACTATGATACGCTGACCGATTTAAACAACCAGACATGTACGTTTGATAATAAGCCTAGTTTTGTGCTTAAAATTTATGACTATTTAAAGTCAAATGTTAGCCCCGAACCTATTGAAAATATTGCATTGTGGGTTTATGAAGCTCAGATATCACTTGACGTTCTTCAAATGCCATATAGCAATCATTTATCCATAGTCTTTGGAGGAACCAACAATGCTGGAGAAGTAAAATATAATCCTTATTACTTATTTCATAGTGGGTATTTTGGCTTGTTTCAAGCCTTGACCGTTGTACCTACCGGTAGTCTTTTTCTCAATCTTAAACAATCATCTTTCGATACAAAAGGAACTTTGTTCCATGAATATTTTCATCATAGTCAATGGCTAAAAATGCATGATTCTCTTTTTAACGGTTTGAATAGTTGGTATACGGAAGCATCTGCTGTATGGTTTGAGGATTTTGTTAAAAATAATAGTTTTGATCCATATGAGTATTTTGAATCATATAACAACAATACTATACCACATATCTTGGTAGGAGGATTGTTATTGGATTCAAATATGGGAAAATATGAAGATTATGTCAATGGCTTATTTTTTGAAATGATGGAAGGGCATTGTACAAATTTTATAGATAATTTTCAATACTATTTTGTTGACTATAATGGCTCTGATCCGACAGGGTTTATTAATTTTACAAATGTATCTTACCAGTTAGATTGTGATTTTGGGTCTCCTACCGGTGCCGGAAATGAAAGAAGAATTGAGACGAAGCTGTTGTATTATCAGTATGCAACAACCATTAAAAAAGATACACTTCTCATAAATAATCAAGCGCAAACCACACTTAACTTTAGAGATGCGAACCCGGTAATCAAAGCCAATACTTGGAGTGAAATTGAGCAAAATGTAACTTTAAACTGGAATTGGCAAAACAGTGCTGCTCAGACAATTCATGTAGAGAGAGCAAACGGATCAATTTCGCATTGCAAAGAGAGATATATTCATTTTGAATCCCAAAATAATATTATGGTCTCTATTGCCAGTACCGATACTGATTTCCCCGATACACCTTCTACAATGTTGGGTGATATGAAACAGCTCAATTTTACTATGAACGGGACATACGATTTCACCTATTTCTATGATCCTAATACCGGGAACCCTATTTATCCTGAGATGTACATTACTTTAGTTGATATCGTCGAAGATCCAAGTGATAACAACAGTTATCAAGCAGTCGATATGAGGTACGGCATAAGAAGAAAAAATCTACTTAGCTACATAGATAACAAAGATGTGTGTACGCCGATGCCACCGATAACACAAACAACCATTGAAGCAAAAGGCGATATTCCTTACCAGTATAGAGATAACAATAATCCTACCCGATATATTGATACTATTAAAATCACAGATATTAATAGTGGCAATACCTATGTAGCTACAGTCCAAAGCGACGGTAATTGGGTAAAAACCATTACGTTTACTTTCAATAGTAATAATGAAGCCCCAATTCTAATAGAAGGCTATAACAGTTCTGACACAAGCCGTATCATTGCCAGAGAAGGGATATTGGTGTGGCGTTAGTAGATGTAATAAAATATATTATTATTTGCAATTTTTTTGCAATAGGTCAGATATATGCTGAAGCTAAAAGCCCTTATAGTTTTTCTTCTATGATAAAGAGATATATGCCATCACAAGAGAAAAAAATACAAACAAGTGAGTATGAAAAAGAAAAAAAGGAAATAATTGATTATGTGCCTTTAAAAATAAATTTTGATAAAAATGAAATGAATAAGGTATATACGAGATGGAAAAAATATAATACGGGAACATATGTATATATTTGCAATTCAACTACTCTAAGAAATTTAGAAGTTATAATATTTTGTTATGAACATAAAGTTGTTGGTTATGTACAGTTCACTAAAATACAAAATAGAAAGTCCCATAAAATATATACAGATTTTAACTCAGAAAAAACTATATTAACAAGAAATAACAGATTTTTTCGTAGTGCACATAATTTAGATTATTATTTAATAGATAGTAGATTTAAAGAGTTGTCAATAAAACCTGAAAATTTAAAACATTATGATTGTCGTATACTAGATGTATCATATAGTAAAAAAAACAATTATATTGCTGCAATAGAGTTTAAAAAAATTCGTAATTGTAAAGCTAGACCAAGACCTACTGATACTGCAAATGAATGGTATATATACTCTTACGGATTACTAATGCTACCAAAAGGGACAGTATATACAGAAAAAGTCATACAAGAGATACTTGATAGATATAAAAAAGCTTGGGAATGCGAAAAGAGATTATTGGCTTCTAAAAAAACGAATGACGAACAAAATCTTACACTGTTGGAAAAAGCCGTCGGCAAAGAAAAACTGGAATGTTTGGACAGATATCTGGTATGGGATGAAAATGGGTCGAAGTAGTTTCAAGTCGTTTTACTATAGAAGGGTACAACAATTCCGATACACAACATATCATAGCAAGCCAAGGGTTAGTCGTTGTTAGGTAAACTAAAAGTATTATTGAAAACAGTAGCTTCCTTTATAGTGCTTGCCGTGATACTTTTCGGTATCTATCGCAGAGAGTATCTCTCTCAAGCCATACCAGTGTATATACAGTATTTGCAAATGAAGCACAAGTGGAAAACAAATAATAGTGGTACCTATACCGTTATTTATGGAGATAGATGTTTGCCGCTTAGTTATTATTTTATAGAAGACAATAGATTAAAGTATATATTTAGAAATGGGAATCTTCCTGAATCCAAATATTTGATCAAAGGTGATAAAATCTTAGACTACATTTCACACGGAGCATTTTGTACAGGTTTTAGAAATCCTAAAAAGATTTTGATAGAAGCAAGATTTGATGAGATATTGTTGATTTTATGGTCTAAATTATGGGACAAAACATCATTTGAAAACAAGAACTTACAGTATCCTATAGAGATAGGTTATGATTCTATCTACGGTTATCCAAAAGGGATATTGATAGGCGGTGGAGGTTATGAAGGGTGTATCAGAATAGGAGAGGAAAAACCATATTTCAAGTTTATAAATTTTGGATTGATAATGTATAAAAAACATACAGTATTTTCAGAAAAAGATATAGACAAAACTTTATCTAACTTGCAATATATTTCTTATGCGTATAAAAACAATAATGACACATTTAAAAAGAAAAACATTGTCGGCGGTAATATTATTAAAAGTTATATAATTAAAAAGAAGGATTGAATGAAATGCGAATAAAAAGTATTTGTGTGTGCACGTCGATGCCTCCGATAACGCAAACAACTATTGAAGAAAAAGGCGGCGATATTCCTTGCCAGTTTAGAGACAACAATACTCCTACCCGATATATTGATACTATTAAAATCACAGATATTAACAGTGGAAATACTTATGTGGTTACAGTCCAAAGCGACGGTAATTGGGTAAAAACCATTACGTTTACTTTCAATAGTAATAATGAAGCCCCAATTTTGATAGAAGGTTATAACAGTTCCGATACTAGTCGTATCATTGCTAGAGAAGGGATATTGGTGTGGCGATAGATATAAAATATATTTTTTTCTTAATCTTTGTTTTGTGTTTTTTATTTAATGAAGCATTAGCTATAGATAGTAAGCTTACTATAAAAAAGAACGAGGCGGTTGATTATGTTCCCCTAAAAGTAAACTTTGATAAAAATGAAGTTATCAAAGTATATGCAAAATGGAAAGAATACAATACCGGTACATATGTTTGCATTGCCAAACCGACCTTTACAGATGATGACTATGCAATACATTTTATTAAAAACAATACAATTGTAAAATATTTGGCATTGGAAGACCCAAAATATATATCCCGATTTAATGTGAAAGATATAGATACTTTAGCACTAAAAAAAGATGTTTTTGATACACCTGTCACACCTAATTCCAGTTATTGCATTATTGACAATATATTCAAAAAAGCATTGGAAGATTTGCCAAATTCACCAGAGTACGACTGTCTTGAATATAATCTACAATTTGACAAAAATAATCGCTATATCAGAGTATTGAAGTTGGGAAGAGTAGAAAAAGTCGATACTATTCATCATAGAAAATATTATGTACCCTGCAAAAGAAGAGTTCAGCCATTAATATTTTATGGTAAAAAAGAAGTACTTATACATATTGATGGCTTAATGATGTTACCACGAGGGACAAAATATACAAATCAAGTAATAGAAAAAATACTTACCAAATATAAACAGGCAACGAAATGTGAAAAGATGCTGTTAGATTCTAAAAAAACGAATGATGAACAAAATCTTACACTGTTGGAAAAAGCCGTCGGCAAAGAAAAACTGGAATGTTTAGACAGATATTTGGTATGGGATGAGAATGGGTCGAAGTAATGTTTAGAGTAACAATTTCTTTGATATAAAATGTAGCACAGCAAGCCAAGGATTAGGCGTTGTTAGATAAATTCAAAGTAGTGCTGAAGATTGTAACTGCCTTTATCTGCTACTTCGCCAACATATCCAACTTTTTGTCATACACTTCTGTCTTTACATTAAAAAGCCCAAGCAGGGTATGGAAGAGATTGTCCTGTGAGTAGCGGTCACGATTGTGTGCCGCAAGATGGGCAATATGTGGATCGTCTTGCCATTGGCTGCCAAACCAGAAGAGGGCACCGATGTGCTTTTGGGCATCGGGTGCCATGAAGTAGGGCAGACCGTGCAGGTAGATGCCGTTTTCTCCAAGACTCTCCCCATGGTCGGACATGTAGAGCATAGCGGTGCGGTAGTTGCTGTCGTACTGTTTGAGGAAGGCAATGGTCTTGGCAAGAAAGTGGTCGGTGTAGCGCAGGGCATTGTCATAGGCATTGACGATCTCTTCTTGGGTACATGACTCCAACTGGCTGGTTTTGCACACCGGTGTGTAGCGTTCGTAGTCGTGTGTGTAGCGTTTGTAGTACGCAGGGCCATGGTTGCCCATCTGGTGCAGGACAATGAGTATATCTTTGTCTTTGTGTGCCTGAATGAACTGATCGAGTCCGACAAGCATACCGATATCTCTGCACTCACCTTCTACACAGACTGTGTTGTGTTCAGGGGTGCGGTAGTCTGTCTCTCCTATACGTTTGGCTACCCCTTTTGAGTCGGAGTTGTTGTCACGCCATGCAATGGCAACAGCACCGGTA
The DNA here is from genome assembly GCA_027029065.1 of Sulfurovum sp. The sequence continues at coordinate 23,079 of JALVGO010000262.1, forward strand.
TGGTTGAGTACATCGAGCACATTTTCTGTAGCAATGCCTTTTTTGTAGCTGTATTCGCTTCGCGGATAGACAGAGAACATACAGGGAACAGACTGTGCGGTAGCGGTACCGCAGGAGTACATTTTGGGAAAATTGATGATGCGCTCACGGGAAAGTTTGGGGTTGGTATTGCGGCTGTAGCCGTTGAGTGAAAAGTGGTCTGCGCGTGCTGCTTCGCCGACAACCATAACTACCAGTTTGTGTGCTTTGCCGTCAGGGATCACCTTGGCATCCGTACCGATGGGTTTGACAATAATCGGACCGCTATTGAGTGTTTTGTGGATATATTTGCCTGTACTGTATACCCAGTACCACGGATTGACAGTAAAACGCAATGTTTTATGTTCTCTGAAAAAACTTGTATAGTATTTGCTAAAAGCAAAAAGAGTCACGCTCATAACCAGTATCATGATCAAAAGTGTTTTTGTTTTTGACCACAGCTCCACTTTCCACCCTCGATACTGCAAGGGTATGCGATAGACAAACCATGCGGGAAGGAGACCCAGCAGAAGGAGGTAGATAAAAAATTTTACTGTAAGAAGGTCACTTGATTCTGCGATGTTGGTCTGTACAACGTTACGGATCATCCCGTTATCGATGACCACATGGTAACTGTCGACAAAGTAGGCGGTTAAAGAAGAGATAATCAGTGTCAGTATCAGAAGTGGTTTGTTTGTCCAGCGTGAACTTAAAAGGGTGAACATAAAAACGGTCACTGCAAAAAGAACAACTGCAATAGAGAGTACAAATCCACTGTTTTGTGTAAACGGATATACGTTTAAGAGATTGGTGAAAAAGGTATAGTTGTCAAACAGTACAAAAAAAAGGCTTACAAGCAATATGGGCTGTATCTGAGTGAACGTTTTGATGGGACTGCCTTTGATGATTCTTGAAAAGCATCATAGCAAAAATAGTTTAATAAAGTTGCCATAGATTTAACTTATTTGTGTATAGTAGCAGCAAATAAAATAGTTGAGGAGCTGTTATGGCAAAAGTACCTGAAAATGTAGGATGTGACAATATGGAGTGTGTCGAAGGACCAAACTGCCACCGTAAAGAGATTTACCAAAATAAAACAGCAGTGGAAGTAAAGACTTTCGGCGGTACCAAAGAGAAGGGATGTGGAAAGTTTATTCCCAAAAAAGAGAAGTAACCGCTATATACCCTTGAGGGAATATTTTCCTATCTCTTCAAGGAAGGTTGTTGCGTAGGAACCTTTGGGAAGGTAAAAATCCACCCGCATGGTTTTTGAGGTATTATCGTAGGTTGTTTCCACCTCTTTGGGCCATATCCACGCAAACCGTCTGTCTCCACGAAGTGATGTGAGTTCATCGTCATCGTAGGATGCTTCGAGGTACCCTGCATCGTTTTTGGCACGCTCGGCACGTTCACCGCAGAGAAGTCCTGTTGGTGCCGCTTTGCCTGAGGCGAACGCTTCGGCAGCCTGCTGCATCTGGGTAACATACCACTTTTTCCCGTAGGGGTAGGGCATCATCACATCACCCTGAAAAAGTTTAAAAAACTGTGGCTGTTTGGCAAGTGCTTCGACAAGCGGTTTGGGGTATTTAAGTATTTTGGCAGCCTCTTGAAGATCTTTTGCGGCAATGGTGGCTGAGAGTGAGACACGCATGGAGAGCCACTGGTTGAAAAGGTGGCTCTGGTAGGCACTTACCAGCAGTTTCTCCCTGCTGCCCTTAAGACGTTTGCCTGAATGGGCGATCTCTTTGCCCTGCAGATAGCTCTTGGCATCCTCTCCGAAACGCTGGTATCCGTAGTAGTTTGGGATACCCTTTTTTTGCATCATCTTGGCAGTGGTATTGAAAAACTTGGCATCACCGGACTGCATGTTGTGCAGCAGAATGGAAAAGCGGTTGCCTTTAAGGTGTCCTATCTTGATGGGTGCTTTGTTGTAGGTCTTCTCCAATATCTCAACCCGTTCTGTAGTAAGGTTCTTTTCGATGGCTTTTTGCGCCTGTTTGGGAACGGAGATGTATTGGATAGTTGTGGCACTCTTGTCCTTGAGACCGGCATAGCCGATGTCGCGTTCATTCAGCTCACCCGCTTTGGCAAGGACACTTAGCAGTTTGTGGGTACTCATATCGGTTTTTTTGATCTTGAGGATAAGAAAATTCCCTTTGCCTGTGAACGGGTAGAGGGGAATCTCTTCGACAAAAAAGCGTTCTACGGTCTGTTTGAAATCAAAGGGTATCGGTTTGTGGGGATAGGCGTATGTTTTGGTATGGTTCATAAACGGAAGTATAGCGCAATGCGGCTATCAGCCACATTTACCGGGGGCACACTTCATGCCGCCATATTTGTTGTCAGAACCTTTATAGTGCATACTGTCGAGCATCTTTTGCATCTCTTTTGGATGGGTGATAAAATTGTATCCTTTATAGAGAATAAAGAGTCCGTAAAAGATCACCAGCATCGATGCCATCTTCATCATGGTACTGCGAAGTGATCCTTGCTGAAGAAACTTGGTGACGGTACCGAGGAAGAAGAGTGCCGGAATGGTTGCAAGCCCGAAGGTTGCCATGACGGCTGCACCCCATAATGGGCTTGCGGTACTGGCAGCAATGATGGCAAAGGAGTAAACCAGACCGCAGGGAATGAGTCCGTTGAGCATACCGAGCATATAGAAACTTGGCAGCGAATGGTCATGGATCAGCTTTTTAAAGGCGCTTTGAAACCAGCCGTATTTGGAGACGGCAAACTCCGCGGAGTTGAGGAACTTGAAGTTGCCAAGCAAAGATGCCCCCGCTGCGACCATCAGCAGACCTGTCAGCACAAAGAGTACTCCTTTGGTTGTGGGGGTAAAGGCGATGACCTTTCCAAGCAGACCGAAAACAGCACCCAGTACGGTATAGGTGGTTACTCTTCCAAAGTTGTAGGTAAGGTGCGAGATGGTCTGTCTGCCCCATGAAGATTTCGGATCGATCTTTCCTGAACTGTAGGCAAGAACAATGCCTCCGCACATGCCGATGCAGTGACCGACACTGCCCAGAAATGCAGTAGTGAGGATAATGGCAAGATCGATGTTATTCATGTAATGCTGTCCTGTAAAGAATTTTGGTATAAAACTATAGTATTATTTTGTTAAAATTGTGTTAATTCGTCCGAGAAGGAAAAAGATGTTAAAGTCGCTAAAACGTACCATCATGAAAATGTTCAGAGAATTTCTGGTTTATCACCACAGTTCTCTGGAGTTTAGAGCCAAACTGTTAACGCTGATGGTATCGAGTAACGGTGAGATGTGTGAGTGTGAAAAACAGAAACTCAAAGAGATCGCCGATACGATCTACCATGATGATCCTGAGCGTGCGGCACTGCTTGTCGATATGGTTAAGGAGTTTCACAACAAGATCATTACCGATAACGGATTGAACTTTGAGCACCTGATACAGCAGGTGGCAAGAGAGGTCAAAGAGGTCAAACGTTTTTGTAACAAGATCGATATTGATCTGCTAATGCAGCTGCATACGTGTATGGATGATGAAGATGAGGATGAGAAGCTGTTTCAGATGCGTATTATAGAGTTTCTTCAGGCATTAAAATCTGAGTGTAAGGTAGCATGATGGAGTGGTATCGATTTTTGGTTGAAGGAACAGTACAGCATGTTTTCTACCGCAAGTTTGTCTCTCAGGCGATGATGAGAGCGGGATTTAACGGCTATGTACGCAACCTCGATGACGGAAGCGTGGAGTGTGTGGTATTCATCACCGATGAAGAGAATGAGATACCAAGGGTACTGCAGATTCTTGAAGAGGGCTCTCCTATGAGTGAGGTTAAGAAGATCGATTATGAAGTTGTCGATGATATCGCGATGGAAACAGACGGGTTTGAGATACGATATTGATTGTCACAGCGTATATTGAAAAATAATCGGTTTCACTTGATAATTAATAATCAAGAGAAGATAATGAAACTTGTAGGGTGCGTATTCACGCATCAACTAACATAAAGTAAGGAGTAGTGTATGGCAAGCGGATGGGGATGCCAGTTTCTTGGCAAAAACGGTGACATCAAAGACTGGTGTATGAAACTAAACCACCCATGCGATCCTGGATGCAGAGGGTGCATTATTTATGGCAAAGTGGAGTTCAGTCAGCCTCAGATAGATGAAGAGCAGGAGAGAAAGGCAAAAAAGCGGAGTGACAATCCGTTGGGAGATAGATAATCGTTTGACAATATGATATAAAATAGTATATACTATAGAAAAACAATTATATAGAGGAATAACCATGCACAGTATATCACAGCTTGAAAAGCAGCAGGTAGGATTGAGGCTGCCGAAATATCTTATTGAGGAGATTGATGCCTTTACAGAGGAGTATGCGGTCAACCGTACCGATATTATCATGGAAGCTATTAAATCATATATTCAAAGAGAGAAAGAGAATCGGGTTTACAAAAGTATTGAAGAAGGGTTTGCGCAAATAAGAGATATCCAGGAAGGTAAACTGGATGTCAATACACTCGGTACATTGGATGATCTGATCGATGAACTTGAAAATAGTTAAACTCGATCCTTTTGTTGCAGGGGCTAAGAGACTTTATAAAAAATATAAAAGTTTGCCAAAGGATCTACAGAGGCTTTCACAAATTCTCAATGAGAATCCAAGAGCAGGCATTGATCTTGGAAATAACTGTTATAAAATACGATTGGCAAACAGTTCTGTACCCACAGGAAAAAGTGGTGGTTTTCGCATAATCTACTATTATTATAGCGGTGAGGATAAACTTTTTTTGGTTACGATCTACTCCAAAAAGGATATGGAGAACATCAGTGACAAAAAGATTGTTGAACTCAAAAAAAGATATGGATTAAAATAAGAACAGAGGGATCATTCTGCTATTTTATCTCCAAATTTCTCCATCAGCTTCGCGATCTTTGGCGGGATGACGGCGTTGCAGTAGCCCTGCAAGGGGTTTTGGCGGTAGTAGTCCTGATGGTAGTCTTCTGCCGGGTAGTAGTTTTTGAGCGGTTCAAGTGTGGTGACGATAGGATCGCTGTAGTCAGCTTGTGCTCTTTGTATGGCACGTTTGGCAGCTTCAAGCTCTTCGTCATTCTGGTAACAGATGCAGCTTCTGTACTGTGTGCCCACATCCGCTCCTTGACGGTTGAGGGTAGTCGGGTTGTGTGTTGCGAAGAAGACATCAAGGAGAGTATCAAGGTTGATCACTGCATCATCATAGGTGATTTTGATCACCTCTGCATATCCGGTAGTACCGCTGCATATATCACGGTAGGTAGGATTTGGGACTTCACCGTTAGCGTATCCGCTCTCGACATCACTGACGCCTCTGAGTCTTTCAAATACCGCTTCGGTACACCAGAAACATCCACCGCCTACGATAAGCTCTTTTACTGCCATTGTTCATCCTTTTTTGGTGCGTGGTTACGCACCCTACAATTATCACCAGCAAAGCAGACAAAATGCAACCAAAGGTACATTCTGTCGCTTCATACTGTGCTATAATACTTACACTACATGAAAGAAGACTGAAATTCGTTTAACCCGGAGGTAAAAAATGAGTGTGAATGTTGTATGTCCACACTGTCTGAAGGTAAACCGTATCCCTAAAAAAGACACCTATGCCAAAGCCAACTGCGGTAACTGTAAAAACTCACTGCTCGATGCCAAACCGGTAGAGGTAGATGCGGCAAAATTTGGTACGTTTGTCGCCAATTCTGACATTCCGGTAGTGGTGGATTTCTGGGCACCGTGGTGTGGTCCCTGCCGAATGATGGCACCTGCCTTTGAGGAGGCAGCGCGTTCACTGCCGCTCAAAGCGCAGTTTCTCAAGGTCAATACCGAAGCCAATCCGCAGCTTGGCGGTCAGTATGGTATCAGAAGTATTCCGACAATGGTTCTCTTCAAAGGCGGAAGAGAAGTTGACCGAGTAAGCGGAGCGTTGAGTGCCGACCAGATACGACAGTGGGTTTTGCGTCATATGTAACGCATTTTTGCTACACAGTACATCAGGGGTGTGTGTCCCGATGTACACAAATACTGCTGCTATTCTCTCTTGCAATCTATATAAAAATACTATGTTACAATACAGCAATTAAAAGCATGGATGTACAGTGATGAGAAAAAAAATACTTCTGCTTGAAGATGATACGACACTCAATGAAACAGTGACTGAATTTCTCGAAGAAAACGGCTATGAAGTTGTTTCTGTCTATGACGGATTCGAAGCGCAGGACAAGCTCTATGAGACAAAGTTTGATCTGCTGCTGCTGGATATCAATGTTCCCGGTATCGATGGACTGGAACTTCTCAAAGAGAGCAGAGAGGAGGGAGTGGTTGCGCCGGCGATCTACATTACCTCAATGGACAGTGTCGATGACCTTGAACGGGGATTTGAAAGCGGATGTGATGACTATATCCGTAAACCGTTTGCCCTGAAAGAGCTTTTGATCCGCATTGAAACACTTCTAAGACGCGGGTTTTTTCATGATACAAAAGAGATACTGCCTATCAGTGACAACATCTCCTACGACATCAAAAACAGTGAACTGGTCGTAGATGGAGAACATGTGATGCTGGGGAACAAAGAGTCCAAACTGATGCAGCTTTTTATGCGGCATCAGGGTGAAGTACTTTCGCACGAACGTATCTATCGGCACCTTTGGGACTTTGAAGAGGAGCCGAGTGATTCGGCATTGAGAACCTATATCAAGAATCTTCGAAAGATTGTGGGGAAGGAAAAAATTGTCAGTATCAAAAAGCAGGGCTACAAGTTCGTTGCTCAAAAGTGAGAAAGAGTCACTTTACCGTTTTTTTACCCTTTATATCACCATGGTAATCTTCGGTATTACGGTACTCTCTATCTACTATTATGAGAGTCAGAAACAGCTGATGTTCTCCAGTCAGCGTGCGGAAATGAGTAAATATGCCTACATTCAGACAAAACGGCTGAAGGTACTGCATCACTTCTTTCCTGAGCGTACGAAGTATCCGCGTGATCCCCGGTTTACCTCTGCGATCTATGATATCGACTATCACAAAATTTTTTCTCTCAATAAAGTGGATGACACCCATTTTGATGAAGAGATCTACCTGACCGGCGGCTACATACACTATGTCAAAAGTCTCGATACATTCTATCTTGGTGCCCGTTATTTGGTGATTGAACTGAAAGATGATGGTGTATGGCTTAGTGGAATCTGGAGACATATCATAGTATATGGTATAATAACATTTATAATTTTTATGCTTTTTGGACTTTATCTGGCAAAACTCTTTCTTAAACCGATGCGTGATTCGATCATGCTGCTTGACCGTTTTATCAAAGATACGACACATGAACTCAATACACCGCTCTCTGCGATTTTGGCAAATATTGAGATGATGGATACCGATGTGATGGTGGAGAAGAACAGAAAAAAACTCGAACGTATCAATATCGCTGCAAAAACGGTTTCGGTACTCTACAAAGACCTTACCTACCTGATGCTGGAACAGGAGAAGCAAAATGAGAATGAAGTGCTGAACCTTAAAGAGATCATACGCAACAGGGTCGAGTATTTCGATGTGTTGGCAAAGTCGAAGGGGATTACTTTCAAACTCTTACTCGGTGAGGCATATCTCTATATGGACAAACGCAAGTTTATTCGGGTCATAGACAACCTGATATCCAATGCGATCAAGTATAACAGACGAAACGGAAAGATAGAGATCATACTTGAAAGCGGATGTCTTCAGATACGTGATACGGGCAGAGGGATAGAGGAGGAGAATATCCCGTTTATGTTTGACCGCTACATGCGTTTTGACAAAAGCGAAGGGGGGTTTGGGGTCGGTTTGAGTATTGTCAAAAAGATACTGGATGAGTACAAGATTGCCATCCATGCTGTTTCAGTACCCGGAAAAGGAACCACTATGATCATTGAATGGAAGGATACCCAATGAAAAAAGTCATACTCTCTTTGTTTACGGTAATGACACTGCTTTTCCCCTCTGATATCTTTGAACAAAAATGCGTACCATGCCACAAAACACTGCCAACCTCTCTTGGAGAGATGTTCAAAAGCTACCTTCTTATCTACAGCAGTGAACGTTTTGTCAAGGCAGGGCTGAAACACTATCTGCACAATCCCTCCAAAAGTATCTCTGTGATGTCGGATCTTTTTATCGATACATACGGTATCAAAAAACCGACAACACTTTCAGATAAAGAACTGGACGAAGCTATCGATATCTATTGGGAAAAGTTTAAGGTTTTTGATAAGTTGAAATAGCTATAATATTTCAATGCTGCAATATTATGTAATAAGCATTTATTATGTTTAACAAGGGAAGTGAATGAAAATGAAAAAGATGCTGACACTGTTGACTCTTTCGTTTTTTGTCATGTCGGCAATACCGACTGTAACCATGGCAAACCCGAAAAAGGGACAGAAGATCTTTAAGAAAAAGTTTCGTAAAAAGTGCGGTTTTTCTGGTGTAAGGTTTGCAAGAAACCATACGCAGGCCGAATGGGAAGATATCTGGGATGAGGGAAAATTCCAGGAGGAAGCGAAAAAGCTATGTCCGAGACTAAAGCTGAATAAGATCAAAAAGAAGTGGTGGAAGCATGTGTATGACTTCTCTTATAAGTATGCCAGTGACGGTGTTGTTCCCAAGTGTTGAGAAACTGGTAACAATTTCTGTAACTTCCTGAAGCAGTTTTAACAAAACTGCTTTCTCTTTCACGTTTTTATTCACAATCTTTTCACAATTGCATGTTATGATTCCTACGTCTTAAAATTATTAAAAGGATAAAAAATGACGAAACTGACAAAGCTGGCTCTTGCAGCACTGCTTGGTATGGCAGTACTCTCGACAACTGCATCTGCTAATGTTGAGAAGGGTAAGAAGATCTATATGAAAAAATTGAAAGCTTCTTGTGGTTTTTCCGGTGCAAAGTTTGCCACAAAACATACTCAGGATGAGTGGGAAAAGATAAAAGGTGCTGGGAAATTCAAAGACGAGATCGTAAAAATCTGTCCTAAAGCTTCTAAAGCAGCAGGTAAGCTTAAAGACAAATACATCAATGATCTTTATGATTTCTCATATGAGTATGCATCTGATTCAGGTAACGTGCCATCTTGCTAAGTTCTCTTTGCAAGTGAGGCGCAGAGCCTCTTTTTTTATGAGACATTTTGTCTCTTAATTTAAATTATACATGATACAATTTCACGCAATTTCAAAATAAAGGATAAACAATGAAAAAAATCGCAATCGCAATGTTGTTCGCAGGTTCTACACTTCTTATGGCTGATGGCGCAGCTCTGTACGCTAAGTGTGCAGGATGCCACGGACAAAAAGGTGAAAAAGCGGCACTTGGTAAATCTGCAGTGATCCAGGGAATGGATGCAGCTAAACTTGAAGAACTGATCAAAGGTTACAAAGCAGGTACACTGAACCAGCACGGTATGGGTACACTGATGAACGGTCAGGTTAAATCTATGAGCGATGAAGATATCAAAGCTGTATCTGAGTACATTGCTGGTCTGAAGTAAGACCTTCTCAAAAGCCCCCGGGCTTTTGAACTCTCTTGACAAAACTCCCCCAAAAACTAAGATTTCTAATAATTCTAAATCTACGCTGATAACCTGTAATAGCTCTGTTATAGAGGATTCTGTGGCTCATAGACCTTCTACAGGACAGATCAAGGATTACTGCCAAATCAGACACTTGAGTGCGGTACGCCTGAACGTGCATTCAGACTGCTTGACAACCTCAAGCTTGCCACACTCACCGCCAACATCGGTGACAACCGTACCTTGGCACTCCATATGCAGAGTACCATCTACAGCGACTTTGATGAGGATGCACGCCGTTTCAACGGCGTAACTGAAGGGCTTATCTGTGTATCGATAGGGCTTGAAGGTCCAGAGGCTATCGCAGAAGATTTCCTGCAGGCGGCAGAGGCGGTTTAGTACGGGAGTGCTGCCTTCAGCCCGTAAAAGTAGCTCTGCATCTGAAATATCGCCTGAGATGTGAGCTTCTCCATGAACGACTCCAGTTTGTCCTTTTGCTTCCAGACAGCCTTTTTGACACCAGATGTTTTTGCCAGTTCTGTTTTTGCATCACTGAGTGTACCCACCTCATCGATGAGTCCTGCATCTTTGGCACGTGAGGCAAGGAAGATATGGGCGTTGGCGTAGTTTTCTGAAGCGTTGATGTCGAGGTGGCGTGCTTTGGCGACGTCACTGACGAAGAGTTTGTAGGTATCTTTGGTCAGACGCTCGAGTTCGGCACGCTCTTCGGGTGTCCATTTTCTGGTCGGTGTACCAGCCTCTTTATATTTCCCCTCTTTGACGATCTGCGGTTTTACCCCTATCTTGTTGAGTAGTTCCTCGATGTCTGCACTCTCCATGATCACTCCGATGGAGCCTACGATCGCACCGGGGTTGGCAATGATCTTGCCGGCAAAGATGGAACTGTAGTAGCTGCCGCTTGCCATGATGCCTGAAGCGTAGGCGATGACGGGCTTCTTCTTTTGCAGATTGCGGATCGCGTAGCTGATCTCGATGGAGGGCGGCACGGCACCGCCGGGGGAGTTGACATTGAGCAGTACCCCCTTGATATTTGGGTCTTTCCGGACATCTTCTATCTGTTTGACGATCTTCTCCGCATCCATAATGGGACCAAAGAGTTTGATCTCCTGCAGATTCGGCTTTTTCAGCGGCGCTTCGGCTGAGGGCATGAGAATGATGAAAACAATAAGCAGAAAGAGCAACCCTTTAAAGTGCTCACCGATCCATTTGATAGTATTGCTGAGTTTTTTAAACATACTGTTCTCCTTCAATATAAACGGCATCCGCCTCTTTGGTGTGCAGCAGCGTCCAAAGCGCGATCTCTTCGGGGCGTTTGGGCAGTTCAGGCAGGGTGATGAGGGCAAAATCCGCATCTTTGCCGACCTTGAGTGAGCCGTTGTTGAGCCCCAGTGCCTTGGCAGCATCTTCTGTTGAGGCTTTGATGAGTCTGCGTGCAAGCAGATCGACAGGGGCTTTGTGGTGCAGCATCAGCGCTGCTCTGAACTCGTCGAAGATGTTGAGTGAGTCATTGGAGCTGAGCCCGTCGGTAGCAACGGTGTAGGGAAGCTCCAATGTTTCAAGGCTCTCCAGTGCCAGCCGTCCGCAACCAAGGTAGCGGTTGGAGCGCGGGCAGTGGGCGACGGTGTGGCCTTTGGCTTTGAGGTGGGCAAGCTCCGCTTCGTTTGCCTGTACACAGTGGACAAAGTGGGTAGGGTAGGTATCGAAGGCGTGGAGAAACTCCTCGATGGTCGTTACCGGAGTAGAGGTGTTGAAGAATTTTTCAAAGAACACTTTGAAGTCTCCGCTGCCTTTTTCAAGCCACTCTCTCTCTGCCTGAGACTCCAGAAAGTGTGTCGTCAGCGGCATGGTATGCTGTTTTGCCAGTGTGACGGCACGCTGCAATATCACAGGGTGTACCGAGTAGGGGGAGTGGATGGCGATACCGGGGGTAATGCGGCTCTGCATGTTGCAGCTCTGAGAGGCTTTGACACGTTCAAGAAAGTCGTTGTAGAGCATGTCCGCATACTGGGCATTGGAGCCGATGAGTTCGTTGAAAAAGACCACGCGCTGCGGTGTGCTCTCACACACTTCCAGTTCGGTGCCGAAGCTGGAGATGGCACCAAAACAGGTGATGCCCGAACGGAGCATCTGATTGCACTCTTTGGTCATCATCTCATTGTCACACGCCTGCAGCAGATCGTCACGGTGTTCGATGACCGAGTCAAGCCAGGGCATAAAGTCACCGTATCTGAGTGAAGTACGGTTGGCGGAGAACTCCAGATGCACATGGGTATTGATAAATCCGGGGTAAATGACCGTGTAGGGTTTGGCACGGATCAGCTCTGCTTCGGGGTAGCGTGCAAGCAGTTTTTCGGGCAGGTCTACCGCCTCAATACGGCTTTCAAAGGCAATGGCGAGGTTCTCAACAAAGTTTCCGTCGATATATAAATAATCGGCAATAATAATTTTCATCTATAAAGTTCCTATACGTAAAGTACTTGGGTTTAAACCTATTTGGATAAAATAATACCCTAAATTATACATGAAGAAGGTAGTAAAATGAAAATAGTCGTTATTCAAGGACCAAATCTCAATATGCTCGGTGTTCGTGACCAGAACATCTACGGTCCTATGAAGCTTGAAGATATCCATGCGCAGATGAAGGCGTTTGCAGAGCAAAACAATCTGGAGATCGAATTTTTCCAGAGCAACCTCGAAGGTGAGATCGTTGACCGCATTCAGGAGTGTATGGGAGATGCGGACGGTATCATCATCAATCCGGCTGCATACACACATACCTCCATCGCGATCCGTGACGCGCTTGCGGCAGTGAAGATCCCTGCGATCGAAGTACACCTGAGCAACATCCACGCCAGAGAAGAGTTTAGACACACCTCTCTGACTGCTCCGGTATGTGCAGGACAGATCGTGGGTATGGGACCGTTCGGGTATCACCTTGCCATGGTAGGTATGGCGCAGATCCTCAATGAGGTCGCTGCCATGAAAAAAGCACAGCAGGCACAACAGCAGTAAGCTCCTCCCCCTTTGTGCAACAGGTACACAGCTGTGTACCGTTGTACCGCATCCACCCGCAAAAGGCTAACCCATGAACTATATGCTTAAAGATGAAAACGCTATCTATTATGAGTGCGGCTACAGCTGCGACAATGCACTCTATCTGCAGTTTGGCAAAGAGGCATACTTCATCACAGACGGACGTTATACGGTCGATGCCAAAGAGCATGTAAAAGGGGCAGAGGTGGTGATCGCTGCCGATCTTTACGCAGAAGCGGCAAAGCTGATCAAAAAGCAGAAGATCAAAAAGATCATCTATGACCCAAAAGAGTGGACAGTGTTCGGGTTTGAGCGTATCGCTTCGGCGGTCAAGTGCAGGCTGGTAGCAGAGCCTGATTTTTCACACAAAAAGCGCATTATCAAAAGTGATGCGGAACTCAAGATACTTGCCAAAGCGGCAAAGCTTGGACGCAAAGCCTTCAAACAGCTTGCCAAAGAGATCACTGCCAACGGTTTTGGCAAAGATGAGTACGCGCTGACTTATATGGCAAAGGGGGTACTGAGCGACTACGGCAGGTATGACCTGAGCTTCGATCCGATCGTTGCTGTCAATGCCAATGCCGCCAAACCCCATGCTACACCGACAAAGACGGTGCTGCAAAAGTATGACCTGCTGCTTGTCGATGCGGGACTGAAGTACAAGCGCTACTGTTCGGACAGGACACGCACGGTCTATGCGGACAGGGAGTTTGCATTCGGTACTGCGCAGCAGTTTGGTAAAAAGAAGATACAAAAAGCGTACGATACTGTACTCAAAGCCCACGACCACGCCATTGCCAAAGCCCGCAGCGGCATGAAGGCAAAAGAGGTCGATGCATTGACGCGTGACCTCATTGAAAAAACGGGGCTTGGAAAGTACTATGTCCACTCGACCGGACACGGCGTAGGGCTTGACATCCATGAGATGCCCTACATCGCTTCCAAATCCGACACACTCATCGAAGACGGCATGGTCTTTACCATCGAGCCGGGTATCTACATCCCCGGGGAGTTTGGTATCCGCATCGAAGATATGGTGGCGATGGTCAACGGAAAACCGAAGGTGCTGTGAGAATTAAGAGTGAATAGTGAATAGTGAATAGTTGTGGTATGCTTTTCTATCGAAAAGCTTTGTTTTGTTTTGTTTATTAGGATTCAGGTAGGGAAAGATGGTAAAAAGAAAAAAGCTAAATGATGCATTAACATTGATTTTTACCCCGCATTTTCCCTATAATGCAAAAAAAGAGTCCAAAAAGCGTCACAAAGTACTTTTGGGCATAGGCGGAAACATCGGTGATGTGGTACGGCGTTTTGAGCGTCTCTTTGTGGTCTGGCAAAAGAGCGGGTTTGTGGAGATGCTTGAAACATCGCCCATACTGCGCAATCCGCCGTTTGGCTATGCAGAGCAGCCGGACTTTTACAACGCGGTGGTACTGGTGGCAACAGACCTGACACCTGCGCAGATGCTGGCGTATGCACTGCGCACAGAGAAGCGTTTTGGCAGAAAACGGCTCTTTAAAGATGGGCCGAGAACACTCGATATCGATCTGATATTTTATGATGATATAACCATGCAGAGCAAACGACTGACACTGCCGCATCCGGGATGGCATGTGCGCAGTTCGGTACTCATACCGCTCTCGATGATGAAAAAGGCAGGATGATGATCAACGAAACATTTGTGGCTTCAAGTCCCAAAGAGGCATTTGCACAGGCAGTAGAGAAGTACGGGACGGACGATCTTGAGATCGTTTCGGCAAAACAGCTTAGGTATGATGACGGACAGATCCGTGCCGAAGTGGTCATTGCTGTGGACAAAGAGCTCTTTCGGGAAAAATCATTCGGCATAGAGAACTTTCAGCCAAAGTCCGCTTCTGAGGAGGCACAGATGCTTGGTGAGATCGGTGCGCTCAAAACAGAGATTGACCGTATGAAAGATGAACTTACCGATGAGCTTCTCAAAGAGGAGAATGCCGCACAGAAGATCAGAGATCTTTTTGTTAAAAAAGGCATTGCCCCCAAGTGGATCGACGGCATACTTGCTACACTGGTAGGAACCCCCATTATTGCTGACGAGTCACTGCTTGTCTCCTACCTTCTCGAAGAGATAGATGAGACCCTGCAGACAAAAGAGGAGGATCTCTCCTCACCCAAGATTGTGATGCTGGTAGGACCAACCGGTGTCGGAAAAACCACCACCATCGCAAAACTTGCCGCGCGGTATGCCTATCTGCTCGATCGTCCCTACAAGGTAGCCCTCATCAACCTCGACAGCTACAAGGTCGGAGCGATCGAACAGCTTTCACACTACGCGCAGATCATGCAGATAGAGCATTTTGCCGTACCCAACCCTGAATCTTTTCAGGAGCATATTGAGGCACTGGAAGGGTATGACATTATATTGGTTGATACAGCAGGAATGTCCCCGTACGATACCAGCAAGTTTGTCAAAACCATAGCGTTTGTTACCTCAGAGACGCCAAGGGTACTGGAGGTCAATCTTGTGCTGCCTGCAACGATCAAGTATGAGGATATGGACGATATCTACCAAAACTTCTCATTCCTCAACCTTGACTCGGTGATTATCAGCAAGTTTGACGAGACACGCCATTTTGGTACGCTGCTGAACTTTATGCTGCTCTACAAACTTCCTATGAGCTACTTCTCCATCGGGCAGGAGGTGCCTGACGATCTGCTGGTCGCAAGCAAAGAGTATCTGCTTGAAAAATTTATCGGGGATGTCAATGAAGGATAATCCAAAAGGCAAAGTGCTTGTAGGCATGAGCGGCGGTGTAGACTCGACCGTAACGGCAGTTTTGCTGCAAAAAGAGGGCTATGAGGTTGAAGGTGTCTATATGAAGCTGCATGATAAACCCGGATACCACGAAGAGAACTGGCGAAAAGTGCAGAAGGTGGGAGAGTATCTTGGCATCAAAGTCCATTTTCATGACCTGAGCAGCGTTTTCAATGAAAATGTCTACAACTATTTTGTCGAAAGCTACAAACAGGGGCTGACACCCAACCCGTGTGTGATGTGTAACCGTACCATTAAGTTTGGTGAAATGATCGCATTTGCAGACAGTATAGGTATTGAGAAGGTTGCTACGGGACACTATTTAATGTGTGATGGTGCGTTTATCTATGCTGCAGAAGATGATAGTAAAGACCAGAGTTATTTTCTGTGTGAAGTTAAAAAAGAGGTACTTCCCCGTCTTCTTTTCCCACTTGGTACATGGGTAAAAGAGGATGTCAAGGTGTTTGCCGCGAACATTGAAGCGCTCAAAGAGTTCGCTACCCAGCCGGAGAGCAGCGAAATATGTTTTGTGGAAAACACTTATGACGAGGTACTCGCACACCATATGAACATCGACCAACCGGGCGAGACGGTCGATACCGAGGGCAATGTAGTAGGTACACATAAAGGCTATATGCACTACACCATCGGAAAGCGCCGTGGCTTTTTTGTCAACGGTGCGCACGACCCGCATTTTGTCCTTGATATCAAACCCGAAAAGAATCAGATCGTTGTGGGAACCCGTGAGAAGCTGGAAGTACACGACTTCAAGATCAAACAGGTCAACCTCTTTGAAGAGCTGACAGAGTTTGACTGCATGGTCAAAGTACGCTACCGTACCACGGCAGTACCCTGCCATATCACCATAGACGGTGATAGCGGCACTGTTACCCTCAAAGCACCGGTCTTTGGACTTGCCAAAGGACAGGCCGCCGCCTTTTACGATGGTGATCGCCTGCTTGGAGGCGGGATCATCGTTTAGAGGCACTCTTTCGTCTTTCGTGGACTGATGTTCCTCTTTGACTTTTTCTCGACAGGATCTGTCATCTTCCCCAGCTATCATTAAGTGCGTAAAAGATAGAATTTTTCAGGAAGGAAGAATGATGCTATGTACTATACCAAGATAACACTCCGTTTTACTGCCCCTTTCGATACACCATATTTTATTGGCTCACAAATCAGGGGAGCACTTGGATATACACTCAAAAAGGTTGTTTGTATTAACCCTGCCTATGAGTGTAAGGAGTGTTTTGCTGCACACAACTGTCTCTACTACGATTTCTATGAGGCTAAAAATGGATATCATCCATACCGGCTGGACTTTGAGCTTGGTAAAAGTTATTATGATGTTTCACTCTATCTCTTTGAGAAGGCGATGGACAAACTCCCATTTATTGTCTCGGCACTTCATATGATGTTGACAAAAAATGGGCTTGGAAAAGAGCGTACAAAAATCTCTGAGTATCGACTCTCTGTCAATGATATACCTGTTGTCAAAGAGGAGAAGATCCTTCTTCCCAAAACACCTGTAATGGTATATCAGCCTCCACAGAAAAGTGTGTCTACTATAACCCTAAAATTCCTCACACCGCTTCGTATCAAACAAAACAACCGCTTTGTCCGAAACGCGGAGCATCTCGATCTACGAAGCCTTATCAACTCACTTTATCAACGCAAAGAGATGCTGGAGGGTAGAGGACGTGCACGCCTACCGTTTGAAGTACAGGGTAGGATAGTGGATAATTTTGTTCATTTCAAAGACCTTACGAGATATAGCGGACGACAAAAAGGTAGACTGAAAATCGGCGGTATGTTAGGAGAGATGACTCTTGCAGGAGTCGATACGGAGAGTTACCGACTGCTAAAACTCGGCGAATTGATCGGTGTGGGGAAGCAGACGGTGTTTGGATTGGGAAAAATTGAAGTAGTAGACAAAATATGACGAAAAAAAGTGCTACTATAACATGTGAGTACAAAAAGCGAAAGGGATGATGTCAATGAGAGAAGTGGATTTGGTAGCGTTGGCAGGGTTGCTACACGATATTGGAAAGTTTGGACAGAGGGCAGAGAGCTATGCTTTGCGGGAGGGGGCATACCCAATCCGTGAATATCGCTACAGACATGCTGCCTATACGGCACAAATCTTGGAAGAGATGGCATTTAATCTCGGAGATGAGATGAGTGATGCCGCTGCAATGCACCACAACCCCCAAAACGACCTGCACTGGGTTATCGCCGCAGCTGACAGGATGGCGAGTGGTTTTGAGAGAGAAAAGTTTGATGCCTATAATGCTCAGTATGATAAAGAGGATTTTCGCAAGCAACGCCTATGGCATCTCTTTGATGAAGCCAGACGCTTCAAGATAGCTCCGCTTTCTCCTGAGAATATCTTTGCGGTAGAGGGGAGTGCTGAGGCAGATGAGTATGATAGGCTTTGGGAGGCATTTGCCAACGATTTGGAGGAGATAAAGCAGTATGGTAACAGTATGAGCGACAGTTTCACGATCGACTATCTGCTCAAAAAGTTTACGACATTTATCCCCTCATCAACAACTTTCAAACAAGGAGCATACGATCCTGTCAAAGCCAATATCCCGCTCTATGACCACAGTAGAGCCACGGCGATCTTTGCTTCCGCAATCTACTTGTTGCAACAGCAAGGCAATACCAATATTCTCGACTACTACCAAGGCAAGCCGTGCGATACCGAAGCCCAGGAACTACTCTACATTGCAGGGGATTTTTTCGGTATTCAGCAGTTTATCTTTGGTGATCTGCCCACTGCCAAAGCAGCCAAACTCCTGCGTGCCAAGTCTGCCTATGTGCAACTTATCAACCATATTGTGGCACTCTATGTGGTGGAGCGATTGGGGCTAAGCTATCAGAGTATCATCTCAACACACGCCGGAAAGTTTGAGATACTCGGTATCCATACCCCTGAAGTGGTCGCTACACTTGCCAAGATACAAGCAGAGCTCAACGACTTCTTTGTCACAGAGCATTTTGCTTTGACTGGCATGGGGTTGAGCGGTGTACCGTGTGCGTTGGCAGACTTTATCGAGCCGGGACGGTACAAAAATACTCTTCGCAAACGCATCGCCCAAGCGGTAGAGGTACAGAAGTACCACAAGTTTGACCTGCCTCGTCGTGATCCGAGACTTGCGATCGATGAGGGTTTGACCAACCAAAACCAATGCAGATTCTGCTCAAGACGCAAAGGGGTAGAGCGAAGTTACGGTGATACAGCGTGCGATCAGTGTCATAGTTTTGTGCGTATCGGTGAGCAGTTGGCAAAGTCGCACTACCTTACCATCTCCAAAGGGAGCGGACAGATACCGATCTTTGGAGAGTTTTGTCTCAACTTTTCCCAAGAGCCCAAACGCTTTGACAATGCCGTAGCCATCTACGATATCTCCAAAGAGGCGGACTTCAACGGCTATGCCAAGTGGGAACTCTCCAGTTATGTCAGCACCAAAGGGAGTGATATCGTTACCCTTGAAGCGCTTGCCAAAGAGAGTGTAGCCCAGGGCAGTAGCGAGACGGGGCGGGAACACGGAGTAGAGGCGCTGATGGCACTCAAAGGCGATGTAGACAATATGGGGCGTTTTATACTTGACCCGGAGAATGAAGTGACAGCCTCATTTGCACGCTTTAACTTCTTTGCCCGTATGACAGACTACTTCTTTAGCGTCTGCACCGCAACTTTGATGGAGGGCAAACCGCTCTATACCGTCTTTGCAGGCGGGGATGACCTCTTTGTACTGGGTGCGTGGGATGAGACGCTCGCGTTTAGCAAAGTATTGAGAGAGGAGTTTATACGGTTTGCCGAGGGGAGTCCGCTTACTCTCTCCGTGGGTATGGTAATGGTCAAACCCTCCAAGCCGATCAACTTTGTGGCACATACCGCTGAGGAGGCACTGGAGAATGCCAAGGCGATCGATGGGAAAGATGCGATCACTCTTTTTGGTGAAACGACACAATGGGACGACTATTTGGATGATCTTGGTCTTTCTGATGAGCTCAATAAGGTAGATAAAGAGATCATTGATACGGCATTTTTGTATCGTGTGCTAGAGTTCGTGGAGATGAGCAAACGGGTGAAAAACGGCAGTATTGAAGATACTATCTGGAAATCGAAATTTGCCTATACGATCCGACGCAACTATGAGAAGTTGCCTGAGACACTTATTAATACACTGGATGAGATGATCGAAAAGTACCCAAAGGAGACGAAAATGGTGTTGAGTGAGTATATTTATAAAAGGAGGCAGCATGGCTAAGCGTATTGTTTTGGATTTGCAACAGGATAAAGAGTTGCTTAACACAACAGCAAAAGAGTGGGCAGAGGCGATCGACCGCACTAAAAAGACACAAATACGTAACTTTTATGAGCGGGTGCTTGAGTTGCAGGAGGAGAGTGAAAGGGAGGGGTTTGAAAATACCTACCCTTTTATCAAGATGCTTAACTCCAAGGTGGCATATGGTGTTAACAGAAGAGTGGTCAGCAGAGAATTCCAGGAGATGATGGAGCAGTCTCTTGAGCAGATTACGCCCGATGAAGAGGGAAAGAAGCGGTTTGAGGTATTTAAACTCTTTTTTGAGGCAGTGATTGGATTTTTTAAAGGGAGAGACTAATGAAGATAGAGAAAATTACAGGAAAGATCAGACTTTTGAGCGGACTCCATATCGGTGGTAGTGATGATACAATGAAGATCGGAGGTATTGACAACCAGGTTATTAAACACCTCAATACAGGTGAGCCATATATTCCCGGCAGTTCCATAAAAGGCAAAATGCGATCGCTCCTGGAGTGGCATTTTGGACTTGTAAACCTCTCTCGTCCCAAGGGAGAAGAGGGAAAACCCTTCTCATCGAAGTATATGGATGATGAGGTAGCCTTCTCGGATGAGACCCTCAGGGACAATGCTGTCAATCTTTTGAAGTTGTTTGGTGATCCTAACCCCAATACCCCATATGGTATAACGCGCATGAGTGTGGGGGATTGCTTTATCACAGAAGAGATGCGACAAAAACACCACGCAAAAGTCCTCTCTCTTTCAGAAGCAAAATTTGAAAATGTCATTGATAGGTGTTCAGGAACAGCAAATAACCCGCGACAAACAGAGCGGGTACCCGCTGGAGTGGAGTTTGCATTTGATATTCGCTATAAAGTACTGCCCGATGATGATGAGGGAGCATTTATCCACATTATAGAGACAGGTATGGATCTTCTGGAGAAAGACTATTTGGGTGGCAGTGGCAGTCGTGGCTACGGTAGAATCGAATTTAAGTTGGGGTAAATAACCATGAAATGCTACAAAGGCACCCTAAAGCCCCTTTCAGCGTTTGGTACGCCACTGAAAGGCGATACACTCTGGGGGCATCTATGCTGGATGATACGGTATCGATACGGCAACGATAGGCTTGAAACCCTTTTGGAGCGCTATCGAGAGGGTACTCCTTTTTTGATTGTCTCTGATGCCTTTTATGACGGGTATCTTCCTAAACCCAAAATTCCTTCTGCTTGTTTGGGAGAAGAATCAACAGAAAAGAAGGAGAACCGCAAGCGTCTCTGGCTTACACCTGAAGATTTGCAACATGCCCGCTATGGGCATGCTAAAAAAGAGTCTGAAGTGACAAGCAAAGTAGATCAATCAGAAGTTGTCGTAAAAAACAGTATCAATTATGAGACATTTGGTACCGGTGAAGGGGTATTTGCACCGTATGGTAGCAATGAGTATTTTTTTAATACACCAAAAAATATCTATTTTTTGCTCGATGAGAGACAACTCTCTTATGAGGAGCTTATCGAACTGCTTCGGCTCTTTTCAGAACATGGGTACGGCAAAGATATATCGACAGGCAAAGGACGATTTGAGATAACCAAACCGGAGTTGGTATCTTGGAAAAATAAGAGCCGTGCCTATATGACACTCTCCCCGTCAATGCTCAAACAGGATGAAACCATAGAGCGTATCTACTATGAACCGTTTGTTCGTTTTGGTAAATTTGGTGGTAGCTTAGCCAAACCCAATCCATTCAAGCGTCCGCTACTGCTTATGGAGACAGGATCGGTTATTGTCTATCGTGACACACAAGTGCGCTACTTCGCAGGCAAATCCATAGATGGCTTGGTCTTGCAGACAGATCCCAATGATGAGAGGGGAAAAAGTCTGCATCAAGGCTATGCTATTCTCTTTCCTATCAAGGAGCCTTCATGCAATCCACAAGAGTAAAACTTACAGCATTGACACCGTTGCACATCGGTACTGGTGAACATTATGATCCGACCAATTTTGTCATCGATGGCAAGTATCTGTATGAGTTTGATGAACTGAATTTTTACAAAAGATTGGAGAAAACACAACAAGCAGAATTTCTTCACGCAGTCGAATCAAAGTCATACGAATCGCTCTTTGCCGTACATCGTGTCATCAAACACTACAAAAAGATGGCGATAGAGGCATCTTCGCACAAGGTACAAGTCACCAAAGGTATCGCCAACGCATACCAAAATAAAATCGGAAGAGCTGTACAACAAGAGGGAGGAAAAAGAAAACCACCTTCTAAAGTCTTTAACAATTTTCTGATTGCACGAACTATCCGACTTGGCAATACGCACAGAGCCTATATCCCGGGAAGTTCTCTAAAAGGGGCTATCTCGACAGCACTTCAGGAGTATATTTTCAA
Source organism: Sulfurovum sp. (assembly GCA_027029065.1). The sequence goes on from JALVGO010000262.1 coordinate 45,191, forward strand.
GCATGACCCAAAACAGTACCAAAAGCTCCTTAAGGAGTCTCATCCGGGTATGGGGTTCATGAAGACATTGAGTGTTGCCGACACAACACCAAAGAGAGTCTATGAGATGGTAGGGTATGCACTCAATAAAGAGCGGTTTGAAGATGATGAGTTTGGACCAAACACGCTATTGGAAACTATCTATTCAGATGCTACTTACCAGAGTGAATTTGAAACAACACTGACTTTTAAAGACGAGTATTGTCGATTGCCTTATGGTACCAATATGGTGGAACTGCAAAAAGCAGCCAATGCACACTATCTTCCTATTTTTCAACAGATGTTCAAACCGTATGCTACTTTTAAAGGCAGTCATATGGATGACTTTACCAATGAGTATTTTAGCGACAGTTTTTATGAGAAATATAAAGATTTCGAGCTCAAAGAGAATCAGTTTTTATTGAGAGTCGGCAAATATTCACAAGCCAGAGCCGTAACGATTGATGGGCTGAGACAAGTAAAGGTCAAGATTAGCGGAGGTGGTCCCAAACGAAAACCCAACAAATGGGAAACAGCGGATCAGGAGACCACGACATGGATGTTTGGTACAGAAGAGAGGGCTGTGAGCAACCTTATACCCTTTGGCTGGGTGCTCTGTGAGATAGTTGAGTAAAACTACAGGAGCAATATGGTGAGATTAAACGACAAAGAGCGCAAGATCATTAAAGCTACGGTATCTCGGTTTTTCGGGGACGAGACGATCTATCTTTCGGTAGTAGACTTAATGAGAGCAAAAAAGGCGGTGGTATCGATCCGTATGTGGTTCCAAAGAACAAAGAGTACTATAAATTATGCTATAATACATAACAAAGTCAAACAAAGGATCCAAAATGGTTGAATATAGAGTCAAAAAGCTTATAACAACTCCGACACTACTCACTCAAAGCAATGAGATAGTGAGGGTTGTGGATGGCAGAAGCAAGTTAACCAAAGCCTTTGTAGTACCTGCACACTATGAAAAACTGATGCAAAAATTGATCAAAGAGATTGAGTATGAAAAGTGGGCAAAAGAGAAAAAGAGACTTCTTGAAAAACAAACAAATCTATCGGAGGATGAGATAGAAGCATTCTCTGAAGCAGGTATTCACTCTGTTGATGAGTATCTCAATGATTAGAAAAGGGGATATCTATCTTGCCGACTTTGGCAAGAGTCGAGATAGTTTTGCCTTTGGCAAAAAACGTCCGGTGCTTATCTTTCAGACCGATAAGCTCAACTTTGCCATCAAAGAGAGTATCTATAGCCATGTCATCGTGATACCGATCTCAACCAAAGAGGATAAGCTTACCGAAGAGTTTAGATATAAGATCACCAAACGAGATATGCTCGAAGAGGACTCTTTTGTCGTGTGCAATGCGCTTTGTTTTTTGGACACCAAATATCTCTTGCGCAAAATCGCTTCACTTGATGATGAAGAGATCGAAGATATCGCATCGATCTTATTGGATGTGTTGGATATTTCCAATACAATGAAACTTTGAGATATTTGAGGAGTTGTAAGAGAATGGCAAAAATACTCATCACCTCCATCGGTACAGGCGACATTCGAAAAGATAGTGATAGTGACTATGTCGAAACACGCTACACGCTTGAAGGTGAGGAGTACCAAAATACCCTTACTTCTCAAGTGATTGTTGAACACTATGGTATTGATAAAATTATTTTTATCGGAACAAGTGGTTCGATGTGGGATAACCTCTATTTTAAGTATGGTGGTGAAGATGAAGCCTATATGGACAGACTTACGGTGCTGAAAAAAGAGGGGAGACTAGTCTATGAGGATCTGACCCCTTTTTTAGCCCAGATCAATACCTATCTTGGCAGAGAAGGGAGTCAACTGTTTTTACTTGACTATAATAGTTCCGACAAGAGTGAAGAGATATGGGATAACTTTGAACTGCTTTTGCAGATAAAAGAGTATATTAAGGAGGGTGATGAGATCTATCTCGATATGACACATGGTTTTCGTTATTTGCCGATACTCAATATCTTTATGCTTGAATCTCTCAAATCGCTACAACCGGACAGATTTACTATCAAAGCGATTTTGTATGGACTCTTTGCCGGAGATAGATCGGAGATTATCGATTTTAAAATCTTTTTTGATCTGTTAGAGTGGATCAAGGCGATTAATCACTTCAATCACTATGCTGACGGTTGGTTACTTGCTGCACTTTTGGATCAAGAGGATAGAGATACTTCCAATGTCCTTGTGCAGTTTAGCAATACCTTTCGCATCGCGAATATGCACGCCTTGTGGGGCTTTATGAAAGATATCAACAGCAAACTTAAAAAACTTCAAAAAACCGACAATAAAATTGTGCGGCTACTCTCAGATGAGTTTGAAGTATTAGCCAAACGGTTTGATCAGGAGAGACAGTCTGATTTTCAGTTCGAGCTTGCCAAATGGCTCTATGAGAGTAAGAATTACGCACTCTCTTATATTGCGCTATATGAGGCGATCATTACCAAGTCATGTGAACTCTCCAAATTGAAGGATTGTAATAATCATGCTGCTAGAGAAGAGGCAAAGCGATCGATCGGAGATGATAAGTATGGTAAATTTTTCTATACAAAATATGATGACTCTATCTCACAGATACGTAACTCTATCGTGCATCAAAATAGTGACAGAAAAGAGAAGTATCAGCAAGATATTGAGAGGCTTGGGAGATTTTTGGAGTATTTTGAGGGGTATTTTGCGATATGAAACGGATGTTTATGCTCTTCAACCATACCCTTACACTGGTACAAAAATCGGATGCCATGAAACGGTTTGGTGTAGATAGATTTGTATCGCTTCCCGACGAGCTACAATATATTTGGTCGCAGATACCCGCAGAGGAGGAATCTCTTGAGGAGAGACTTGCACCGCTTTGGGAATGGTTGGTATCAAATGTAAAAGAGGGTGATGTAGCACTGGTGCAAGGTGACTTTGGTGCGACCTGTTTGGCAGTTCGTAGACTAAAGGCGTTGGGAGTGGCGTGTTGTTATGCGACAACGATACGTAAAGCAATAGAGCGACAAAGAGATGATAAAGTTTTCAAAGAGTCAGTCTTTGAACATATACGTTTTAGACTCTATGAATAGGAGGGTGTGATGCAAAAATGGTTTGAAGGGTCGAAGCTCTATTTGACAATTTTTCTTCTATTAACGATCGGTGGCTTATCGATTCGCTATCTATTGGGAGAGCAAAGTATATTGTGGGGTATTTGGTCCTCTGTGGATGTGGCTTTTGCTGTCTCTCTTGGTGTTCTGGCATTTTTTGCATATCGTGAGATGTTGAGCGAAGAGGATGCGATAGCACTCTCTTTTGATATTGTCGATGAGCCTAACGAGGCATCGATACCGCTTGGTATATCTGTTTTGCGTAAAGAGTGTACGCGAAGCGAGATATTGGGGATACTCGGTATGATTCAGCAAAAAAGTACAGAGCGGTTTAACTATGAAACCACACTACTCAAACCGTTGCTTGAAGAGATAGCCACCGTACAGACCGATAGATCGAAAATGTGCTGTATCGTTCCTATACGTCGAAGAGATTATGAAAATCATTTTGCCGATGCCTTATCGGAACTTACAGTGAAAGATTGATTTTTTAACGCTTCCTCCAATTTTTTTCTATACGCCTTTTTCAACTCCCCCGGTTTGACGATCAGCAGGTCAGGCATCCATCGCTGTACAAAGGGGAGTATCTCCATCTCTTGCGTATAGCTTACCTCAAAATAGACACCGCCTTTTTCATCTTTTTCAACGAACCGTTGGGATCTAAAAAACTGTTTCATCCCCTCTTCGAAGTAGTGGGCAATATTGGGTTTGGCATATAGCAGTGCCTTTTGCGGTGAGATACCATAACGGGAGAAACTGTTTTGAAATGTCTTATTAAGCCATGAGAGATAGGGGCTTATGCTTTTTGGTTGGTAGCTGTTTTTGTGACTATATTTCACTTGCGCAATAAAGCTGATACGACTGATACGAAGAGTCTCTTTGTCGATATAGGCGATATACCAGTTGCCTTCGCTAAAGAGGAGTTTGATGGGTTTGATATCTTCAAACTGTTTGGCATCTTTGCCTTTGAGCGTGATGGTACGATATTCGTGGCGTTCAATAGCATTTTTGAGACTTTGGAAATTGCCGTCTTGCTCCAGTTGTTTGATATCTTCATAGGGCATATTGAAAAAGAGATAGGGCTTTTGCTCTTTTTGAGCAGATCGGTTCCAACCTTGTAACATCTCATCCATCGCCTCCTCTGCCATTTCAAAGAGGATCCCCAACTCAAGATCATTGCGGAAGGCTTCGAGTAATATATCCTCTTTTTTGGGAAGCATATAGGCTTTACGTTTGCCCTTTTTAGTTTCGACGATCACATCAAAAGATGCTACAAATGTCTCAAGATCCCTTGCGAGTTGGCGTTGTCCTACCTCTAGTAGTTGTTGTAGTGTTTCATTGTAGCTATCTATTATTTCACCTTGATGGTGCTGAAAGAAGTGTTGCAGTTTGAGTGATTTGGCAAAGTCGTTCATAGTGCAATTATAGCCATTATTGACATGATATGACAAGGTAAAGGGCTAACATATGATAAATGATCTCAGGATGGAAGTATGAAAGATTTTTTGATCTGTTACGATATCGCACAACCAAAACGACTCAAAAAAGTAGCCAAGTTTCTCTATGGCTATGCAATCGGTGGGCAGAAGAGTGCACTCGATGTGCCTGCAGATACCAAGGAGATTGAGCAGATTGTAAACAAACTCGAGGAGATGATAAAACCCAAAGTTGACAGGGTATTGATCGTGGAAGTGGTAGGGGAGCCTATGGTGTTGGGGCGGGCAAACTTTGTAGAGTATGACGAAGGGGTAATAGTGGTATGAAGATTGTGATATTGGATAAAAAGGGACTTCAGATTGAGGTAAAAAACAACATTTTGTATATAGGTTTGCAGAAGATTCCGCTCCATTTGGTAGATGTATTGATGCTATTTCGCAGTGATACGTTACTCTCTGCTAAGGTGTTGACTGCACTTGCCAAAACCAATATTTTTGTGATGGTAGTCAGCAGACAATATAGTGTGGCATTGTCCCATAGTCACCAGGCACATAACGCAGAGCTCAAACTGGCACAGTACCAAAGTGCACTCAACCCTTTGCCTATGGCACGATACTTTTTGAAAGAGAAAATACTCTCTCATATACGGCAGTTGGAAGAACATGATGTGATGCTTGAGAGCGATGCTCTCATCGAGCAGATAGAGGATGCCAAAGATGTGGCACAACTTCTTGGGATAGAGGGTGCCTTCTCCCGTACCTATTTTCAGTATTACTTTAAGCTCTTTCCCAAGGGGATACACCGTAACAAGCGCACCAGACAACCACCTAAAGACCCGATAAATGCCATGCTCTCCTACTACTATATGCTGTTGTATCATCTCATAGCTATTCGTCTCTATACCTTTGGATTTGAGCCCTCCATAGGATTTTTGCATAAGCCGTTTCGATCGCATTTTGCATTGGCATCTGACATGATGGAGCTTTTTAGAGCAGAGGTCAATGAGGAGGTTTTTCGACTTTTTCATGAAAATGTAGTAGAGAAAAAAGATTTTGCAAAAAAGGGTGAGGGTGTTTATCTGCGCTATGAGAAGCGCGTAGAGATTTATAAACAGTTTAAACTTTTTTATCATCAGTTGGAGACCCGACTCGATAAAGAGATTGCCAATATTCGGAGTCAGTTATGTCAAAGCGACGTTTGATACTGAAGCACAAAGGGGTGAAGCTTTATCCCCACAAAAAATTTTTGGAGTTTGGAATAGAGGGGAGACGGTATACGATCGCCTATAGACATCTTGAAGCACTTTATCTTGCTACATCTATAAAGGTGAGCCTCTCAGACCTTCTCAAGATTGCAAAGCAAACGCCACTCTATCTTATCGATCATCATGGCTACATCCAGGCAGAGATTGTTTTGGAGAAGAAGAGATGAAAAAGCATGACTATCTCATCTGTTATGATATTGCCAATCCCAAACGGTTGGCAAAAGTTGCCAAATTGCTTGAGCATGCAGCAATACGGGTGCAGTACTCAATATTTTGGTGTCAACTCTCCAAAGAGCAGATAGCAAAAATTGTAGCAGATATTGAAGAGGAGATAGAGAGGGAGGAAGATGATGTACGTATTTATTGCATCAAATCACCGGGTATTACACTCGGATGCGGTATTGATTTGAGTGACCCTTTTATGATTGTGTAAAGAGGGGTAGGGTATAATAGAAAAGCTCTTTAACTTATCGAAAACTTTAAAGGTTTGTTTAAGATTTTACTGATGTGAAGGAAGCCTTTTTCAGGAGTATTACTTTTAGAGAAATCTTAATGACAACAATCAAAGTTTTATTTAAGTTTTTACTGTGAAAACAATATCCGATAGCTTGGGGTATTGTGGAGAAGAGGAGCTATTACAACATGACCCGATTTGAAGGGGATTGAGACATTTTCCATTTTGTAATTTCCGCTTGTTGTTTCATTACAACATGACCCGATTTGAAGGGGATTGAGACTTTTAGGCTTTTTTACCATTCGGTTAAAAAATGCGAATTACAACATGACCCGATTTGAAGGGGATTGAGACTAAAACTTTTAATAAAGAAATCACTTGGTTTCATTACAACATGACCCGATTTGAAGGGGATTGAGACCTAAATTTTTTGTCCTGTAATCAATTTTGTTAAATATTACAACATGACCCGATTTGAAGGGGATTGAGACCATCTCCGTGAGCGGCTTTTGCGCCATAGGAGATTACAACATGACCCGATTTGAAGGGGATTGAGACATTTAATCAAATGGGGTATAAAAGTGAATTTCTAAATTACAACATGACCCGATTTGAAGGGGATTGAGACTAGCTGAAATGGCAATTATGGATTTTGCCGAAATTACAACATGACCCGATTTGAAGGGGATTGAGACTTGGATCTTAATGGAAAAAGGTCTTTTTTAGTTTATTACAACATGACCCGATTTGAAGGGGATTGAGACTCTGCACTTCTCTCACGACTTCTCCACAACCTGCATTACAACATGACCCGATTTGAAGGGGATTGAGACATACACAAAATCAATTTTGTCTTTTTTCGCCAATTACAACATGACCCGATTTGAAGGGGATTGAGACATACGGCAAGAGGCATAATTGTTTTTTTATCTTTATTACAACATGACCCGATTTGAAGGGGATTGAGACCCGATGCTGATGAAATATAAATTTCGCAATAAATTACAACATGACCCGATTTGAAGGGGATTGAGACATTGCTGTCCCAGTCTTTCTATGCGTTGCGCTAACGATTACAACATGACCCGATTTGAAGGGGATTGAGACCACCATTTTGGGCTTTTTCACCATTCTGTTAAAAATTACAACATGACCCGATTTGAAGGGGATTGAGACTTGATGCATCATTCAGCTTTGTGGCTGTTCCAACATTACAACATGACCCGATTTGAAGGGGATTGAGACTTAATTTTTAGGTTTTTAAATTTCTCTTACCAATTACAACATGACCCGATTTGAAGGGGATTGAGACTTTCATTTTGTTTCTCCTTAATTGTTAAGTTTATTACAACATGACCCGATTTGAAGGGGATTGAGACAAACACCAATCTATATCTATGGAGTTTCCTTTATGTATTACAACATGACCCGATTTGAAGGAGGGGAGGTGGAGATTCATCTCTGTATTGGT